>CANQSY010000092.1 GCA_947626635.1 uncultured Akkermansia sp.
CTCATCTTCACCTCCCCGCTCTCCATCATCTGCGCATACCACGTCGCCCACCTCAACTGCACATCCAGCCACCCCACGCGATACCTCCCGGGCAACGCCGCCCTCGTACTCTCCAGCAGCGCCACCATCCTTGCCATCGCCTCCATCCCCCTCCCCAGCCTGCTCCTCTCCCCCTCCTTCCCTGCCATCACCACCTTAAACCTCGCCATCCAATCATCCCACGCCTCCACCATCGCCTTCGCCTCCCTCTCCTCTCTCCTCCCCAGCAACAACTCATGCACCCTCCTCGTCAGCTCCATCTCCCTCGCCCTCCTCATCGCCCCGCTGAAATCCTGCTTACTCCACACCCGCTCATCCATCTCCTCCCAACTCACATAAAAATCCTCCGCCGCCCCGTCAGCCACCATCACCGCATCCACATTCTCCACATCCAGCACCACCGCCCCATCATGCGACGTCACCACCATCGGCGCCCCCACATACTCCCAGAACGGCCCCATCAACTCCGGCTGGTCATACGCCTCCGCAGACCCCTCAATATCCACCGGATCAAACGCATCCACCACACCATCGATAACCTCCTCGCGCACCTCCCCATCATCCGTATACATATCCATCCCGTGATCACTCGCCCACTGCCGCGCCATATCCGTCAGCGCATAGTAATCCTCCACACAATCCCGCACAAACTCCCGCACAGCCTCCCGCCCCTCTTCCGTCCTCATATCAATCAACTTCTCCCCCTCCCTCGGGCGAATATACCAAATACTCGACTCATCATCACCCTTCCCCGCATAAAACCGCGCCACATTATTATCCCTCGTGCACTGCACCACATACCCCGTCTGCAAATCCCTCTTACTCTGCCGCCCATGCACATACCACCCCTCCGGCGGCCTCCCATCATAATTCTCCCTCCAATGCGCCCTCAGCCTCGCCACCTCCGCGCTCGTCATACTCGCGCTAAACCCAGACACCACACCATCCGTCCCCTGCCCCTCAATCCGCACCATACTAAACGACCCCTCCCCATCACCAAACACCTCCTCCGGCCGCTGCCAATCCGGATTATCCTCCGAGTACTCACTCCACTCATGCCGATTATTGATAGCAATCACCTCAATATAATCCGGATTAAAAATAACATAGTTGTACGTCTTATCCTCCTTATACCTCGTCGCGCCGTCTATATACTTCACACCCCTTATCCCATGCTCATCCAGCCATTCGCTCGCCGCACGTGGACTCCCCAAGGATCGCGTTAGATACTTGTAAATACGCTCACCGTCTAGGCATCTGTTCACCACGCGCTCCATCCAGTACTGCAAATCTTCCATATTGTAGTTTGCAGCGTTAAACTCTGATTGCCAATCATCAATAAAATCTATGTCAACGCCGCGCTTAAATTGGTAGTACGCCTCTTCTGTGTCATTCGCATTTATAAAATAATTCAAGAAGCGTATAAGGATTTCCGAAGGCTTGCTTAAATCGACGCCTTCAAAGTCTTTATGTCCTCCTATAATTGTCTTGATAACGTCAGCTCCGTAAAAAGCTCCGCCGAAGTCCGGGCTGTCCAAATTTCTACCACGCGCCAGCGTTGTGTCCCAATGTAGCAAGTTATCATCGTCCACATCTGCGCGCATCCGATAATTTACAGGATTCTTCACGTCTCCGTTCCTTATAAAAATATCATTTTCGGCAAGGTAGTTTAGAATAATAATATCCTGTTCATTGCCGGCAATTATTGCTTTAGCTATCTCTTGTCTTCTTTTATCGTGTTTTTGCTCGCTTTCCTCGAGTATCGTTTTCTCGTAGCGTATGGAGTCTGTGCATATACTAACGGCGTGTTCGTAATCGCTTTTGCTTTGAAACCCAATATTATGTCGCAACGTTTTTGAAATATCTTTAGTTACGCCCCTTTTTCTTAACTCATTAAGCGTGTCTTCCATGGGTACTGTTTCGTACCCTTTACCGTTCGCTTTCACTAAAAGGATCTCTCGAGTGGTAAAATTCTTGTGATACGACCTATTCACCTCCGGATTCGTCGCCCCGTAAATATACCCCCATCCATACACCTGATTCCCTTCCCCAGTCCCCACATGCTCCTTATCCGGCCTCCGATACAACGCCGGACTCACATGCGAAAAATCCACCGACGCGCTAAAATCCGCCCCCCCATCCACAATCACCCCATTCTCCACCTCCATCACCCCATCCTTGAATAAACCCCGCTCCTTCGCATCCACAACCGACATCGAAGACTCGCCCGCACTCTCCTCCTCCACAATTTTCGGCTTCCCCTCAAAATCACTATTGACGTCTTTGAGATAATCTGCTAAAGTGTCCTCAGATGGGGATGCTGCGAGATGGGATTTTATGTCCTCGACTGGCGGTGTCCCCATCTTCTTTTGTATAACCTTCGGTGTCCCGAACTCGTAAAAGCGTAAACGCTTCGGATCCGCTTCATCCTTGCGATGAACTGCCGCAAACCACATCATCATCTTCTCCCCGTTCACCGTGATTGGATGCCCGAACACATGAAACTTATCAACAGTTTCAATCGTTCTCCCTCTTTGAACTCCTTCCTTTTCTTTATGCTCCGGAGTTTCTTGCTGGAGATGGTAAGCCTCCACAATCACTTGCTCTATCTTCTTACCTGCCTCATTCTTCTTCTGGTTTCTCACACCTTTGGCGGCAGTTTTTTTAGCTTGTGTGGAGTCATGGAAATACAACTTATGCCCGGACCTCTTTATCACAAGTTCTTTTCCCGCAAGATACTTTGAGTAAAAGTCCTTAAAATCCTTTAGCCATGTCGCTCCTCCAACCGGCGTATCCGACGGAGTGAAGTTAATCTCAATCGGCTTCACCACATCATTCAAATGCTCGCTTAACCCCGTCGTATCATTCACCACCCGGTACCTCTTCTCCCCCTCATTCCTCTCCACCATCTGCGCGCTCCCCATCCCATCTCCCCCGAAAAGCGAATCCACATGCGCCTCCAGGTACTCCCGCGCCTCGCGCTCCTTCTCCTCCTGCTCCCGGCGCATCTGCTCCTCCATATCCTCCTTCCTCTCCGGCGTCAAATACCTCGCAATCGGGTCCAGCTTACTCTCCCCGTCCCACTCCAGCGAATCGCGCATCAACTCCGCATCGCTCGCCATGTGCTTAAACCTCTCCATCAGCCTCACCAGCTCCTCCAGCGTGTACTCCTCGCTCCCCTCCTTGCGCGTCACCGTGTACCCCTGCCGCGCCACCTCCTCCGCATTCTCGCTCGCCCTCTGCGCCCCCTCTCCCGCCTTAATCTTCTGCCTCAAAAACTCAATCGACCTCGCCGCAAACCTTCCCCTCTGCTTCAGCTCCTCCTCAAACCCTGCCCCAAAAAACAGCCACCCCTGCTTCATCTTCCCGCTCTTCGCCTCCATATCCCTCGCCGCCATCGTCTGAATCGCCACATTGATGCAATCCCAGCTCTCCCCATCCGCCAGCAGCTTCGCCGCCATCGCCTGCACATCATTCTTCTTCTTGTGCGTCTTCCTCCTCAACAGCCCCATGAATTGCAACCTCATCTTCTCCGTCTCCAACTTGTAGAAAGGAGGCCTCTGCTCCACCAGCTTGATCCCCGTGTCCCTGTTCCGCCGCGTATCGTCCAGCCAATCGCGCACCTTCTTGTCATCCTTCTCCCCGCTCGCCTCCCGCGCCGCCTGCGTCATAAACTCCTGCCGGTCCCTCTCCTTCGCCTCGATATACGTGTGCGCGCTCGCAATGCGATACACCGCATCTTTCGTCCACTTCTCAATCTCCGGTATCTTCGAACACGCGTCGAAAAACTGCGCATCGTTCATGCTGAATCCCAGGAAGTTCAGCGTCTTTTTCACCAGCGGCATCGCCTTCCTCTGCTGCCTCTCCCTCCTCGCCTTCTTCTCATTCTCCGTCTCGCCGTACTTCTCCATCGCCGGAGCGCACAACTCATCTATCCTCCTCCTCGCCGCCTCCTGCGCGTTATCCCATGCCTGCCTCCCCGTCGCAATATACTCGCCCAGCGCCCTGCTCGCCGCCTCCGCCTGCGAAGCCGTCATCAGTTCAAAGCACGCGTACGTCTCATACTCCTCCTTGCTGCACGCTATCTCTAGCTCCTTCCCGTCCGCATCGTACGTCTTCACCGTCACCGTATCGTTCGGCTCCAAGTCCGCCCACGCCTTCTCCGTCCCTTCCCCCGTGTACCTCTCCAGCTCAAAAAGCTCCTTCTGCCCGCGCGTCAGTTCCATCAGCCGCACCAGGTCCACCACCTTCTTGTACCTCTCCGCGTCCATCCTCCCCTTCACAGGCTTCCCATTCTCCCCCGGCATCGGTGACAACGACCCCACCACGCGGCGAATCTTCCCCAGCGTCTTATCCTTCCGGAACGCATCCAACTGCAGCGCCACCCTCTCCATAAACTTCGCCATCAGCTTATCCATCCTCACCTCGCCCACCGCCTGCATCAGCGTCGTCATCTCCTCCGGCAGCTCGTGCCTCAGCGCACTCCATGCCGCATCGATTGCATCCTTGCGCGCCTTGCCTCTCAGCAGCCCACCCACTCGCGTCCTCATCAGCTCCTCCCACTTCTCCTGCAGCGGCGGCAGTATCTCCTCCACCTTATCCCAGTGCTTCCCCCAAAACTCCTTATCCCCACGGTAAACCGACCCCTCTAGCAACATCTGCGCTATGCGGTTGTACGCCCCTCTCATCCGCTCATCCCATCCCGTCATCGGCACCATCCGCCCGGCCTCCGCCGCGCTCCCGCTCTCAGCCAACTTCGCGTAGCTCGAAAAATACACCTTGTACGCCTCCAGCCCAAACCGATACGTCGCAGGCAGCAAACTCTCCAGGCTCTCCATCGTCGCCAATGCCTCCGCCGCGAGCTGCACCCCGCGCGCCCGCTCATCTCCGCTATCTCCAAGCATCCGCAGCTCCCTCATCCTCCTCACCACCGCCTCCTTCATCTGGTACACCGCCCGGTCATAATTAAACTCCCCCGCCGTCCCCAACCTGCTCTCCAGCAGGTACGAAAAACGCCCCATCCCGCCGAACGTCACCCCGCCAAGCTCCGTCGCCTCCCCAGGCACCGCTATCGTCCACGTCGTCGGGCTATTCTCTGTCATCCCGCTTCCCTCCGCCATCGGGTCGCCGTCCTTGCTGCTTCCGGTAAATCTCGCCTCCTGCTCCCCGTGCGAATACCAGTACACATGCGAAAGAGCCATATCCTGCATCTTCGCTCCCTCCTTGCCCTGCACCATCTTTACCATCGACTCCAGATACGCAAGATTCTCCCTGTTCCACGCATCATCCCCTCCTGCCTTGATAGCCGCCTTGCGCAGCTTAATCGCCCGCTTCAAATACGCCAGCGCATCTTCCACGCTCATACTCCACGCCCCTATCGCGTGCCCCTCTATCGTCTGTATCGCGTGCTGACTCTCGTGCAGCAGAGTCTCCAGCACCCTCTCCGGCGTCATCCCCACCCCGGTGTTCAGCGCCAAATACCCGGCTTCCTTCCCCTGCGGTCTCGCAAAAAATCCGCCCGTCCCGTCCTGCATCTTCGGATTATACAGCCGCACCCGCATATTCCTCAACTCCGGGTACGCCTCATACAGCTCCGGATACTCCAATATCGCCCCCAAGCTCGCGTCCTTATGCCCGCCCACCGGTGACTTAAGCTGCCCCAGCGTAAACCCCGTACTCAGCCGCGCATTCGCCGTCGGTATCACAAACTTCTCCTTCCCGTCCGCCGGATCCCGATACACCTTATCCATGTTCGCCGCCGCCGTCCTCGCCTTCATCCCCGCCACACTATAATCCGTCACCGGACTCGCCCCGCTCGGCGAAAAATCCACAATCGCCTCCCCCGGGAACTCCAGCGTCTCATTAAACGCCCGCTCCAGCCTCTCCCGCCCCGTCATATCCTTCCGCGCCTGCACATTCCTCGCCTCAATCTCACCCGCCATCCGCAAATAATAATCATACTCGCTCAACCCCTCTCTCTCCATCCCCCTCTCTCTCGCCAATCTTGCCGCCTCACTCTCATATCCCCCGCGTGCAAACCCCTCAATCCCCTGAATCGCATGCTGCACCTCATGCAACAGCGTACTGCGCGCCTCCTGCTCATTCTTCAACTCAATAGACAACTGAATCATCTCTAAAGCCCTATAAAACTCCCCGCGCGCATTGCCACGCAAGGCACCCACCGCCACAACATAATCGCGCAACTGCGGATATGCCTCATAAAGCTCCGGATAATCCAGCACATCACCCAGCTTCTCACTACTGCCAGTTACCTTATACTTCCGCTTTACCTCATCCATCGCGCTTACCCTCTCCAGCGTCCCCTCCTCATACACCGCCTTCGCCACATTCTCATACTCCCGCTCCCACTGCACAAAATCCCTAATATCCGCCGGTGCATTCTCTACCAGCTCACGCCCCACAAGCTCCACCGCCTCCGCATCATACTTCCTCCCCCTCGTCGCCTCCCTATACGCCTTGCGCAGCTCCTTATCCGCCCCCGCGCCGCGCACCTCCGCAACCCACCTCGCAAAATGATCCGGCCAGAATAAAAGCATATTCGCCCTATCCGTCACCCTCGCCTTACTCGCGTCTATCTCAGCCCTCATCTTCCCATCGTCGCGCCCCTTAAATGCGCGCTTCTTGTACTTATCCCACGTCAACGCACTCTCCCCTATCACCGAGTAATCCGTCACTTCTTCTCCATCAGAAGAATCTTTTTTCACGTCCACCACATTTTTATCCTTGACTCGCGACAAAACATCTCCTAAAGTTGTCCCAGAAGCCGGAGTTTGACCGGAAGCGGTTCTTATAGCCGTTGAGCTGGTCTCTCCGGCTTCTTTTTTATCCACTTCGGCTAAACCATACTCGTAAAAATCCACGACATTAGCCTTGTCTTGTACATCTGTTCCATTGAACCAGAGCACCAATTCCTCTCCGTTCAAATGAACAGGGTAGCCAAATCTCTCAAACCTCTTTTTCCATTGTAGGCGTTTGCTCTTTCTTTTCCCTGTGCTGGCGTTTCCTTCGGCAACCGTCGTATTCAAGTGAACAGCCCTCTTAATAACCTCCTCCAGCTCATCCCTCGCCTTACTCTTCTTTGCGCTTCTGCTTCGTCCCTGCGCTTGCTTCGCTTTGTTGCGTGAAGCCGGGAATAACACAGTAAATCTAGTGTTGCCTATCTTCAAACCATCAGGGTACTTCTCGGCCAACTCCTGCAATTTTGCGGCAATGACTTCCTTGCTGTACATGGCCTCAGAAATACCCCTCCCTCGCTCTCTAGCATACGCCTCCATCTCCTCTGCTTCACATCCCCGGAGTAAGTAATCTCCACGTAATTCACCTTCTCGTTCAGGTGTCTTGCAAGCCCCGTTGTATCATTCTCCACGCGATACTTCTTCTCATCCTCCCGCGTGCTATAATCCGTCACGCCGCTCTCCCTCTCCCGCAGCATCTGCGCATACCGTTCGAACACCTGCGCCGCCGGCTTCCCCTGGTCCGCTTTATACGCGTCCACAATCTCCTTCATAATATCCTGGTCTGTGAACGGACTCTTCCACCGCGCGCGCTTCTCGTCAATCGCCTTGAGCAACTTCTTCTTCGCCTGCGGGTCCCCGGCGTCCACATGGTAAAGCTTCGACAGCTCCTCCGCCTTCTTCTTCGTAAGGTTCCTCAGGAAAGACGCATGGTCATCCAGTTCCTTCCTCTTCGCCTTCACATACTTCGCCACGAAATCCCAAAAATCCTCATCCTCCAGCACACCGCCGAACAAATCCGTCCCCGTGTCCACTCCTGCCGCCTGTTCCATCTTAATCCGCCCCAGCTCCGTCTCCATCCGCGTCCGCGCCTCCGTCTTGCTCCCTCCCTCCATTATCACCTTCAACCCCTTGCCTTGCACCCGCTCGTTGCCCGGGCAAAAGTCAGCTATCGCCAGCGCGTCCGAGTCCTCAATCACCTTGTTGCGCAGAGCATCCATCACGCTGTCGCACGCGTTGCGCCCTATCCGGTACCCAATGCTGCCAATCTTCCCCTCGCGCGCAATCCCCGCCGCCGTCACCTGCGCATCCGTCAGCGGCTGCTTGTCCTCCGCAAACT
>CANQSY010000093.1 GCA_947626635.1 uncultured Akkermansia sp.
ATAGTATACTTTGAACTTCTTGGCACCCCTTTTTTGTGCCAAGAAGCTGTCGCATTTAATTTTGCGATCCACACTCGCCGCAAACAGCGAGCTTTTCCGTTGCAAAGCATGGCAAGGTCTGGTAGCATAAGGGGGAGTGAAAAAATGTGTGACAGGCGTGGTTCTGGCAATGTTCTTCTGTCTGGTGTACGGACAGGAGAATGACGACACGATCGTTGAAACGGGGCAAGATGTCAATGGGGTGGATCCAACCGACAAACTGGAGGATCAACCACCGGTGGATGACCTGCCGGCATGGATGATTGACATACCGCCGGCTCCGGAGGACACCGTGCCGGACATTCGTAAGCCGGTGCCGACGAAATACGTGGTTGAAGACAAGCACGTTGTCTCCACCTCCCGTATGTTCTCTGTGAGCGGCGGAGATGTTCTGCGCATGGGCGCCATTGCATCGCATGCGGACGACCTGCGCAAACATTTCAATACAATGCTCGGCATCGACGAGAAATGGAAATACGCCATTTCCATTCGTCTCTGGGGCACGACGGCTGACCCGGCCAAGCCCAATCCTATCCGTACCCGCGTACGAATCATTGGCGAGGAGCCCAACTTGCAAATCCGTATCTTTGCCGGCGGTGGTATCGATTTACGGAAAATGGATGACGCCATCATCACCATGCTCCTCTACGAATATGCGCTGCGCGGCATCCGTCCGAATGCTCTGCCGGACTATTTGAAGATCCCTCCATGGATAATCACAGGCATCCAACAAGCGTTGCTATGGCGAGAGGGGCAGATCGACAGGAGACTCTACCGCAATCTATTCAACAAGGCGGATATGATGACGCCTGAGGATATCATCGGCACAATAAATCCGGAGGTGCTGGATGCAGGTTCACGTCAAATGTACGAGGTATCCTGCGGAGTCCTCATCATGGGGTTGCTCCACCAAAACGACGGCGCACAGCGATTACGCAACCTACTGGCGGAGTCGCTTACTATTGAGGGCAAGCCCCAGGAAATGATCGGCACGCACTTTCACGAACTGAGTACCGATAGTACCACCTTCAGCAAATGGTGGGCTCTCGAACTTGCCGCCCTCGCCATGCCGAGCACCGCAGAGATGTACACGCCTCTCGAAACAGAAAAATTACTCAAAGAGGCCCTGCTCTTTACCGGCATGGACCAAGAAACTCGCCTCCCGTTTTCCGTGAGCCTTGATCAACTCCAGGAGATCATGAAACTGCCGGACTGGAAGCGTCAACTGCATCCCTGTATGGATCGCCTTGTGGAGCTCAATCTGCGGGCCTTTCCCGGATATCGTTCTATTATCACGGAATACTGTCGGGCCGTTGCCGAACTCTCTCGCGATACACCTGCCTCGGAGGTTGAAAAAATCCTCGCGCCACTGCGTGAGCTGCGCATCGCCTACCAGGAAGCCTCCGTTCGCGGACGCGATTTCCTGGATTGGTTCGAAATAACCCGACTCGGTGAGTCTCAGCCCGCCAATTTTGACACCTACGCAGAAGCCATGCACATGCTGCGCGCTGAATCTTCGGGTCCCGCCACACCTGTGAGCCGTTACCTGGACGATATCGAGGTCCTGCACGAACTCAAATCCGGCGACCCCTTGCCAAGCTCCCTACGCCCGAAAAGCCCCGTCAAACAAGGCAAAAAATGAAAATCGTCCCGGATAGGCAATTCGAGGAAATGGCGCACGCCGATGGGCGCCGCGTTGTCTGCGGTATTGATGAGGTGGGACGTGGTCCGCTAGCCGGTCCCGTTGTAACTGCAGCCGTCGTCCTACCAGACGGCTACTCTCTTCCCGGGCTCACCGACTCCAAGAAACTCACCGCTCACAAGCGCGAGCAACTCTACGAACAACTCATGGAGGATTCCTCCGTACTCAAGGCCATCGGAGCCGCCTCCGTGGAAGAAATCGACCGTCTCAACATCCTGCGCGCTACTCATCTTGCCATGGCTCGTGCGGCGCAAAATCTCCCTCAACAGCCGGATTTTTGCCTCATTGACGGTCTCCCTGTGCCGGGATTCCCCTTCCCTTCGCGCAGCATCGTCAAGGGAGACGCGAAGTGCCTCAGCATCGCTGCCGCCAGCGTCCTCGCCAAGGTGCACCGTGACCGCCTTATGCGTGAACTGCACGCTCTCTTTCCTCAATACGGCTGGAATCACAATGCCGGCTACGGCACACGCGAACACCTCCTCGCTATCCAAACCTATGGAATTACTCCACACCATCGCCGCTCGTTTGCACCTGTTGCACAAACGATGCTGCCCCTGGAGTTCTGAGGCTACTGCACCGGACAAAAAATACCGCGGCATGTACGCAGAACTCGTGGCGGCATCGTATCTGCGCGCGCACGGTCTGCGTATCCTTCGCCGCAACTTTCGCTGGGGGAGGCGAGGCGAACTTGACATCGTCGCTCGTGATGGTGATGTTCTCGTCATTTGTGAAGTGAAAAGCACCATCTCGCCCCAATACGGAACACCTTCCCGCGCCATCAATCACTCAAAACGTCGACTCCTGCGTATCGGCGCACGAAATTGGCTCTCGCTGCTCGGACGCCGAGTTCCCGTTCGCTTCGACGTCATCGAGGTTTACCTGGCCCCTGCCGCCATTCCGCGCATTGAGTGGCAACAAAACGCCTTTCCTTTATTTGCCCGAGAAGACTGATGGAAGATTTTGCAGAGAATTAAATCTTCTAACTATTAAGTATCATATTCTTGCATAAAATGATGATGTGTGCTACGCTGGGAGCTCCCAGTATGGACACATTCATTACCAGCATCAATGCGCGAGAAATACTTGACTCCCGGGGCAATCCCACTGTTGAGGCGGAAATAGTGCTCTGTTGCGGAATCAGCGCCAGAGCTTCCGTACCGAGTGGTGCTTCAACCGGTTCTCACGAGGCAAAAGAATGGAGGGACGGGGATCGCATGCGTTATGGGGGGAAAGGTGTGGCACAAGCGGTACGGCATGTACAGACGGAGATAGCGACGGCGCTGCTCGGACTAGATGTCACGGAACAGACGGAAATCGATCGTCGGATGAAGGAAATAGATTCCACGGCTCAAAAAGAGAGACTCGGAGCCAATGCTATTCTCGCCGTATCACTTGCAGGAGCCCGCGCGGCCGCGCAGGCCGTCGGATTGCCTCTGTATCGGTATCTGGGCGGCGCAGGAGCGCAAGTATTGCCCGTGCCGTTGATGAACGTCATCAACGGCGGAGCTCATTCTGACGCACCCATCGATTTTCAGGAATTCATGATCGTTCCACGGGGGTTCACATCCTTTCGGGAGGCGTTGCGATGCGGCAGTGAAGTATTTCACTCGCTCGCGGAAGTTCTACGGACAAAGGGTCTCAGCACCGGTGTCGGAGACGAAGGCGGATTTGCTCCGAAACTAAACAGTGTGCAGGAGACTCTGGATGTCATAATGACTGCTATCTCACGCGCCGGGTATCATCCGGGTGAAGAGGTGTTCCTCGCATTGGATGCCGCAGCCAGTGAGTTTTATGACGTCGAGAAACGTCTCTACACTTTCCGCAAGGGAGGGGGCGAACAGCTCACCTCTCGTGAACTAACGGCCTTCTACGAGGAGCTCATCGCGCACTACCCTATCATTTCCATTGAGGATGGCTGTGCAGAGACCGATTGGGAGGGCTGGCTCCACCTCACGCGACAGCTTGGCGAGCGCTGCATGTTGGTGGGCGATGATCTCTTTGTGACGAATCCGCTATTTCTCCGACGTGGTATTGAACAAGGAATCGCAAACGCCATCCTTGTCAAGCCGAATCAAATCGGCTCGCTCTCGGAAACTCTCTCCACCATTCGTATGGCCCGCGCGCACGCCTATTCACCTATCATCTCACACCGTAGCGGTGAGACAGAAGACAGCTTCATCGCCGATCTCGCCGTTGCAATGAACGCCCCGTACATCAAAGCCGGATCATTATCGCGCTCTGAGAGACTCGCAAAATACAACCAACTCCTGCGCATCGAGGAAGACCTTGGACGCAACGCCCTCTACAACCCAAGCTACTAAAGCCGGGGTTTCACAAGGCTGAGGGTATTTTGCGGCCTAAATCGGAAGCCCTGCGCCCTTTTCCGTCTCCGGCTATACGCTCCAGGACCACATCCCGATACCCCATGCCACCGGGTATCATCGGCAGCACGTGAACATCGTGCGGCACCATAACATCCAGCACGTACGCTTCCTTGGACTCCAGCATACGCTTGATGGCGGGCGCGAGGTCGGACGGCTCCACCACTCTCTCGCACTTGATGCCAAATCCGGCGCAAACCGTTGGGAAGTTCGGATAAATGAGCTCCGGCGTATGGTGCGTGGGGTCGTATTCTGCTCGGGGGTCAGCGAGGAAGGTGTTGGCACGGTTGGAGTCGTACTTGAGATCCTCCCATTGCACGACCATGCCAAGGTGCTGATTATCCATAATGATGCACTTAATCGGCATACGCTCGATATGGATGGTAGCCAACTCCTGCACATTCATCAGGAATGAACCATCGCCGTCTATGTTCACCACGGGGATGTCCGGATAGGCCACGTGCGCACCCATGGCTGCCGGTAACCCATAGCCCATAGAACCAAGGCCACCGGATGTAGACAATCGACGCGGCTTGTCGAACTTGAAGAACTGGGCGGTAAACATCTGATGCTGACCAACCCCCGTACAAATGATGGCGTCCTGTCCCTCAAGCTGGTGATAGAGCTCTTCCACCACTTGCTGCGGTGCGATTTCGTGTTCACGCTTCTCGTAGGTAAGCGGGTAATTCTTCTTCCATGCCTCAATGATGCCAAACCACTCCGGCCTATTGTCGAGGGCATACTCCTTCACAGGATACCCCATGGCTTCCAACCGCGTATTGAGGAAGACGAGGGCCTCCTTTGCATCCGCCCGGATGGCAAGTTCGACTCGCTTATTTTTGTTGAGCTCCGCGGCATCGCAATCAATGTGAATAATGCGCGCGTGCTCGCAAAAACGCTCAACAGCGCCGGTGACCCGATCGTCAAACCGCGTCCCGATAGCGAGTACAACATCTGCCTCGTTCACGGTGTTGTTGGCAAACACCGGACCGTGCATTCCGAGCCACCGCACGGAAAGAGGATGATTCTCCGGCATAACGCCAACCCCCATGAGAGTGGTCGCAACGGGGCTCTGCCAGCGTTCCGCGAGCTCCCTGAGTTGCGTCGAAGCTTCGGCGATGACCACTCCACCGCCGGCATAAATGGCGGGTCGTTTAGCGGAGAGCAAGATGGGCAAGGCTTTTTCAAGCTCATCCTTGGGCAACTTGATGTCCGGATGGTAACCGGGCAGATCCATCTCCTGCTCAAAGTCCGGCTCAATGCTTATCTCCTGAAAATTCTTGGGTATGTCAATCACCACAGGTCCCGGTCTCCCGGTACGGGCTATGAAAAAAGCTTCTTTCACAATGCGGGGTATGTCTTCTACCCGCGTAACCAAATAGCTGTGCTTCACGATCGGCGCAGTCATGCCGAACACATCTGTCTCCTGGAAAGCTGAACTGCCAATGAGAGGTTTGCCCACCTGCGAAGTAATCGCCACCAGGGGAACCGAATCCAGAAAGGCATCGGCTATTGCCGTGATCAGATTGGTTGCGCCGGGACCCGATGTCGACATACATACCCCCACTTTCCCTGTCAGACGTCCATAGCCCTCCGCCGCAAAACCGCCCCCCTGCTCATGGCGAGGCAATATCGTCCGTATGGACGGCTCCTTGCTGAGCGCCTGATGGATCGGCATGCTTGCTCCTCCCGGGTATGCAAACACAATTTCCACACCCTCGCGCACGAGGCTCTGCACGAGAATTTCGGCACCTGTCATCATCCTATCCGTCTGCTGTTCTTTTTCTTTGCTCATAATCATGAATCATGCGCTGCCGGTCGGCGCGCTGCTTATGTTTTCTCGTTCGCGTAAGTCGGGGTTCATTCTATCAAAAAAAACATCCCTTGAAAAGCCTTTTCACAGAAGACTTTGTCTCAATGCACATCCGTCCCATGAAAAAACACTCCCGGGGCGCCTGGCGGCGCCTATTGACGATTGACGATTTCAGGGAATTCGCGCGCCTGTGGCACGGGGAGTCAAAGCGCCCCATCGATGCCTCGCCCTTCGGGGCAAAAGTTAAGCTTTTGTGTAATTTGCGCTGCACCACGAGTCCGCCGTCCGTGTTGCGGATGGAAATCATCTTAGTAAGCAGGTCGCGTTTGACTTTGTGGTTTGAGTTGAGCAACTCTGCCTGTCTTTCACCCGTTGCATTTGTTCTTGCACTTCACAGCCGGTTTTCTCAAAGCACCTTTCCCCACTGCGGAGGAGGCTGAGGCTCAGCTAAGCCGCATATATTATTGATGAGACGTTCCCATTCCTTTTCTCCCTGCAAGATCTCAATACGGATACGCAAAAAGAAAATCGGCACGTCCATCTCGTCCGGTTTAAGGAATCGCACGGCGTCTTTTTCCGTCGTTACGATAAAATCAATAGCCCGATCCGCGCAGCGCTGCACAAAGGCATCCATTTCGGCCTGGTCAAACCAATGGTGATCAGGGTAACGGCGGCGTATTTCGATGTGAGCGCCTTGTTCTTCAACGAGCTTTTCGAAGCTCTCCGGACGGGCGATCCCGCTCAGACACGCCACATACTTGCCCTGCAAAGCCTCCAAGGGCATACGTTCCCCGGTGAATACATTTTCCAGGTAGTCAGGCGTGTGGTTGGTGACGATGATGTCAGCAAGTTTATTATACTTGCGTATTGTGGAAATAAGTTGATCCTGCGGTTTTCCTTCGCTTTTGGTGAGGATAATGTAACTGGCGCGAGAGAGGCTGGCACGAGGCTCGCGCATCGTTCCGCGCGGCAACAATGCCCCCGTGCCGAATGGAAAACCGCAATCTACTAACACGATGTCAATCTCGTGCCTCAGCTTGAGATACTGCATCCCATCATCCAATATCAACGTATTACTCCCAAGCTGCTCAATGGCAAACATTCCCGACTTCACGCGATCCTTATCCACCAGCACCGCAACGCCGTCCAAATTTCGCGCCAGCATGTATGGCTCATCCCCGGCGTAAAGAGGAGAAAGATACCGTGCTTTCCCGTCGCTCGCTATCTTCGGTATATTTTTGATGCGTCGTCCCTGCGCGTTTCGCCACTGCTGCGGCATCGGCAAATCCGCACTCTTGTAGCCACGCGTCAATATGGCACATTTACGCCCGCGCGCCGCCAGGGTCCGCGCCAACAACTCTACCACCGGAGTCTTTCCCGTACCACCGGCCGTAATGTTCCCCACACTCACCACGAACATTCCCAAGTAGTGTACCGTCCGTAATCTCCTCCTGAACAAAAACAAACGTATCTTGACGATGAAGTAAAACACCCAGGACCCCAACCGCAGGATACACCGCATCGCCCACGCCCGAAAACCATGCGCCCGGTTAAATATCACATCCGTCCCCCATTCCTCCAGCTCGTCCATGCGCGACTTCATGCTGCTTTTCATCATACCGACCCGCCTCCTCACTGTCAAGCGTCACAAACAGTGAATTGAGAGAGAGAATTGAACCGCCTTATCTCGCTGATGCCCTTTCCGGCATAGAATGGCAAGACACAGACCTGAATAGAGAATCAAAAGGTACAAATGAACACCGAGCCGGTGAACGCGTCAAGTATAATGCCGTGTGAATTGCAAGAACAAATGCGACATATGACAGAAATAGTTGAGGTCATGCGAAGAGAGGGGTAAAATAGTGACG
>CANQSY010000094.1 GCA_947626635.1 uncultured Akkermansia sp.
AACGTGCTTCGCACGCGAATTCCCCGAAATCGTAAATCGTAAATCGAAAATCGTACATAGGGCGCCCATAGGCGCCCACCGCCCCTTTCTAGCTAACACCTCGCATTGCTTCAAAAATTCCGCTCCGCATCGGCTCCGCTGGAACGTGCTTCGCACGCGAATTCCCCGAAATCGTAAATCGTAAATCGAAAATCGTACATAGGGCGCCCATAGGCGCCCCAGCCCCCCGCTTCTAGGAGTTCTGTTCAAAAAAACCAAAAAATGCACATAGGATGCAAATCTTTCTTGCCTTCTCATCAAAATTCGGTTAAATAGAGACTTGTCAAATCTGCACAGACATTAGTTTTACTACTATGAAAACGATCATTACTCGCGTTGGGTTCCGTGTCCTTTTCCTCGGGATGGCAGCATTGTACACGATGCCTTCAGCATTGGCTCAGGAGGCAGGAGAAGGCGCCGCTGCCACTCAGAAAACGATGCTTGACAAATGGGTTATTGACGGTGGTTGGACAATGATACCGCTGGTTATCCTGCTTGCGGCGACCATCTTCTTGCTCGTGTTCTGTATTATGTCGCTTTCCAAAGAGAAGTTTTGCCCGGAGGACCTGCGTTCGCAGTTGCTCTCACTCATGACGGAGTGCCGTGTTCAATCGGCGATCCAACTTGCTACCACGAGCCCCACATTCCTCGGACGCCTCGTCGCTTACGCCTTGCCCAACATCGATGCCAACCGCCCGGAGGACCTCGGCAAAGATGCCATTGAGGATGCCATCGCCGACTTCACATCGAATGAGAGACCGCAGACGATGAAGTACGTGGATATGTTGGCCCTGAGTGGTTCAATTGCTCCGTCCATAGGCCTGTTCGGTACGGTGCAAGGCATGGTGGGTGCATTCGCCATCTTGGCTGAGTCAGGACAGGCGGACCCGACTCAGTTGGCAGGTTCCATTTCCGTGGCTCTGCTCACTACCTTCTGGGGTCTGATCATCTCCATTATCGCTATCCCCGGCTTCTTCTTCCTCAAGAAGCGTGCGCAGGCGCTGGAGGCAGACTGCGTGAATACCATTGAGGAAATGGTGAATACCTCGATCAACGTTATCAACGCAGAGGCTCAATTGGCACGTATTCCCGAGGGCCTGGATACCGGGGACGAGGAAGCTCAGGCCTGAGTCCGGGCGGGAAGGCTGAACGCTGGGGTGACGGGTCCGGATGAGGACGCGATCAAGCACACCCCGGCGCTTCAGGGTACACCAAAGAATATTCCAATCATCAACTAAGAATCGATATGGGAAAAAAGAAAGCTAAGGGAGAGGACGAGGTAAAAGGCGACGTGAACATGTCGCCCATGATCGACTGCTGCTTCCTGCTGCTGATCTTCTTCGTCGTGAATGCAACGGCTATCACTGTGGCGAAGGATCCGAGCGTGAAGATGCCCAGCGCTGTATCGTGCTCGGATTTGAAAGACGCGAAGGGGTGCATCGTGGTGAATGTGTTTGCGGACGCCGACAAGATGGATTCGAAGGCATTGGAAAAGTACAATAAGAACTTTCCGGCAGGAACCCTCTGGGGCGTGTCCGACGTGAATGGGAGCAATGTGGGCTACACCGCGGGGCAGACCCAGGACTTGACCGACTTCATCAAGAAGCAAAAGGAGATCATGAAAAACCGCAACATGGAAGACCGTATGATACGCCTCTACTTGCGCGGTGATATGGCTGCTCCCTGGGAGAGGTCGGCCACAGCGATCCGCTGTGCAGCAAGTGCAGGAGTGACTAATATCGTATTCGGGACATTGCCGTCCAAATAAACTATCAAGACTATGGCCAGACACAAGAAGATTCAGACCGAGGAGCAGGAAGATCCGGATATGAATATATCCTCGATGATTGACTGCTGCTTCCTGTTGCTTATCTACTTCCTCGTTGCTACGTCGCTGGTGAGCGAGAAGAAACTTGATATATCAATCCCGGCATCGGAGCAATCCGCTTCTTCTAAGAAACCTCCCGTCGATCCCGGCCGCATCCAGATCAGCGCGGACGGGAGCGTGACCTGGAACGGCGATATCTCCGTAGGGGAAGCCTACGACCCGGAGCTGAAACCCGGAACAAGTGAGTATCGCGCGCAGAGGGAGCTCGACCAGCTCGTGGAACAGCTGACCACGCTGAAAGACCTGGCGGACTCTGCCTCAGCAGAGCCTATCGTGATGCTCACAGGTGCGCCGACGACGCCGCACCAACGCATTGTCGATGTGATGGCGGCGCTGGCCAAGGCCGGGATTCATTCCGTCGGCATCAGCACAGCGACGGGAGAAGGCAGTTGAGCAAGAAATCCTCAGGACCAGAAAACGTGCGAAACGCGTATGGACATGGGGGAGTTGGGTATAGACACATGCTGCAGCTCCCTCACTTTTTCCCTTAAACAACGAGATTAGAAATATATAAAGAGTTACCTCATCACCCATCTATTTTCCAATATGAATACGTACACATCATTTGCAACCGTCCTGGCGCTCACAGTAGCAGGCGCCCCTCTTGTGAGCCATGCGCAGGATCCTGCCGCCGAGTACAAGACGGTGTTAGAACTGCGCGGGGCAAAGAAGGGGCAGGAGGCGTTGGCCCGCATCGACAAGGTGCTGGCTGCGTACGGAAATCCTGCGTCGCGAGTGGGACAGCAATTCGCCTTTTTTGCGCCGTTCTTTTTATGGCAGAAGGGTGAGACGCTGACCGATATGGGGCAGGTTGACCAGGCGTATGCTGTGTTCAAGGAACTGAGCGAGAATCCCAAGTACAAGGATCCGGAGATGATCAAAAAATCGAAGGTGCTGCCGGGATGGGGGGAGGAAGGATATTCCCCCCTGCTGACGGCTTCGGTGTTCCAGATGGGCTTGTTGCGGTACAAAGAGGCGGCGGGGTCGCAGGGTAAGCCGGGGAACCCGAAGAAATACGATGAATGTATTCCCCTGCTGGAGGAGTACCTCAAACTTTACGAAGGCAAGGGGAACAACAAGGTCTCCAAGAAGGAACTGGAGTGGGGGTTGGACGGAAAGGTGTGCTTTTTGCTCATGCAATCGTATTTGCTGAAGGAAAAACCGAATTTCCAGAAAGCCGGGGAGTACCTGGAGAAGGGGAAGAAGGCCAAAGTGACCTTGTCCGGTGAAATGTTCATGCAGGGGATGAACACTGTCATGCAGGTAGCCCTGCAGCACCCGGATTACGTTGATTGGGTTTCAAAATTAGTGGACAACAACCCGGGTAGCCTCCACCTCTCCGCAGATCGCTTGGCCCCCTACAGCGGGAATTTCTTTAACTATGCCATCAAGTTCGGCAAGATCGAGGAAGAGGCGCTGCGCGCAGGCGATATGAAAAAAGCCGGTGCGGCAGCCCGCGCGGTCACCGGTCTCCTGGGCCTCATGCCGGATACGGCGGAAACTCTCTACGCCCTGGAAGGGGTCACCAAGCTGGTGGGCGACTACCCGAAGGCCATTCCGGATAAGCAGATGGGCTCCAGCTACAACGGCTCCAATGCCAAAATTCTCACCAATCAGTACACCAAGTTGATGGACGAACAAACTCCTCTTGAGGGGTATGCTATCCTGGCGCAGGCCAACACCGCCGCGCAGATGGGGTCCAACCGCCTTGCCAAGGCAGGGTTCAAGGTTCTGCTGGATCGCTATCCCAAGCTCCGCCAAAAGCAGGGGGATCAGTGGAAGGACCTGCTGGATACCAACCGCATCCAGTATGCGCAGTTCTGTCGGGCTACGGGTGATGAGGCAACCGCAACAAAGGTAGAAGGCATGGTCGACAGCGGTAAGGTCGATGCCAGCGGACGGAATATGGTTGCGGTCAACAAGATGCAGCGCTTCGTGCAGCAAAAGGAGTGGGATAAGGTGGTCCCGGCGGCGGATGAAGTGATGCGCCTCCTGTCCGGCGAGAAGGGTACGGTGAATTACGTTGCGGCGAATTTCAGCAAGCTGGCAGCTCTCTACCAGATGCAGAAAATGGAGGATGTTGTCAAGGTCGGTGAGGACTTCCTCAACTCCGGAATGCTCAAACCCAAGGAGGACCAGCTTACTCAGGAGCAGGTGAATTCCTTTGAAGGCCAGGCGAGATATTTCGTCATGGACGCGTATCGCCGTCTTGCCGACAAGGATGAATCCAATCTCGATAAATCGCTCGAGGCTTCCGAGGCTTTCATGAAGAAGTTCCCCTCGCTTAAGGAGGAGGAAAATCCCATGGCCCCGAATGTGTACTATAATGCCGTCGATACCTTGCTGAAACGAGATGGACACGGAGATGAAGCCGCCGCCAAGCAGGATCGTCAGAAGGCCCTGCAGTACTGCGATGTCATCGCTAAGAATTGGCCGAATAGTGAGGTCTATCCCACGGCCCGACTCCTCGCCGGCAATATCATCATCCATGGCGAGGATGACGACAAGAAGGGTGCCGCCATCGACGCCTTTGAACAAAGCGCCGACAGTGCCCTCAAGCAGCCCAACAATCGCGGTCGCTCCGTCGCATCCACGGCTCTCTTCTACCTCGCTTCTTATTCGCCGGAGTTCCCGCGCGCCGGAGAAGACGAGTCAGCCGTGACGCAACGAGTGGCAGGTTACTTTGACCGCTTCTGGAAGGAGGCGGATTGCGAGGGTAACCCGTTGGCGTTGCAAATGGCCGCGCTGCAGCTGAGCCGCTCCTTGCAGGGGAAGGACGTGGCAGCGTACGAGAAGGCTGTGGCGAAAGCTCAGGAGGTGATCGCCCGCGATGCTACCTATGCCTTCCGCAACAATACGCAAAATCCTGAATTGGAGCGCACCATTAATTCCTACGTGTCGTCTTACGTGGAGGGTGAAAAGTCAATGCACGGCAAGGACCTCTCCCTCGAAGAAAAGACCCAGCACCTCACCAACTTCCCCGGTATCCAGAAGGAGGACCGCTATACGAACGCCATCTTGCACATGGCCTTGCTCACCTCAATGAACGAGGCCCTGAGCGTCGCAAAACGTGCCGGCGATACCAAGAAGGCGGCCGACCTGGAGCGCGACATCGCACATAGTTTCCGCGCAATGCGCGACAGCTTCAAACCGGAGGACCTCACGAACTTCATCTGCGTTCAGGTGGGTAACTACGAGGTGGATTACGCGAGCCGATTCCGCGTGGGAAGCAGTGAGCGCGCCGAGGAGCTCGATATGGCCCTCGCCTACTTTGAGCAGGTAATCAGCCGCAATACTGATTATCAGAATGAGGCGCTGCTCGGCAAGGCTAATGCCCTGGCTCTCTCCTCCAATGCCGCCCAGCAGCAACAGGCTTTCGCCCTCTATACCAAACTCGCCGGTGGCAACGACCCCGCAATTGTTGCTCCCGCTCTCGTGGGGCTTACCAACCTGAACATGACCACCCAGAATTACCGGGGTGCCGTCGATAGCGCGAGCAAGTTTATCGAAATCCGCGGTAGCGGCGTGTCACCGCGCGCGCGGCTGGAGATGATGCTCAAGCTGGGTGAGGCTTATTGCGCCTCCGGCGACGTGATCAAAGGCCTGCAGACGTACATGAACCTCTACGCGCAGAACCGCGGCAACATCACCTTCTCCGCCCCCGCGGTCAAGGCTATGATGGAGCAGCTGTGGAAGCGCAACACGCCCAGCTCCGGCGACCGCCTGAAAGGCAACTTCAAGCAGTCCGACCGTTGGAAGGCCTGGCATACGGGGTTGGACTACGTGACGCAGATTCGACGCTCCGGCATCGATAAGAAGATGACTCCGGGTGATCGTGACCTCTTCAATGAAGTAACCATCCTCGTGGATGAATACGGAAAGGACTCTGCCGTGCAGAGAGAAGAGAAAGAGAAGAATGACTTCCAGTCCAAGATTCAAAAATAAACGACCTTCAACAATCAGCTCATCGATACGACTATGAAAGCGACTCAATTTCTTATTTTTCTCTTGGCGGTATGCGTGGGAATGCCCGTACTTCCCGCGCAGGAAGAACAGGCTAAACCCGCCGTCACTCTGACGGCTTTCGTGCAATCCCAGAAAGCCCGATCAACCAAGCTGTCGCGCCTGCGCCTGGTGCCGCCTCCCACGGTGACCAAGGGTCAGTTTGCGTACATGACGCCGGAGAACGAGATGACGACGGCTTCGGTGAAGGAATGTAAGGTCTTCGTCGTGGAGACCCCGGCGGACTTGGCGAAGGCATTGCGGGATTATGCAGGGGATCATCTGAAAGAGGCGAGGAAACAACTTACGGCTGTGCGCAATAAGTACGCTCCCTTCGCCGGCTTGCCGAATGATCCTGCAACCCGCGCTGCTCTCACGGAGTTGAGCTGCGATGCTCGCTTGTTGGACTGGAAATCTCTGGGTAAGGCCGTGCAAGGCTTCCCCTCTCCCAAATTCCTTGAACAGGAGGAGCGTGCTGTTTTAGAGGCAGCCCGTATCCTCAGCATGGTCGAGGAAGGCCCGGACAAGGCAGCTGATCGGTTGAAGGAGGCCGAGGCTCTGCTGGCGGATCCGGCAAAGTCTGCATTGCTGAATTCCGAGGCGTACAGCTGGGTGAAGTATGCGGTCGGTCGCGCGCTCGCCGACGCAATCACGGCAGAAGAACTCAACGGCACCATTACCAAGGAACATGAGGTCGCGGCGAGCAAGGCTGTTGATGCATACTGCGAGGCGGCGGCCGTGACGCATGGACGTCGGATGGAGGTGGCGTTGGACGGTTTGCAGCGCGCCTTCCACCTGCTTTGGGCAATGCCCGGTGTCAAGGATTATGCCGGTAAGGGCAAGGAGATGGATAAGAAGAGGTGGAAAGCTGCACCGGCAAACTTCACGGATGCGGTCGCGCTTGCCTACATGCTGCAGAACAACTACGGTCTCGAGACTAAGGACGGAGATATAGCCGCTGCAGCTTCTCTTTTCTATAACACGATGCCGGATAAAAAACGTCCGGCTGCAGCAAAACATTAAGGAACACACGCCGCCCTTCCTCAGACAGGGATAAAGATTTCCTGTCGCCATAGGATGCCGCGTCCTCGCCCCCGACTGCTATGCACGATATGCTCGTCCGCCTGTGCTCTCTGCCCCCTGCGGATCCGCAGCAGGTTCAGCATCTGGTCGATCAGGGCATACGCATCCGCCGCTGCCGACCCTATGAGCTGCACAATTTACAGCATTGGGTGGGTTCTTGTTTCAGCCCCAAATGGGTGAGTGAAGCCACCGTGGCGATGGGGCACCGACCTCCCGGCTGCTACATTGCTACGCAGGATAAGCAGATCGTCGGCTTTGTGTGCTACGACGCGACAGCTCGCGGTTTCGTAGGCCCTATGGGCGTGCAGGAAAGCGTCCGAGGGAAGGGGGTGGGACGGCTGTTGCTGCTGAAGGCTCTGGACGAGATGCGCGCCCTGGGGTATGTGTATGCCATCATAGGCGGAGTCGGTCCGGCAGAGTTTTACGCAAAGACCGTGGGTGCCACGGACATTGAAAACTCTGCGCCGGGAATTTATGAGGACATCCTCCCGGACGTGTCCCCATAAAATCTTCCACGGGCGCTCCGCCTCCCCCCCGCGCCTTCAGCGCGCTAGCATCCCAAATCGTAAATCGTAAATCATTAGCATCCCATAACGTAGTCAAGATGACGACGTCATGCGCATAGTAACAGGGTTTGGTGAGGGGGG
>CANQSY010000095.1 GCA_947626635.1 uncultured Akkermansia sp.
CTCCGCCCGTTATGTCGAGGTGTTCCGTTGAGAATTTCACTCTCAACTCCCCAGATTATACCACCTCGGATTAATAGAGTACGGTTGGTGCGCGTCTATACGCGGGGTGGAGTCAGGCGGCATGGTGGAATCGTTGCCGTGCCATACGTTCCCCACGGACGACGGAGGCGTGGCCATGAAGTGCCCCACCGAGATAGCCATTACGGATCGCCGAGAAGCAGAGCTTTCCAAAAACGGATTCCTGCCTATCTGCCACTGGAAGAACACGGACTATGCCGTGTTTATGGGGGGACAGACCCTGAACAACCCGACCGTGTACGACGATCCGGATGCAACGTCTAATTCCCGACTTTCAGCGTGCTTGCCGTACATTTTTGCAACAAGCCGGTTCTCGCACTACCTCAAGTGCATCGTGCGCGACAAGGTAGGTTCCTTCAAGAGCAAGGATGACATGCAGAAGTGGCTTTCCAATTGGATAGCCGGCTATGTGACGGCAGATCCGAACGCGGATGAGTCCGTGAAGGCTCGCTATCCGCTGGCGGCCGCTGATGTGGTGATGGAGGACGTAGAAGGCAACCCCGGTTACTATTCGGCTAAGTTCTACCTGCGACCGCACTTCCAGTTGGAAGGACTAACAGCTTCCCTGCGCTTGGTGACCAAGTTACCCAGCGAGAGAAAATAACAGAACTCAATTCTCACCCTAAATATTACACAAATTATGGCATTCAATTCCTACGTACAAATTGACGGTATCGAGGGGCAATCCACCGATACGGCTCACGCCAATTGGATCGATGTGATCTCGTTCTCTCATGGTTCGAGTCAGGAGACCCAATTTGCTAACCAGACCAATGCGGCCGGACGCGGTGTATTGGCGCCGCTCGTTTTTGTTCATCTGCTGGACAAAGCGACCCCCAACTTGCAGAAGGCTTGCATGAGCGGACAAAACATCGCGAGCGTCAAGCTCGAGGTTTGCGCGCAGATTGGCGGAGCCAAGCAGAAGCTGTATGAAGTGGAGCTGACCAATGCTCGCGTCATCGAGGCGAAGGTCGTAACGGTAGATGCCCCCATGTGCACCGATACTCAGCTGGCGGGTGTGGGACGTGATGCCGCTGCGCTGCGTCTTGTCGAGCAAGTGAGCATTGTGGCAGAAGAATACAAGTGGACCACTCATACCTTCAAGACGACCGGAGAACTCGGTGGCGACGTGGCTGCCGGCTGGAATGTCGCAACGGATCAAGCCGTCTGATCAAATCAATCAATCCGAAAGGGCTGACGGTATCCGCCGCGGCGGGTTCTGTCGGCCTTTTCCGCTTATAAGACTCATCGATGAACATCGAGCAACTATACAGCGCCGGGGATTTGCGAGGGCTGCACCAAGCGTCCGCTGCCCAGGTGGCGGCAGCTCCCACCGATGCGGCGGCTCGTGCTCTGTTTGTGCAAGTGCTTTGCATGGAGTGCGAGTGGGACCGTGCCGCTCAGCAGGCAGATGCCCTCCTGAAACTCAACCCGGCATCCGCCATGTTCTGTACTACGCTCTCAGGACTCATTGCCGCAGAGAAACAGCGTGAGTCTTACTTTGCCGGGCAATCTCGTCCGGATTGGGTGGGTGCGCCGCCGACCTACGCCGAAAAGTTGGCGCAGGCTGCCGCGGCTTTCACTGCCGGGGAAACGGCATCCGCCGCTGCAGCTTGCATGGAGGTGCTGGATGTGTTGCCGAGCATCGGGGTGACGCTGACCGACGGAACCCATCGGGAGTGGTTGTTAGACGGCGATGCGCGTTTGAGCGGGGTGCTGGAGTGCATCTGCGACGGTCAGTACAAGCTCGTGGAGCAGGCGGAGGTGCAAAGCGTGGAGGTGGCGCCGCCCACCCATCCCGTGGAGGTGGTGTGGCCGCACGTGAGGCTGCGCTTTCGTGGGGGAGAGGTAGTGGTCGGACGGATGCCCGGACGCTACCCATGCGGTGGCAAGGGGGATGACCAACTGCTCATGGCCAAGGAGACGGAGTGGCAGGAGTGCGCAGACGGGCTTTACCTGGGTCGAGGACAGCGGTGCTGGAATTCAAGTGATGGACTGCACCCCATTTTTACCGAGAAGAGTCTAAGCTTCGATTCGTAAGAGATAAGGGACTGACATGCCGGTTGCATCAAATCAACTCAGCTCGCGAAAATATTTGCCTTGTCTTCTTACGAGGCTCACGGATGAGCAGCCTTTTTCGGAGTCGGACGGAGGCTATGATCAGGTTTATTCTCCTGAGCAGCTCCGGAGCGACATCCTGCTGAACATGGAGATGCTGCTCAACTCGCACACGGCTCCCACGGAAACGGCGTACCTCACGAAGAACTACCCGGAGGTAGCCGCATCCGGCTATCACTACGGCATTGATTCTTGCGCCGGGAATGTGGTGACGACAGAACGCTCGGAAATCATAGCGCAAGGCGTGCGTCGAGCCATCGAGCTTTTTGAACCCCGCTTGGATGCAGCGGAGACCCACGTGGTCGTGCGGGATGATTACTCAAAACATGATAAAACGGCGGTCCACCTGGATATCTTCAGCAGGTTAGCCGTCCGACCGCTGGACCAGGAGGTGTTCTTCCGACTGCGTGTCGATGTCGAGACAGGTAAAACAACAATGAATCCGTAAGGCTGCAGGTGCACGATGGATGATGAATTTCTCAGGTATTACGAGAATGAGCTCGACGAGCTTCGCCGCGCGTCCAAGCGCTTTGCGGCGGAGTATCCCAAGGTAGCTCGGCGCTTGCAGCTGGGCGAGGGAGAGAGCCCCGACCCGTATGTGGAACGCCTGCTGGAAGGAGTGGCTTTCCTGACGGCGCGCATTGCTCGTAAAATGGACGATGGGCTGGAGGAATTCCCGGAAGAGCTCCTCAATCGGATTGCTCCTGAATACAACGCGCCGGTGGCTTCCCGAGCCGTCATTCATATCACCCCGGATGCAGAAACTTCTCATTTGCCGACCGGCTGCGTCTTTGAGGTGCCGACTTCGCTGCCGGAAAAGACAGTGTGTCGCTACGCCTTGCGCGAGGACGTGGTGTTTAACGGACTCCATGTTCTGAGGACGCGCTACGCGGAGACAGAACTACTGCCCGTCGCACGCAGGCACGGGGTGAGAGCTGTCGGGGGAGTAGAGCTCGTCCTGCAGTGCACCCACGGGCGAGGTGAAGACGTCCGATTTTTCGTGAACCTTCCGGAATCAGCGGCAGGCGTCTTGATGCATGCGTTGCTGACAGATTGCTCCGGTATTCTCCTTCGGTGCGGCGAAGAGGAACGCATGCTGCCGGCCTCCATGCTCACGGAGGATTTGATGGAATCGCCGGATGGCGGCTTGTCGCCGGTCGCTGAATATTTTCTCCTGCCTGAACAGCAGGCCTTCTTATCCATTCGCGGACTGCGGGGCTTGTTGCCGGATGACGGAGAGTGTTCGGTGGTGTTGATGCTGCGCAAGGCCTTGCCGGAACGCTTGCGTCTGCTGCTGCAGGAGGCCCCGGGACTCCAGACAAATTGCGCGCGGGTCATCAATGCTTTTGAGCGACGCTTGGATCGTGTGATCCCGTCGTGGAGGGACGCGGAGCACCTGGTGGCGGATGCCACAGCTGCATCCGACTACGAAGTTTTACAAGTGTACAGCGGCACTGCCTACACGGAGGAAAATGAGAAGCTCTTTGACATCTATCCTTTCTACACGGCGAGCGATGAATCAATGCCCACCGGCGAAGAACGTCTCGACTACATGAGTCTGCACCGCGCGCGCCCCATTGCTCCGCCACGCGGACGCTTGAGCTCCTACGTCGGCACCGAAGCCTACCTGCGCTTCTCCGGTCCGGGGTACACCAAGTACCGGGATCAGATCGGCAGCATCAGCGTGAGCGGTCTCTGCTCCAACCGCGACCTCCCGCTCTTTGTGCGGAAAGATGGCGCGTTGACAACTTCCGGCGCCACCGCCAAGTTTTTGAGTGGTCCCACATTCCCTCAGGGCATGCTGCTCCGGAATACCGCGCACTGGATGGGGCTGGCCTTGGCTCGACTGAACCCCGGCACACTGGCAGCCTACGGCAGCGATGCCCTGCCGGGCGTTTTGCGCATGTTGCTGGAGCATCAGCATAGCGGTTTGCAAGCCGCGCAGCAACTCATTCAGGGAATCGAAACGGCAAAAATCGACACGGCGACGCGTACGCTGGCCGTGCAGGGCGATTTGTGCGTTGTGCGCGGATGGCGCATCCACGTAGGGCTCAACGACAAGGTGTACGGCGATGGCATTTACATGTTTGCCCGGAGTCTGGCAGCCTGGCTGCTGGATCTTTGTGAGCTGAATAGTTTTATCGAAGTGTGTATCAGTGCATCAACTCAACCTCTCCACTCATGGTTCCGACAAGCAGCAAGAGCGTGAAAAATGACTTCACGCGGGCGCTGGCGGCTCGACCGGGCGCCTATTCCTTCTACGCCGCAGTGCGTAGAATGGAGCAGTTGCTGCCCGACAGGCCGCGCATCGGAGAGCCTGCGGCCGGGCAGGAGCCGGTGATGCGCTTTGCGCAGATTCCGCATCTTCAATTTCCTCCTTCGGAGATCTATGATGTCGTGCTTGGTTCCGGACAAGTGAGCACGATGCAGGTGTACTTCTTCGGCCTGTTCGGTCCCAACGGAGCCTTGCCGCTGGCTCTCACGGAGTACGCTTATGAGCGGAGTCGACATTTTTACGACTTGTCCATGCAGCGGTTTTTGGACATATTCCACGACCGCCTGA
This sequence comes from uncultured Akkermansia sp., assembly GCA_947626635.1. Classification (GTDB taxonomy): domain Bacteria; phylum Verrucomicrobiota; class Verrucomicrobiia; order Verrucomicrobiales; family Akkermansiaceae; genus Akkermansia. Next base: position 4,760 of record CANQSY010000095.1, read on the forward strand.
TTGCTCTTTTTTACCGCGGCGGCACCCGGGCTCAGCCGGCTGTGAGCTACGACAACGCTCGGCGGGATTTTTTGAGTCGGGCGGCAGAGACGCTCTGCGGTATGCCTCGGGTCCGGACTTCTTCTCCTCTGCCGTCCCCGGCTCCTGTGGCGTATGCGCGGGAATTGGCGCACAAAGGGGAGGCCCGCAGCGTTTGCAAACTACTGGAGAAGTTTTTCAACGTACCCGTGAAGTTGCGTCAATTTGTGCCGGGTTTCATGCGCATCGGCGAGAGTATGCACTGCCGGCTGGGGAAGCCGGGGGTCTGCGAGTTGGGTCGCACCACCCTCCTCGGCAGCAAGCAGCGCAGCGTCACGGATCGGGTGGATGTGGTGATCGGTCCCGTCAACTATACGCAGTTCCGACGACTGGCGCCCGGCGGCAAGAGCTACGCAAGGCTGATCGCGTGGCTCAAGATGATGGGACAGCGACCTCTGCACTGGGAGCTGGTGTTCCGGGTGAAAACAGAGGGAATGCCGCCATTGACTCTGGGGCAGAATACCGGATTGGGCTGCGATACGCTCATACCGACCGAATCTTCTCACGTGATGGAGTGTCGCATCAAATGCGCTTTTACATAAACCCGCAATACAATCAAAACCATGGCTGAAATCAAACGCAGTGAACTGTTCGGAAAACTCGATGATGTCGCCTACAAGGCCATCGAGAGTGCGACCGTATTCTGCAAGATGAGGGGGAATCCCTACGTAGAACTCTTGCATTGGATCAACCAGATCCTCGCAACGGATGAGACGGATATCCACCTCATCCTGCGACACTTCGAGGTGGACAACTCGCGTCTGGCCGCGGATCTGACGAAAGCCATGGAGGCTCTTCCGCGCGGTGCGACGAGTATCCGCGATTTCTCCCCGCAAATTGAGCTGGCCATCAAGGAAGCATGGATGCTCGCTACGCTCATGTTCAAGCGGGGCGCTATTCGCACGGGGGACCTGCTGCTCGCCTGCATGCGCACCGGGGAATTGAAGCGCGCGTTGCTCGATATCTCGACACAGTTTTCCAAGGTGAAGGCCGAGGAACTCTCCGATCACTTCTATTCCGTGACGTCGGGCAGTCGCGAGGAAAGCTCGAGCCCCGCGGACGGTTCCGGGCTGGCGACCTCTGAGGTGGGTACGGAAAACGGAGCCATGGCGCCCGCCGAAATGGGTAAACAGCAAGCGCTCAAACAATACTGCACCGATCTCACGGAAGAAGCTCGCCAGGGCAGAATCGACCCCGTGGTGGGCAGGGATGCAGAGGTGCGGCGCATCATCGATATCCTGCTGCGACGCCGACAGAATAATCCGATTCTCACCGGTGAAGCCGGCGTAGGGAAGACGGCCGTGGTGGAGGGTCTTGCTCTGCGGATTGCCTCCGGCGATATCCCGGATATGCTCAAAAATGTGCGCCTGCTTTCGCTGGATTTGCAAGGACTCCAGGCCGGCGCCTCCATGCGCGGGGAGTTTGAAAATCGCTTGAAGCAGGTGATTGATGAGGTGAAGGCATCGGACGTGCCCATCATCATGTTCATTGATGAGGCGCACAATCTGGTGGGAGCCGGCGGAACAGCGGGGCAGGGGGATGCAGCGAACCTGCTCAAACCCGCGCTGGCTCGCGGCTCGTTCCGTTGCATAGCCGCCACCACGTGGAGCGAGTACAAAAAGTACTTCGAGAAGGATCCGGCTCTCACACGACGCTTCCAGAACATCCTCATTGAAGAGCCGGATGACGAGAAGGCTCACCTCATGATGATTGCGGTGGGACGCGTGATGGCGAAGCACCACAACATCCTGATTTTGGACGAGGCGTTGCGGGCTGCCGTATTGCTCTCCCGACGCTACTTGCCCACGCGACAGTTGCCGGATAAAGCTGTCAGCCTGCTGGATACCGCTGCAGCACGCGTTGCCTTCACGCAGAGCAGTGAACCCGCGGAGGTGGAGGATCTGCGCCGGCAGTTGGAGGGGATCGATTCCCAGATTGCCGTGCTGGAAAAGGAGTCCAAGGTAGGCATGGATCGTCAGGAGGCGCTCTCTGCCCTGCAGCAGAAAAAGAAGGAACTCACGGCGCAACACGATGCACGTCTCGCGGATTGGAAGAAGGAGAAGGAGCTGGTGGCTCGCGTGGTGGAGTTGCGCAACAAGCTGCAGGACGAGGAACTCCCGAAGAAGAATGCAACGGCTCTTCGTAAGGAACTCAAGGGGGCGGAAGAGCAATTGGCTGCCCTCCAGGGAGAGACCCCGCTGGTGTTGCCCCAGGTGGACGCCCAGGCGATCGCTGCTATCATCAGCGAGTGGACAGGTATCCCGGCCGGTCGCATGGTGAGCAACGAGTTGGAAAATGTCCTGCACCTCTCCGAACACCTCGCGGAGCGTGTCGTCGGGCAGGATCACGGGCTGCGCATCATTGCGGACAGGATACTGAGAGCGCGCGCTTCTTTGGCCGATCCGGAGAAGCCGATAGCCGTCCTCATGTTGGCAGGTCCCAGCGGCGTGGGTAAGACGGAAACGGCTCTGGCTCTCGCTGAAGCTCTCTACGGCGGCGAGCAAAACCTCATCACCATCAACATGAGTGAATTCCAGGAAGCGCACACGGTGTCTACCCTGAAGGGAGCGCCTCCGGGATATGTGGGCTATGGCGAGGGCGGTGTGCTTACCGAAGCCGTGCGTCGCAAACCGTACTCCGTGGTACTTCTCGATGAGGTGGAGAAGGCTCATAAGGACGTGCATGAGATCTTCTTCCAGGTGTTTGACAAGTCAATTATAATTTTGAGAGCATTTGCATTTTTCTCGGACCTGTCCCATAAAGACTCTGCTACGCTTATGGG
>CANQSY010000096.1 GCA_947626635.1 uncultured Akkermansia sp.
TATCTCACCGTTCGATCTTCACCATCACGTGTTACCATCATCTCATGCGGAAGAGAGCCATCCTCCGGTTCACGTACAACGATGACTTTATCTCCTCCCATATGTGCTACCATGTGATCCTCATAAAACCTCCACCCTTTTGCCTCCACATTTAAGCGTTCGATTGTCTTCGATGAAGTGTGGATGATCCGCCTATTTTCCCCTTTATAGGCACGGAGATAATGCGCGGGGAAGTACTGAGGATCCAAATCTTCGAATACGAACTCATATCTCCATTCTTCTCCTGTTGCCTGGCTCGCGCTTACCGCCACGGAAATTGCTGCAAGCATGATGCGCAACTGTCTTTTCAGTCCCCTTTTCATTCGGTGAAATTTCTGTGTGCACCACCAACTCCCCGGCGTTTTTATAAGTGCGGGCTTCATGTCTATCTCCTTTTGTTTCTTTCTCATATACGCGAATAACGTTTTATCGTTTTCCATCATCCCAATAGTATTTGCCGTCTTCTCTTTTCCCTAACCGCTCAATTCCTATCGATGGTCTTTTAATGCCTCTTTCGCTTCCGCGTCTCCGGCCTCCGCTGCTCGCTTCAGCCAATAGATACCCTTCTCGGAATCCTGAATGCCATATTCATCACTCATATACATGTCAGCCAAAAGCCTCATCGCTTCTGCATGATCCTGCCCGGCTGCTTTCGTCAACCACTCGACTGCTTTTCCCGCATCCTTTTCCACAATTTCTCCGTCCCTGTACATAACAGCGAGATTTCTCTGAGTTTCTGCGTCCCCTGCCTCCGCTGCCTCCCGAACAAGCGACAGGCCTTTCTCCCTATCTTTCTCAACGCCCTCTCCATTGATGTACATGACGCCAAGGGCCCCTATTGCTTCCGCGTCTCCTTGCTCCGCTGCCTTCTCCAGCCAATAGATAGCCTTCTCAGGATCCCGCATCCCGTATTCATCACTCAAATACACATAAGCTAAAAGCCTCATCGCTTCTACGTGATTCTGCTCGGCTGCTTTCGTCGACCACTCGATTGCTTTCCTTACATTCTTTTCCACAATTTCTCCATTTACGTACAGGGTGGCGAGTTTTTGCTGTGAGTGCACATCTCCTGCCTCTGCCGCCTCTCGCACGAGTGATAGTCCTTTCTCTCTATCTTTTACAACGCCTTTCCCGTGGATGAACATAGAACCCAACACGCACTTTGACGCCGCGTCTCCTTGCTCAGCTGCTTTCCTCAGCCAATACACTCCCTTCTCGGAATCTTGAATCTCGTATTGATCACTTGTATATATGTAAGCCAACTCCTTCATCGCTTCTATGACACCCTGCTCGGCTGCCTTCTTAAACCATTCGACTGCATTCCTTACATCCTTTTCCACAACATCTCCCTCCATGTAAGCAAAAGCAAGAATTCTCTGTGACCGCTCGTCTCCTGCCTCTGCCGCCTCCCGCACAAGTGACAATCCTTTCTCCTCATCCTTCGCCACGCCTTCTCCTCTGAGGTACATAAGACCTAGAACTCCCTTTGCCTCAGCGTTCCCGGCTTTCACTGCCCCTCGCATAAGCGATAATCCTTTTTTCTCATCCTTTGGAACTCCATCCCCTTTGATGTATGCAATGCCTAGTTTATACTGCGCATTCGTGTCCCCGCCTTTTGCTGCTTGCTCAAACATTTGGACTCCCTTCTGTACATCACGTTTTACTCCCTCTCCCCAATAATACATCACCCCAACATTGCCTATGGAAGCAATATCTCCCGCCTCAGCAGCACGCTCGGTCCATTCCAATGCTTTTTGCATATCTCTTTCTACTCCACCAACTCCGCGCATGTAACATGCCGCTACCGTCCGCATTGCATGCGCATTTCCTTTTTCTGCCGCCTGAACAGCCAGCTTATAGCACTTCTCATAATCCTGCGGTACTCCTTCCCCGTACGCATACCTGCGCGCCAACTCGGCCTGCGCCTCCGCTCCTCCTGCCTCCGCCTGCTGTTCCAGCTCAGGCAGCGGCAATTTCTGTAAATCCTCCCCTGCCGTTAGACCTATGAGGGAGAAGAAGAAAAATGAGGCAAGAATTGTTTTCATGGTGTTTGTGGTAAAAACTTCTCGTGAAATTGGAGGTGAAACACCACCGGGACATTTTGACATCATTGATTCATCGTCACTTTACCCCAGTTTTGACTTTCTTGCCGGTTTTTCCTTCATCATCTTCATTGGGGGATCTCCGGCAATTTAGGTCCAGAATCTTTTTTTGCATGAGTTATATTGGATTTTCTGCTGGACTCTCATTGTCTATTTACTCAGAGCGGGCGGTGAGGGAGCCTTGAGAGAGGGAGATGTGCAAGCGAGAGCCGGGAGGGGCGTCCTGTGGGCATCGAAGCAGGGTGCCGGAGTCAGTGCGAACGAGGGCAAAGCCGCGCTGGAGAGCGTTGTGAGGACTGGCGGCGCGGAGGCGTTGTTCCAGTAGGAGGAGGGACGAGGAAAGGAGGGCGAGACGATTACGGGAGCGGAGCAGGAGGTGCTGTTCGGCGCCGGAGAGTTGGGCGGAAAGACCGGCGAGCGAGGCTCGGAGCCGAGCGGGTTGGAGTTGGGCTTCCTGGAGGGAGAGGAGGTGAGCAGCGGCTTCCAGCTTGGTATGGCAAGCGGAGCGCAGTTCCTCCTCCAGGACATCGAGATGTTGTGCATGCGGCGCAAGTAAATCCCAGGGACGACGAAAGGGACCACTCTCGATGGCGCGCAGACGGAGATGGGCAGTCTCGAGCCCGCGTCGGAGGGCTTTACGCAGGGTAAGGGCCATGGAATCAAACCATGAGGCAAGAGATGCGGCGTCCGGGGTGGTGAGTTCGATGGCGGCGGTGGGCGTCGGCGCACGGAGGTCGGCAACGAAGTCAGCAATGGTGAAGTCGGTCTCATGCCCCACGGCGGAAACGACGGGTATCTTGCTGTCCGCTATGGCGCGGGCGAGAATTTCCTCATTGAAGCACCACAGGTCCTCCATGGAACCGCCGCCGCGCGCGAGAATGAGGTAGTCGACGTGGGGCAGGCCATATTTGTCCGGGGCGTTCCACATGTGAATCGCGCGGGCCAGACCGATTTCCGCGCCCTTGCCTTGGACCTGAACGGGGAGGAGGAAGGCTTGCATCCAAGGCGCACGCTGCTCGAGTCGGTGGCGCATGTCCTGAATGACGGCGCCCGTCGGGGATGTGATGAGGCCTACTTTTTCCGGGAATGAGGGGATGGGGCGTTTCCGATCTGGGTCAAAGAGACCTTCGGCGTCGAGTTTGTTCTTGAGAGCTTCAAATTGTTGCTGCAGAGAGCCCATCCCCGCTTCCTGGACACGCTCCACGATGAATTGCAGGGAGCCACGCCCTTCCCAAACCGTGGCGCGTCCGTAGAGCTCGACGAGGAGACCTTCGCGCAGTTGCACCCGGCAGGCGGCAGCCTGGTAGCGAAACATGACGCATGCGAGTTGGGCCGTGGCATCCTTGAGGGTGAAGTAGATATGACCGCTTGAGACCGGTTTGCAGGAGCCGATTTCTCCCTGCACGCGTGTCTCGCCGACCTCGTTTTCAACTGCACGTTTCAAATGAGCCAGCAGTTCGCTGACGCTCCATGGGGTATCTTTAGTCATTGCTCGCTGGGGAGGTTGTCATTGGGGTCGTGCCAGTCTGCGGCGACGAAGCCTTTGGCATAGCAGAAAAGATCTCGGTGGAGATAGGGCTGGAAGTGAGGAGAGTCCTGAGAGGAGAGGCGGAGGAGGATGGCGGCGTTGAGGGCGCGGGTGATTTTTTGCATCATGTTCAACGTGAGTTTTCTGCCGGAACGGGCGCGTTGCACCTGCTTATGGGTGAGTTGTTCGTCCGTTCCATAGGCGAGCACAAGATCATGATTCGTGAGGTTCCAGCGGCGCATCAGTTCATCGAGCCTCTGCGTGCCGAATTCTCTCTGTGTGTGTTCGTCCATCATCAGAGAATTGTCAAAAACCCGGGATGTGGCGTACTTTGAAACCCGTACAACGGCGAGACGTGGTGTACCACCGCGGGCCGACCCCCCGTCCGCTTCCCGTCGTATCAAACCTGGCGCCTGCTATGATTAAAAATACGTGGCCCGGCTTGACGTAAACAGTGAGCCACTTCCCGTAGCCGGGACGCCCCCAGCGCAGGAAATCACCGGAGACCGGATGGGAGCCCTTCTTGAGCATACCGGCCTCGCGCAGGACGAAGGCGACAGAGCCGGAGCAATCGTAGGCGCTGTCGTGGTGCCTCCCGTGTCCCCCTCCTCGACGGTACGGTCGGCCGACGATTTTATTGGCGGCGGCGATGGCGCGCTTGATTCGTTTGGGAGCTTGGCGCGGGGCCACGGCTTTACCGTTGATGAGACGGACGGTGTAACCTTTGCGAAAGACGTAGTCGGGTGTGTAAACCTCCCTTTGGTGCTGACAACTCGCCAGCAGCCCGAGCATTGCCACGAATAGTATGAGAAGACGCTTCATCATGCGCACCTGGTAGATACTACCATATTCTCATTTTTCCCGCAAGCGCGTAAGTCGGAATCGGTACATAATTCCCGTCGCGCCCATACGTGTCCCCATAGAATTTCCCCGGGATTATTCAGCTTCCCCCATGCGTTACGCAGACGAAATTCCGCCTTGCTATTGCTTTGACTCGTCGGCACCGCACTGCCTCCCCGCGCGCAGCGCGTGAATTCCCTGAAATCGTAAATCGTAAATATTAAAGGGCTTATGATGCATCATGCCCCGTTAACTATTTATTGGGGCGCTTTTCCTGGGACACGTGTGGGCGAGGAAGGGCTTGAGAAATTGGCCGGTTGCACTGGCGCGGCAAGAGGCTATGTCGCGCGGTGAGCCGGTGGCGATGATACGTCCGCCATCCACGCCGCCTCCCGGTCCCATATCGATGATGTAGTCCGCATTGCGGATGATATCGAGGTCGTGTTCAATGAGCACGACAGTGGCCCCGTTTTCAATGAGGGAGCGGAAAACGCGCAGCAGAGATTCCACGTCGAGCGGGTGCAGTCCGATCGTGGGTTCATCAAAGACAAAAAGGGTGTCCTGCTGGCCGCGTCCCATTTCGCCGGCGAGTTTGAGCCGCTGGGCTTCGCCGCCGGAGAGACTGGGGGTCTCCTCGCCGAGGGTGAGGTAGCCGAGACCGAGCTGCTGAAGCGTGCGCAAGCGTCGTTCCACGAGTGGCAGATCCCGGCAAACGTCCAAAGCCTCATCGATGCTCATGTCCATGAGTTCCGGCAGACTGTGTGCCTTCCCCCCGCCTTTCGGCGTGCGCCGCAGACCGCCGGCCTCGCGCGAGTAGCGCGATCCTCCGCAGTCCGGACACGGTATCTCGACATCGGGCAGGAACTGGACATCGAGGTTGATGGAGCCTGTGCCGTCACAGGTGGGGCAGCGGAGGCGTCCGGTGTTGTAGGAGAAGTCGCCGGCTTTGTATCCGCGCTCCTTGGCTAGGGGGATGCGGGCATACACCTTGCGCAGTTCGTCGTGGACGTCTGCGTAGGTAGTCACGGTCGAGCGCACGTTGATACCGATGGGTGTGGCGTCGATGAGCTTGACCTGCGTGATGCCGGCGGCGGATACCGAGCGCACGTGCTCCGGCAGAGGCGCGCCCTTCAACGTTGCTTCCAGCCCGGGTACCAGACTCTCCAGTGCCATCGTCGTTTTGCCGGAGCCGGAGACGCCGGTGACGACAGTGAGGCGTCCCTTCGGAATATCAACTTGAAGGGGGTGCACCGTGTGAATGGCGGCGGTGGAGAGACGGATATGACCGTGGACGAACATCTCTTTCGCCGTGGGAGGTTTCCCGATGCAGATGCCGGATTGGCGGGTGAGATAGGGTCCGATGATGGATTGAGGGGAACGGACCACCTGCGCAAGGGGTCCCTGTGCAATGATGTTGCCGCCGCCCGCGCCGGCGCCCGGTCCCAGTTCAATGAGCCAGTTTGCCTCAGAGAGAACTTGGGTGTCGTGGTCCACAAGCACGACGGTGTTGCCGTCCGCGATGAGGTCGTGCATGACCCCGGTGAGACCGACGATGTTAGCGGGATGCAATCCGATGGAGGGTTCGTCCAAGACGTAGAGAACACCGGTGGTGCGGTTGCGAACGGCCCGCGCCAGCTGCATGCGTTGGCGCTCTCCCGTGGAGAGGGTGGAGGCTGCGCGGTCGGGCGCGAGGTAGGAAAGTCCCAGTTCCATGAGCCGTCGCGCGACGTCGTGAAAGGAGTCGCAGATGCTTTCCGCCATGGGACGCATCTCTCGCGGCAGGGAGGCCGGTACTCCGCGCATCCACTCCGCCAGCTCCCCGAGCGGCATCTTGCACACATCCGCCAGACTCACCCCGCGTAACAGCGGTGAACGCGCGCGTTCACTCAGCCGCGTGCCGACGCAATCCGGACACACTTCCTGGCGCAGGAATTTTTCCACTCGTTTCATGCCTTTCTCGTCCTTGACCTTTGCGAGGGCGTTCTCGACGGTGTAGGTGGCATTGAAGTACGTAAAGTCCATGTCGCCGGCAGCGCCGCTGGTCATGTTCTGGTAGATGATTCTCTTTTTGACTGCGGGACCGTGAAAGACAATGTCGCGTTCTTTTTTGGTGAGTTTGCAGAAGGGGACATCCGTGCGCACGCCCATCTCTCGCGCGATGTCTTTCATGAGGGACCACATGAGCGTCTGCCAAGGCGCCACCGCTCCTTCGTCAATGCTCAGGGATTCATCCGGTACAAGGGTGGATTCATCCACCGTGCGCACAATGCCGGTGCCTTCGCAGCGCGGGCACGCTCCCTGGCTGTTGAAGGCGAGTTCCTCTGCCCCGGGCGCGTAGAAGTGTTCCCCGCACGTGGGACACACCAATTCCTGATCGGCCGCCACCCCAAGGGTGGGCTCCAGGTAGTGTCCATGGGGACAGCGGTGGTTGGCAAGCCGTGAGAACATGAGCCGCAATACATTGAGCAACTCGGTCCCCGTCCCGAAGGTGCTGCGGATGCCCGGTACTCCCGGTCTCTGCCGAAGGGCAAGGGCTGCCGGCACGTACAGCACCTCATCCACCTGCGCCTTTTCCGCTTGCGTCATCCTCCGCCGCGTGTACGTTGAGAGCGATTCCAGATAGCGTCGCGATCCTTCCGCGTACAGGATGCCGAGAGCCAAGGATGACTTGCCGGAGCCGGACACCCCCGCAATACCCACGATTTGGTGCAGCGGGATGTCCACGTCGATGTTCCTCAAATTATGCACTCTCCCCCCACGCACCTGGATGCACTCCGGCTCTTTCGCGGCTTCTCTTTTCTTCATACCAACTCTCCTCCCTTTCCCCGCATTTAAGCACATCACCCCTTCCTTTTCAATCAAAAAGTATTCCCCTCTCCATTCGCTCTTCCTTCCCTAGCGACGATCGCATTGCCTCAAAAATAAAGTCACCGAAGGGACGTAAAAAACGGGGAAAAAGAATTTTCTGAAAGCTTGATGCCTCAAAAAAGAAGGGTTAATATCAAACATATGTCTCTAAAGATGAGTAAA
>CANQSY010000097.1 GCA_947626635.1 uncultured Akkermansia sp.
GATTTCCCCGCATGGGTTCATTCTCCGCAGGGAGAGGAGCAGCAGGTCGTTGCCCGCGCCCTGCAGCGGGATGATGTACGCGCCATCCTCAGCTGTCCCGACGGAGAGCACTGGCAGCTCTACCGCGAGCAACCCTTTGTTTTCGCCGTGCAAGGCAAGGCGGAGCTGGTTTCCGGCACGTTCGACCGCGTGCAGGTGCGTACCGATGACGCCGGGAAGCCGCAGGAAGCCCTCATCATCGACTACAAAACCGACCGAGTCACCGCTGGCGATGATGCAGAGTACGCCGCCCTGCGCGCGCGCCATGCCCCGCAGATGCGCGCCTACCGTCGCTATCTTGCGGAATCCTTGCATCTGGATGAGGAGGACGTTCGTGTTGCGTTGGTCTCAGTGCCGCGCGGCGGAGGCGAGGCAAGCGTGCAGCTCTACTCCGCAGCGGATTTGGCATGAGGAAGATTTTACATCATTTTCGCGGGGGTTGCGGGTCGTTTTTCCCTCCCCCTGCGAAAAGCTGCATGGGACTCTTCTTTTTCTTAACGAATTTTCACAGAACTTCTGTAAAATAGTTTTAAGCCGCACTTCGTACGGACACGGGACTATGGGCAAACCATCCCGCTTCGATCTTGAAAGAGACACAATATCAGTAATTAAAAACATCAAAACAAAATGGACACATTATTCATCGTCATCATAGTTGTATCGCTTGTTGCTTTAGCATTTTTCATGGCGTGGCTTTTGGAACGACAGAAGACATCCCACTTGAAGGCAGAGAATGCGAAGCTGCAGGAACAGATGCAATTCGAACGGAGCAATCTCACCGAGACGTTTCGAAGCATCGCCGGAGATGCGCTCCGCGAGCGCAGCGATCAGCTGAAATCCGATAATTCCGAATCCATGCAGACGGTTCTTCTCCCTCTGAATGAGCAGATGAAACAGCTCAGGAGCTTGATAGACAATCTGAGCAAAACAGGGGTTTCATCCTCTTCAAAGATCGAGGGGCTTATGCGCGAGATGATGACTCAAACACTAAAAATTGGGAATGACGCTGTGAACCTGACAAACGCCTTGAAAGCGAATCCTAAGAAGCAGGGGGACTGGGGCGAACTTATTTTGGATCGATTGTTGGAAGCCAATGGTCTTCAAAAAGATGTCCATTTTTATGCCCAACAGTTTTTCTCGAAAGGTGACGGCAGCAATCGTGGTGACAAACCCGACGTTATTGTTCGCTTCCCCGGCGACCGAGGAGTCGTCATTGATTCCAAAGTTTCTCTTACGGCTTACGTCAATTATATTGAAGCCGAGACAAAAGAAGAACGAGAGCAGTATTTGAAACAGCATGTCGCTTCCGTTCGCAACCATGTCAATGAACTTGCAGAAAAGAGTTACGAGAATCTGCACCGTCCCGGTTTCATCAAGCAACTGGCGGACCTTGTGCTGATGTTTGTTCCGAATGAAGCAAGCTATATAGCGGCATTGCAAGCGGACCGGAACCTCTATCAGGAGGCATTGAACAAAAACGTCCTCATCGTCGGACCGTCCAATATGAGTATGGCGTTAAGCATGGCGCATCTGTTGTGGCGGAATGAAGCTCAGGTCAAAAATGTGAAAGAAATTTTTAATCGCGCCGCGACATTATGTGCCAAGTTTGTCGGTTTTTCTCAAGATATAACGTTGATCGGCAAAAATCTACAAAAGCTAACGAAGAGTTACAATGACGCTGTTTCAAAGGGTTATAACGGGCAAGGGAGTCTCCTGCGTCAATGTCAGATGTTAGAAGAGCTGGGAGTAAACTACAAGCGCGACGAAAAGCAGGATGAGGTGGAACTTATCGATGATTCGTTCATCAATTTGCCCAATGATATGATCGTTTCGAGTGCGGAGAGAGAGATTTCCAATGAGGAGCCTTCGCAGGAAAATAGTTAAAGGCTCTGTCCTGCCACAGTGTTGATTTTTTTCACAGAACTAGAATAAAGCAATAAAACAATGACCGGGGAAAACATCAACAACGATGTCATAGAGGATCGTTGGGAGAAGATGACTATTGATTTTGAGTTGGCTCATCCGATGCTTTGCGAGATGGCCCATGTTTATACGGACGACAATTTAAACATCTCCATACAAGTCAACAGAAACGAAGGTAGAACCGGGAGTTATTTCAAGCTTTATAATCACAAGGAATATAGGAAAGCGAGCAAGGTTGCAAGGATTGATTTCAGAAATCCTGAATATATCTATCATGTTCATCACGATGGTAAGAAAGATTGGGCACTTAATTCTCACGAACGAGCAAAACTTCTTGAAATCCTCAACATGAAAATTTTTCACGGAGAAACAGTCTGGAAAATGCTCATCTTGAATTTTAATTTAGAGGGTGGTTTGAACTACAACGAATCCATGAAGAACAAAATGAAGAAATTGATATATCCGAACCATCTTCCGATCGACCTTCCCATCCCTGACTATACAAAATTAAGCTCCTCTCAGCCAAAGAGCCAAAAACTTTCAAAAAATCAGCTCTCAGGCTTGACGTGATGAAGTTCTCGTCCACCCCCTGTAAGCACTAAGCATCACAGCATCGGGTCCGGCGTCTTCTTCATCCGCTTCTTTTTTCTCATCCTGGTGGAAGTGAAGGAGGTCACCACGACCAGCGAGGCGCGGCGGATGCGGGCAACTTCCATCTCGCTCAGTCTCCGCTCCGGATGGGCCGCATAAAACCGCGCCATGTGCCCCTCCATGATAGGCATGAGGTGTTCCACGAGCTTCTTATTTCCATATCCGGTGAGATGCGCCGTATCCTTGGTACGCAGGCGCACGTACTTCCCGTGAAAATCACCGAATGCCTCAAACCGTCCCCATTCGCCGGAAAATACGTCATCCGTAAGGAGGGAGGAAACGTCATTCTGTTCGCAAAATTCACGCTGCGCTATTTGCGTTTCGTGCATGTGCTTGTAACGTTGTGTACCCAATGCCGGCATCTGGATCCAAATAAGGTCAGCCCCGGCATCATGCACGATCTGCACCACCTCCGCCATCTTTTTTGCGTAGGCTTCCCTCCATTTTTTACCTTGCGTTATCGGCACAATACCCTCACCCGTATATACCGGCATGCAACTATCATTTGCCCCGAAAAAGAAAATCACCAGATCCGGCTTGTAGAGAGCCATCGTTTCGCGCAGTTGTACCGACCAGTTGAAATAATCCGGACGGCTCAGTCCCGTGGATTGCTTTGCCGTCAAAATGAACTCCAACCCCTTGCGCTCACGCATGGCAGAATGCACCACGTACCCCAACCCTTCCATCATGGAGTCCCCCACCATTTGAATGCGATAGCGCATCGGCGGGGTCTCTCCTCCAACCGCGGGAGGCGGCGGTTGCTGTTGAGAGGCGACCGATGCCGAAGGCTCTTGTGCGGACGGTTCAGGGATTGCTTGCGCAGCAGAAGCCATAGCCACCTCGTCGGCGCCTTTTCCCTCCGCAACAATGGTACTCGGCGCGCTGCCGGTAATTGGCTCCGTCCCGGGGTCGGGATGCTGCGGCAGCGGCATCTCCGAGGATGCGCTCTGCGTCGGACTCGGTTCGGATGGGTGATTTTGGGGTGGGGAGCCAAGCCGACCGCCCCAGCTTCCGCGTGCATGCTTCAACGCATCCGCCAGACTTCCATGACCTTGCATGACCGACGGCGCCAGCCGCCCGAACATCCGGAACGACTTCATTTTCTCCTCCGCGCTCCCCTGCTCCGCTTCCTCTGCCTGTTCTGCGGGAGTTTCGTCGGTCACGACCTCCGCCCTATCCGCAGTCCGGGATGGAGACTCTCCTGAATCGGGCGCAGTGGACGAATCGTCGGGGCGCACAGTATCGACGGGCTCTGTGTCATGCACCTCCTCCGAGGGAGTCTCGACAATCTTCTCATTACCCTGCTCCGGCAGAACCGTCTGTGAAACGTCCACCACCGATGGCTCCGCCACCGTGCTGCTCGTCGGTGCGTCCTGCTGCGGTTGCGGCTCAGGGAGCAGCTCCTGCGTCGATTCCGCCAGTTGAACCGACAGCAAAGCTGACACGCGATCCGCAAAAAGCTTTTCTGCGTTATCCAAGTGTTCCAAAGCAAACACATCGCCTATGCGGTGCAGTAACTTGGGCACATCCCGAGCCGAGCTGTAGAGAGCCATGGCATACAGGTTTTCCTGCAACCGGAGCGCGCAGGAAGTTGTATTCTGCAACAGGAGAACAGCCGATGCACATAACGTCGCACCGCATGTTATGATACTGCTCGGAAGTCTGGAAAACGGGGAAGGCATCAGAATCGCGTGTAGATGAAGGGCAGCACTCCATCCGGTCCAAAGTTCATCATCAGCGCCACCAGCGCCCCCGCCACTAGCCCCTGCACCGGCCACGGCAGCACGCTCATCCCGCGCACCGCCAGACGGTAGAGCCGCGTGCCGCAGAACGAAAGCGCTACGCCCCACAGCGTCGCAATGAGCACCGCCAGCGGGAACCCGGCGCCATCCTGCTCCCACGCGAGAACGCGCCCCAGCACCGCATGAGCATCGGACAAGCTCTCCGCCCGGAAGTACACCCACAGTATCGCCGCCACGTGAAAAGTAACGATCCAGCTCGCCAAGTTACCCGCCCCGCGCAGAAGTCGGCTGCTCACCTGCCAGCCCGCGGTCAATCGATGCCACGCGTGCACGACCACCAGTCCCAGCCCATGCAGCGCGCCCCACACCAAAAACCCCAGCGAACTGCCGTGCCAGATACCGCCAAGAATCATGGTGATCATCAGGTTCACGTAACGGTTGCCCTTGCGACTGCCACCCAAGGGAATATAGAGGTAATCGCGCAACCACGTGGAAAGGCTGATGTGCCAGCGGTGCCAGAACTCCTGCAAGCTCAGCGAGCGGTAGGGGTCGTCGAAATTCTTGGGAATGTGGAACCCCATGAGCTGCGCCACGCCCATGGCGATATTGGTGTACCCCGAAAAGTCACAATAGATCTGCACGCTGTACGCATACACCGCCATGAGAGCTGCCGCCGAACTGTACTCACCCGGCGCCGCGTACACCGCGTCCACCAAATGATTTTGCAGGTAGGTGGCTATCACCACCTTCTTGAATAGCCCACTCACAATAAGCGTGACACCCTCGGGAAAATCCTCCTCTCCCGCAAAGCTGGTACGCAGCTGGGGGAAAAAGATGTTCTCGCGCATGATGGGACCACTCATCACGGTCGGGAAAAATGAAAGGAAGCAAAGCACCTCCGCGTAGCTTTTCGGCGCCAGCCCGTCCTCGCGGTAATGGTCGATTGTGTAGGAAAGCCCCTGGAAACTGTAAAAAGACAGCCCCATGGGCAACACCCATGATGCCAAATACGGGTTGCTCAGCCACTGCATCCCGGGACCTGCCAGTTCCACGATTTCTAAAGCCGCTGCCTCGTAGTACTTGAAAAATGCCAGAATCAGCACGTGCACCGCCACGGTGACGCTCACCAGTATCAGCCGCTTTCGACGCCCCTTCCCCTCCATGGCCCGAACACACCACCAGTTCATCAACGCAATGAAAAACAAAAATGGCAGGTTGCTGACCCCTGCCAAGGCATAAAACAAGATGTTCGCCGCTAACAAAAACAACGTGTACGCGCGGTAATTGCGCCGTAGCCCCCACCCAATGCACAACACAGGCAGAAGAAATATCACAAAGCTTGTCGTAACAAAATTCACGTCACCCCGGCTCGCGCACGTTCTACCACGTTTTCGTTAGAAAGGCAAGCTTAACGCACGCCATGCCCCGCAGATGCGCGCCTACCGTCGCTATCTTGCGGAAATCGCTGCATCTGGATGAGGCGGACGTGCGTGTGGCGTTGGTCTCAGTGCCGCGCGGCGGAGGAGAGGCAAGCGTGCAGTTCTACTCCGCAGCGGAATTGGCATGAGGACGAATTGGGTTGCATCCTCACAATTTCACAGAACACATGTAAAAGAGTTTCAAGCCGCAATTAGCTGAAAACTTTCAAAATTCCACTCCCGTGCTTGACATCGGGGTCATGTTCTCGTATGGTGTTCTCGCGTTCTTCCTATTGAGGTCTTGCTGCTACAACAGCAGGGCATAGTGCAGGGCGAAATGCCCTGACGTAGGTTGGTTAGCTAACCCGTGGGGTTTGTAGTATGCGTATGATGTGCTACACCAAGGGCGTTACGTCTGTAAGTCTTTGTAGAGGCCTTCCCATGGGAATGTTGAAAGGAGTCCTTCGGGACTCCTTTTTTACTTCAGGGCCTTCTCTTCAATGCGTTTGCCCTGTGCATCACCTGAGGAGCAGATAATTCGGCATTGGGAGATCGATGGGCAAGGCAAGCCTGGCAAGACTGTTTTTACCATACGTTGCTTGCTCCTCCTTGGTAAACGTGTCCCAGTCAATCCCAAGCTCGCTATAATTCTCCTCATTGTAAAAGGTAATGGCAAGTTGCCAATTGGTCATTCCTGCAAACCTTGATCGGATAGGCTCTTCATGGAGGAATCTGAGCAATGCTTCTTTATGCTCACGATTGAGCTTAAAGCTTAAAGGATAACCGGAATGAATGATGTATCGTGGAGCTAAAAACGAAATCCTGGCAACGCCGGTAGCAGTTTTTGGAGAGCTGGAATTGTAATACTTAAAATAAGGTTCCCCTCTTCCGGTAAAATTACCATCCACGCCTAATCTACAAGTTTTTCCGTAAGCATCTAACCTTACCTGACCAACGGTGGCCATTTCCGTAAGGAGGAAATCCCTGACCAATAATTGTGCAATCCTGTCATTCTGTTTCATATCGTTTGAAAATCCGTAATCCTCTTTTATACTTGTTCGATGAGTTATCATTTTTGTCAACCCTTGGCGAGCATCAAGCATCACCTGAGGAGTAAATAGTTTGGCATCGGGAGGTCGATGGGCAAGGCAAACCTCATTCTCCCCCTTGCTTTTCTTAACTCGTTTGCATCAAAATCATACCATTGACGAAATTGATAATCGATATTTTGCACATTATAGGTCACAAGAGCAGCTTGCCAATTGGTAAAGCTATCGGGGAATAAGCCTTTTGCCGGGGCTGTCAGGAATTTCATTAACGTATGTTTCTGAACAGCATCAAGTTTGAAATGGAAAGGATAGCCACGATGAATCACGTAACGAGGTTCCAGAAACGATATCCTCGCAACCTTCGTGGCCTTCCTGTATGTAAAGGCATTATAGAACTTAAAATAGGGCTCACCTAATCTCGTTTGATTGGAATCCAGCGAAACTTCCCATTTTTTTCCTTTCTCTTTTTGTTGAGCTTGACCAAGCAAGGACATCTCACAGAGAAGAAAATCCCTGACCATCATCAGTGCATTTTTAGATTCATGATTCTCCATATTCATTCCTATTTACACTTGTTCTGTGAATTTTTTATGGAAACTTCTGTTTAAGACGCTTATTTGATGATGGAATCATAACATATATT
>CANQSY010000098.1 GCA_947626635.1 uncultured Akkermansia sp.
GTCACTATTTTACCCCTCTCTTCGCATGACCTCAACTATTTCTGTCATATGTCGCATTTGTTCTTGCAATTCACATCTCCGAGCGTCAACAAATCGAACGCTGGCTGCGTGAAAAAAATTTCCTTGCTTACGCCTCCATTCTCCAGCCCCTTTTATCCTCTTCGAGCTGGATATCAATTTTTTCTGGCGTATGTTGCATTTGTTTTTACAATCCACAGAAATGTCATATGACAAATTTCCACTTGCATAGCGGAGAAAAGGATGATACACTCAGTTGTGCTTGGGGATATATAATTTATTTATGTGTCGCTGGGTCAATCAATGAAAATAAACTTTTATTGTGACAAGATGAGCGAACCAGTTGAAATTCCTGCTGTTGATACTGTGTCTAAGGCTCTGGAGTGGAGGTTGAGCAGACTGAATCTTGGGAAAAAGCTAGACTCTGTTGCTCTGGTGGACCTGCAAGCTATTCCCCCGAATTCATACACCTCGTGGTTGAGAAGACTTTGTTTGCGTCTCTTTGCACGCGGTTCCGTGTACTTGAGCGCAGAAAGGTTAAGGGATTTGTCGTTTGTTGAACCCAAAGAATAACGGTGAAGTAAAAGCACCGATAGACAACAATGGGGTGGACGGAAGAAGTTGATGCTCTGTATAAGGATTATGCAGAGAACGTGCGGCAGTACTATTTACTTCTAGTAACCATTGGTGGTGCACAGCCTGCGCTGTCAAATGAGCTACGTGCGGTCTTTGATCATGTAAGCAGGTGCTATACTGCCAAGGACGAAGAAAAGAGAAACGAGGAGTGTCGGAGCGCACGAGCTCATCTGTTGCGCTTTAAACTCGATGTGTTTAAAACCCACCTTTTGCTAGGGGCTAAACGCTACGAGGAACTTACGGAGGCGTATTGTGGTGTTCCCGTTGAATCAATAGGGAATATGTGCTTCTTTTCAGTCATATTACCTGCATTTTCGAAATCTAAAGAAAAACACCGTGAAGCTAGAAAAGAAGAAGGAGATGACAAGGAGAAGGCTCTACAAGATTACAAAGAAGCAACAGATGCGCTTGTCGAAATAGATCGATGTCTTGAGGAATTCTCCGGTGAAATGAAAGAAAGCAAAAAAGCTTACAAAAAAAGGAAGAGAAATGTACTCATTATTTCTCTTCTCGCTCCTTTCGTGCCAATCGTAATAGAACTCATATTGGAATATTGTTTGACATGAGAGCTATCAACACTAAGGGAGATTGCTATCTATATTACGCCGAGGAGATTCGCCCTCTCATTGCGGAAATGGAAGCTCAGAATAATGAAGATTATTCAGAGCTTCACAATGATATCGCAAGCCTTTTTGATTTGCTTGCTATGGGGGAAGAAGGTAACTTGCAGAATGATAAGATCAAAAATATTTTGCTCAAGGTACAGCTAGCTTCTCTCAAAATGATCATTCGGGGCCATGCCCGTACTGTTTCAGATTTTGACTCTCGCGTTTGCCCCGCTGACCTAAAGTTTGTTGATAACGGGCTTTTTTTGGCAAAATATAAAAGGTGCAAGGATGAGATTGCCAAATATGAGAAAGATATATTATCCACACAGAAAAAATATATCAAAAATGGCAATCAAATAGGGGTTCTAAGCCCGGTTGTTTTGTTGTCGCCAGATTTACTAGAACCATACAAAGACATTGCCGAATCCTACAGAGAAATTGACAAACTAATTTCTGCCCACGTTGAAGGATACAGGTGGTCTGAAAAGAAAAATCGCACATTTTTTTCAAAATGGAGGGGTTCTGCCATTCAGCTTATTATCAGCATCGCTTTGACGGTGATTATAACTATATGCAAACCGGTTGAAAAGTTCAAGCGATATATGGAATCCTCAAAGGAGCATGAGAGCTCATTAAGGCAAGAATAGATTCTGACACGCCCTGCATGAGCATGAGTGAAGTGTACTTACTGCGTGTACACAGAAACGATGCCAGCGGATTCCTTTTGGAACAACTCCGTCAGTTTCAGTTTTTGCGGGAAGAGAGATGAGCCTTATGCAGATGTCGATAGCGGCGGTGATGGAATCCCGAGCATTGCGCTATGTAGATGCGGGACCCCTCCGGCCAAACGATGGCATTGTCGGCTGGTATTTGGACGGCCGCCAGTTCAGACCCCGAGATAATCTCTTCGTTGAGCATCACGCTCCATTATCCCTCATTTTGCGTTCTATGGGGATCCGTGGATCGCAAAATGAAGTACGACGGGGTCATGGCAAAAAGGGTGCCAAGAAGTTCAAAGCATACTAGAGTAATCTCTTCACCAAAAAACAAACACCATGAACCATGGCACCCAAGCGTATTGTCGCTCCGTTTCCCGAAAAGTCAAGCATATTACCTTCTCCGAGCGTCAACAAATCGAACGCTGGCTGCGTGAAGAAAATTCGTCTGGCATGATAGGCTCCGTCTTTCTGGCACTCTTCTTGCTCTCCGCGCCCGACCTCAACTCTTTCTGGCGTATGTTGCATTTATTCTTGCAATTCACTGTAGGCAATGGAGGGAAAAAAGAACGCATGCAACGGCATAGGTGCCGCAGGAATGTCGTAGGGAGGGAAGCGAGAAGCTCTCTTCCTGGTCAGCGGTGAATGGGTGAGCTGAAAGCCGCCCATATGCGTAGAATTGCCCTTATGGAAGAGGCCAATAAAAACGAGCATACCCCAAAATTATAATTGACTTTTCCACGAACCTTACTGCGGAGTTCCTGCCTCTTACCGCGGAGTTCCCACCTTCACCGCAGCGCTGTAGGCTTGTTGTGGATGGTTAGGTTCATTCGGGTGTAGTAACTCAAGCTGTTTTGCCGCTTCTAGAACTTTGAGTACTGTGTGCAACGACCGCAACTTCCGATTCAAGCGGTCAGCCTCAGCGCCTGCTTCATCCGCAGATACTGATCCATCATCGGGCTTATCGATCCGCTTTCTCCCATATAAAGTATGCCCTCAAGTATATCCTGCACCTATCGTTTTTTCACCTCCTCACTTTCATCGTGTGGATCGCAAAATGAAGTACGGACGGGTTCATGGCAAAAAGGGGCGCCCTGAAGTTCAAAGCAAGCCAGAGTAATGCTAGCCAAACAAGCAAGACACTATGAACCAAGGAACCCGGACGCGCATTATAGCTCCATTGCTCGAAAAGGCAAGCACATTACCTAACACGTGTCCCCATAAAATCTCTTCTGGTCTCATTCAACCCATTCTCCCATGCAATTATTTCTATGGATGGAAGGAAGTATGCCAACAAGCCACGAATAAGGTACTGCCGAATCCGTCTGGCACAAGGTTCAATCCTTCCTATCACTATTTTACCCCTCTTATCCCATGGCCTCAACTTTTTCTGTCATCTGTTATATTTGCTCTCGCAATTCACAATTTCACAAGTTGTCACAAATGAGACTTGCAAGACTCATGTCTTTCTGGCATATTGGAAGGTATCAATTTGCTCAGGAATGAAACTGCTTCTTAGGAACATCGCCAAAGTACATGAGGCTGAAATCAAGTTGGATGGCGTCACTGTGATTGTAGGTAAAAACAATACAGGCAAAAGCACCGTGGGCAAATCTCTTTTTTGCTTGTTTCATGCTTTAGGTAGCGTAGAGAAAAAAATTAATGAGCAGAAGGCTCGGCATACTCTGGAAGAGATCATGCAATTTGTCTTAACGCGTAGCTCAAAGACATCCTCGCAGGACTCCCAACACACTGAAAGAAGGCTCCTCCGGTTAGGAGCTTCTCACAAAATGCTTGAGGATATTCTTGAACTGTACAACAACAAAAAAGAGATAACCGCACGTCAAGTCTGCGAAATTATCTTTCGAATGACACATCCGGATCTGAAAGGTACCGAACTTCCCGAGATCACAGATGAGGATGTACTCGGTGCTGCTGGTATAGCTGACTACCTTAATACATCAGATGAGGAAGTTATTCGTGACATCGTAAGCGAAACATTTAAGCAGTCGTTTGACAGTCAAGTAAACTCCAGGAATGCACCGGGTGTTGAAGGCGTTATTCATGCTCAGATCAAGGGGTATGATATCAAATGCTCTTTCATTGATGATGAGTGCTCGTCTGTAGAGGCTGGTCTCCAACTTACGAATCAAGCCATTTTTCTCGACAATCCATCTCTTTTGGATCGCCTTAATGCTTCTAGATTTGATTACGCTCTTCCCTTATGGGAGCGCCTAATCCTCGAGAAAATACGCATTTCCCAGGACAGCAAACCTGAGGAGGGCGCTGTTGCACGTGTACGCAGCAAGAATAAGCTGCTTTCCATCTACAAAGTCATTGACAGCGCGATTGCTGGTTCGATCGTTACCTCTGAAGGTAAACTTGCGTTCAAAGAGGCAGGAAACTCGTATTCCATTAACCTGGCCAACTTGTCGTACGGCGTCAAAACTTTTGTCATTCTAAAAATGCTTTTAGAGAGGAACATTCTCTCCCCGAGGGATGTTCTCATCCTTGACGAACCGGAAATTCACTTGCATCCGGATTGGCAGATTCTACTCGCGCACGCTGTTGTCCTGCTTCAAAAAGAGTTTGACTTGACCGTTCTTGTCACGACTCATAGTCATTTTTTCGTTGATGCTGTCGATTTATTCACGAGGAAATACAATCGTTCTGATAAGGCTCATTTTTACGTCGCCTCACAAATACAGAACTCTGCCTCTTTCCGCGAGGTAGAGGGAGATCTGGATGCTGTTTACGATGAGATGTCCAGCGCCGTTGATCAACTTGATAGGATACGCAACAGTCTTCCATGAGTTCCAATAACCAAGAAATCGAATTTGGAGAGGACGGCAGCGTTGATCTCTCCCAATTTAGGAGGAGCTTCTCCGATGTCTCCCGGAACGATGCGGGAAAAAGTATAGTGCAAAGTGATCATCAAGTCATTTTTTTTGATGATGTCGTGAAGGCTCATAAAAAATACCGCTGCTACAGAGGACAGTTCAAATCCATGGATGCCCTCTACTCAGAGGATAAGGGGAAAGACATTTGGCTGATTGAATTTAAAAGCGGTGAAGTTAATGCGGTCGACATAAAGGAAAAGGTCTGTCATAGTCTTTTAATTGCAATGGATCTCCGCCTCATTGAAAGCTTGGCCGATGCAAAATCTCGAGTTCATTTTGTCCTAGTCTATAAACTAAGTAACCGTGCCAATCTCATGAGATACTCCTCAGGAAATCCCAATAGGCAAGCTTTCTCCGGAACTCTTGATAACATCCGATGGTGTTTTCATGATGCCGTTTCTTGCGTGCCGGAAAAGTTTATCTCCGATTTCATCATCCCTCACTACGGTTCAGAGAATATATAGATCAGGACGCAGCACAGCTTGGCAGGACGCGCTAAGGTGCATAATCAGGCATCCCTTAACTCCTCCCTTGCAGGATACGATCCCGCTTTGATGCGACTTTATTACACTTTTTCCATGCTTTCCATCAATCTGCAGTCGTTTTAAACTTACTTAGGAGATTTCGCATCTCTTTTATAGAGCGTTCCAATTCCTCGTCTGTATACTTCTTCTGATTAATAGCATTTTCAGGGTGATGGATACAATTCCTTATATATGAATGAATTGTAAGTTTTTCTAAAGTGTTGCGCTTACTGTTAAACCATCCCTTGTCCTGTGGACATTTCCACTTGTTGAGCAACTCATTGTCAAATTCGGCGATACTCCATAAATCTGTCACTTTTTGCAATGCCCCATAAAGCTCATTATGGTATTCCTCTGACGCATGCCCATAAGCTATGAAATTAATCTCGTTAAGTGAGGAGTAGCGAATGACGCCTTCTTCTGCATTTAGTATCTCTCGAGTCATATCAGACTTTTTCACTATTCTGGCACCTCTAAAAACTCGTTTTTTTAGATAGCGGGCAAACGATGGTGCGTATCATCTCGGACATTTTTCCCATGTTTTCCCCTCAAAATCCTCCCATTTTTCCCTTTTTTGACTCCTTTCTCCTCAACTTTTTTTCTCTCGTTTTTCACCTTGGTAGTTTTTAGAGGTGGCATATTCGAATATTTTTAAATTCCAAGCACTTTACAACATGGGGACTGTGTGTCGTCAGTATAACTTGAATGCCGTTTTTTTGAGACAATACTTTCAAAGCGTTAATAATCATTCTTTGATTGCTTATATGCTGGGATGTTTCCGGCTCCTCAATGGCATATATGATGGACTGTCCTCCTCTCTCTTCCGTCTTTTTTTCAGCTTCAGCACGAAAAAAATTAAGAAGTACGAGCCTTTTTACTCCGCTCCCCCGTTTGTTTATTGGTATTTCTTGATCCCCGGTTATTGAGAGACCCTTAAACACATCTGTCCATTTCAAATCGGATGTTTCTGGGATTTTGGGTTGTAACGTTTGCGCGACTCTCGGATCCATTTCTTTCAGCTTGGCAAGCGTAGCATCAGAAATCTGTTGAAGACGTTCTTTAACCTTTTCTGCTACACCATCCAAAGTTTCCCGGATCTCTTGATCATTCAAAATTGCCTTGACTGCCTCCTTCAAAGGATCCTGCACTTCTGAATCACTATCGCAATTCTTTCGGTCTGACTGGAATAACGAATACACAGGAAGATAGAGGCGTAGTTTATCCCATATACTGGCGTTTTTGGCGGAAGAAATGTCTAATGGTATTTCTTTTAATTCCAACTCATCTTCATAATACTTCCATATTGCGGCTCTCAGTGAAGCGTTTTTTCTAGCATCATCACATGGAATTTTTGCTTTTTCTACAATTTCTCGCAATTTTTCTTGAGTCCTAGAAAGTAAATCAGAACATTTCTTATTTGTAGGATGCTTAGCTTTTATGCTTACAGATAGCTTGGGGCTAGCCCCTTTCATCGAATATGTTTTGATAATTTCTAACATGCCATCATTATTTAGCATATAATCATCTTTGAAGGATGTTTCATTGGAGTCATCGATAACAATTTTTTCTGGCAGGTCAGAGAAAACACAAGATATTTCCACATCTGTACACCCCTCTTTTTGCGCATCCACATTTAAATCAGATCGATCCAACTTGATGACTCCTTTCCCCTCATTGAAGAATATGTCGAGAGCCTCTAAAATTGTCGATTTTCCAACATCATTCAGACCAACCAATACCGTTATGTCGTCACAATCAACGATGACTTCATCACGGTAGCCTCGGAAATTTTTAATTTTAATCCGTTCTAGTTTCATACGTGTATTATTCTATTCTAATAACATTGGACAATCCCACGATCTCCAAGCGCATAGAAATGCGACTAAGATGAAAGTGCAGATACCCCTTCAGGGTAGCACTTTTTTTCTTGTATGTCAAACTATCTTTTAACGCACCTGTGGAAGCGCAATCGGACAAAAATGAGTGTACCGAACGAGGGAAAAGAGAACAAAGGAATTATCAATTGGACAGAAATAGTGT
>CANQSY010000099.1 GCA_947626635.1 uncultured Akkermansia sp.
TTGCGGAACACTTCGGTACACTAATTATGTCCGAACGCTTTTCTTTTTTCGGTACACTATTTTTGTCCGATCACGTATCCCCGCACGTGTCCCAATAAAACGATGAAAGCACGGCTAGCATGCCAGCAAACCGTTGTCCTGTCAACCCTCAAAGCCCCCGCCGCTTTCCTTTCATCACCGCCCCTCGTTCTTGAAAATTCCGCCACGCGCTGGCTCAGCAACCCTGCGCGTAACGCGCGAATTCCCTGAAATCGTAAATCGTAAATAATAAAGGGCTTGTGCTGCATGATGAACCGTTAACTACCTATTGACCTCGTTTTTCTTGGGACACGTGTGATATTTTCTTCACAAGCAGGAGAATTCGCTTGACAGGTCGAAAAGAATCATATATCCTTCCGCCACCTTCTGAAGGGACGAACACCACTACCAAGAAAAAAAATATGCGTTCTGTAACTGTACGTAAAGGAGAGCCGATCGATCGTGCGCTGAAGCGCTTGAAGACAAAACTGGATACCGAAGGTATTCTGGAAGAGATGCGCCGCCGCCGCGCGTTTGAAAGCCCCATGGACGAAAAGAAGCGCAAGGCGCGCTCCGCCAACAAGCGTAACAAAGTGAAGTGGCGCTTTACGAACAAGGAGGAGATACCTGCTGCGGCAGTAACGCCGTCCGAGGCCTAACCGACGTTTGCGTATCCCCCTAGGGAAAAGTCCCTGCAACAAAGACACACCGTGCGGCTTTCTCTTTCGTAGAGGGGCCGCATTTATATGTCGTACGCAACGCGAAATCGAGATCAGCTTCGCTCTTGCCAAAGAACAGATGATATGTTAGCATAAGCGCAGGAATGGCGAGAACGGCAATCATCAGTGATATCCATGCCAATTATCACGCGTTAAGCGCGGTAATTGAGGATGTGCGCGACATGAGGTGTACAGATTTGGTATGCCTGGGGGACGTTGTGGGCTACAACGCATACCCCAGCGAATGTCTCGATTACGTGCAAAAATTGGATTGTCCTGTGGTAAAAGGAAATCATGACGAGGAGGTGGTGCAACCCTCACAGGCAAAGATGAATCAAGCCGCGCGTCTGGCCATGGATTGGACGCGTAATCAGTTGGATACCCCCCGTTTGCGATGGTTGGCCCGTCTGCAGTACCAACGCATCGTTCGTTCGGATAACGGAACGACGTTTACCATCGTCCACTCCTCGCTGGATCATCCCAAGGCGTGGAATTACATCATCAACGCAGACGATGCCTCCGCTAATTTTCCCCGACAGTTTACGCCCATATGCTTCCATGGACACACGCATGTCCCTAAGATTTATGTGTGGAATGGGAAACATGCATCGGAAGATCACGAAAATCTGCACTCTCTCTACCTCGAGGGCTACACCGAGTTTCAACCCCTCCCTGAACTTAAGTACTTCATCAATGTCGGTTCCGTAGGTCAACCACGCGACAATGATCCGCGAGCCTGTTACGCTATCTACGACACAGATCTCAATCTCATCATCATCAAACGAGTCGAGTACGATATATCCGCAGCGCAAGATGCCATCCGCGCGGCAGGTCTGCCAACGTACCTCGCGGATCGTCTGTCAACCGGTGTGTAAAGCCCCCCGACACGACGTCCTCTCAGCGAAGTTTGGGGAAAACTCGACGTCCCATTCTGCAGCACAGATCATCCGTTCATGAGCGCGACTCTCAAAAATCTGATCCTTATCCTGCTCTGTTTCCTAGGAGGGACTCTGTTGGCGATGGTGCTGGTGCCGAGCGAATGGGAGCAAATGCGTTGGGAAGTATCGGGTATGCCGGAGAGTTACCCCATGGAACAGAAGTGCCGACCTCTTTTTCTGCTGCTCCTCTGCTACCTCCCGTTTCTGGGCTCATTGGTTTACTCCTGCATGGGCACAATGGACCGATATGTGAGTCGTGTATTTGTGAACTACTGCACGCTCTGCACCCTGATCCTGCTGCTTATCTACCTGTTGGCGGATTTTACGGACAACATGGAACGTTTTCGCACACGCTTCGATGATCCCCTGCTCCAGGCCGTTTTTTTCTACGTGACGCAGCTCCCCATGTTCCTCTACCAGATTCTGCCATATACGCTCATGATGGGCGCACTGTGGAGTCTCAGCAAGCTGTCCGGATCCAGTGAATTGGTAGGAATGCTGCAAAGCGGTCGTTCCCTTCTGCGCGTTTGTATGCCTTTGATGATATTTGCCATCTTCGGTGCGGCCGCCTATGGCATCTTCGGCTTCCACTGGGCACCAAACGGTTCCCAGTACCGTCAACTTATTCTCAAGCAGGAAAAGACCGCAGACAATCAAGCGTTGCCCATCATCTACCGCAGTGATGCCTTTGCCCGTATTTGGCGCGTGCAGCACCCCGCTACCTTTAGCGATCCCGGTCAACCCATGCGCGGCCTCGTCATTGAACAATTTGATCCGGAAAATTCAGGTAAACTCCGCTCCCAACTCATTGCCGAATCCGCGTCATGGAACAAACAGGATTCCTCATGGACCTTTAAGGAAGTGTATACGCGCAACATGGGAAATGGCGCGGACAAACCACCGGACGATGTGTACACACCTGAATTAACCCTTCCCTACGATGAAAAGCCCTTCCAAATCATTGCCCCTACCCAGAGCAACCGGATCGATGCCATGGGGACATCCGTGCTTTACGAGCTCATTAAGACCGGTTCCGGATCAGCAGAGGATCGTTACCGCTATCGCACGGAATGGCATGTGAGACTGGCTCGTATCGTCAGTTGCCTTGTGCTGGTGCTGCTGGCTCTTCCGAGCGCTGTCACCTTTCAACGACGCAGTCCGATGAAAGGCATCGGTATTGCCGTCCTGCTTGCCGCGCTCATGCTTTTCCTTTACCGCGTGTTCCCTTCCTTGGGAGAATCAGGTCTTATCCAGGCATGGATCAGCGCGTGGATTCCCAACGTCATCTACATCCTTATCGCTTTCTACCTTTTCCACAAGAACCTCGCCCACCGCACCTTCAAGGAGTGGATTCACGCGAAGCTCCATGGACGCCCCTGAGCAAGTTCTCCCCGCTCGTCTCCTCTCCCAAAGCGAGTATCTCCCTTTCAAATATTTTTCCACGCGTGCTGTCCGGTCGCCATGTTGAAACCAAAAGCTCTCATATTTGACTTTGACGGTGTGCTCGTCGACACCGAATGGGCCATTTTTCGCTCGTGGGAGGAGCTCTTTATGCGTGAGGGTTTCACCCTGACAGTGCGCGAGTATGCGCCGTGTCTCGGCGCCGGTTACTCACACTTCAACCCGGCAGAACTTCTCGAAAAGTTATCCGGTCGTCACTTCAACTGGGACATCGAAAATGCCGCACGCCGCTTACGCGAGCAGGAACTCCTCGCCTCCTCTCCTCTCATGCCCGGGGCGCACGAGCTTCTCGAGTGGTGCCGCAAAGAACAACTTCGCACCGTTATTGCCTCGTCCTCCTCCCGTACCTGGGTCGAAAGCTGGCTCACACGTCTCGATGCTCTTCCTTACTTTGAGCACATCTTCTGTCGCTCAGATGGATTCCCCGTAAAGCCGGATCCCGCCCTCTTCCTTGCCGCCCAAGCTTACCTGCAATTACCCGCTGAGACCTGTCTGGTCATTGAGGATTCCGAAAATGGCCTCCTTGCCGCTCGCGCTGCAGGCCTGCCGGCAGTTGCCGTCCCCTGTCGGCTGACTGCCGAGTGCGATCTCTCCGCCGCCGGCTTCCGCGTCGATTCACTGTCTGCTCTCCTAAGCATACTGCAAAAAGCCTAAAATTCTCGGTTGTAACCGACCGAGAGACGGGCTGCCGTGCTGTGATTTTGGATCTCGACACCACCCGTGGCGTACCATGAACCCTGCGCGGTCGGAACAATGAGTGCAGCTGAAAATTCAAGTTCCGGGACAGTTTCCCTCGCAGTATGGACCTTTTCAATATGTCCTCTGCTCTGCAACAATGCCATACCTGCCTCAGCAGATCGATCTCCCAAATTGGCAACGATTCCTCCGCGAAGTTTCCAGTTGATGCGCCGTTCGACCAAGTGCGACTGTCCACTCCACTCGACCCCCGCTCCTAAAGTGCCGCGCTGCAACTGCTGTCGCCCCACGTGCAGTGCCGCATCGGATCCATGCTCGTCATATGAAGCCACAGTCACCCACTGCCACGTTGCCTGCAGGAAAGGCCTCAAACCATTCATGTCCCTTCCCGCACTCCATCCCCCATACATGAGCTCGTAGAGAATTCCCTCCTCTTGTCCGTGCGTACGTCCGCGAACATTGTAGGCCACCTCGCCGAAACTCACGTGCCGCTCCGGCCGTACCGTACAGTATCCTGCCTGAAGAGCCATAAGATGCCGCCAATTCCGAGCTCGCCACACCCCGTAAGCCGTTAGAAAGGCCATGTTGAACTCTCCATCGGCACAATCCGCTGCATCGGCTTTCCAATCGCCGTTGTCGATGTTGAGAGCTGCGCCGATGCCCGCCTTCCCGCCCAAGTAGGTCCTACGAGCTCCGATTGTTCCACCTGCTGTACGCAGAGAGAAACCGGAGGAGGTTCCTCTTTCCCCTAGTTTCGAATAAACCCCATCTGTCTGTATATTCCAAGACCAGCTGCCTCCATGGGGAGCACGCCCCCCAATGCTTGGTGAATCACATAACTGATCGGTCAGTCCACGCAATCCGGCTCGAGCAGCTCGAGAAAATGCTAGGGAAAGTGTAGGCAGTGAACTGCCCGCCACCGCCGCATCAAGCAGATCGCTCTCTCTTCCATTCCCCTCGGCAATAAGTCTCTCCTGTGCACGTAGTACACCCGCCCGGGCTCCGGTCCTATCATGGTGCTGTGGGTCCTCCGTCGCCACGAGTGCGTCCAACAGACCGGCCCCCGCGCGACCATTGGGCGTTCTGGCCGCGTCCCGATGAAAATGCTCCGTCTGCTCAGTTACGGTTGTTCCTGTAAGGAGGAGCTTGCCGTCGCGCTCGATCAGTTGCGCCGTGTTGCCAAAGTATTTTTTCATCATCAGCGCAGTCTCAGCATCCATAGCTATGTCACCGGAAAAATGATCGGCGAGCAGGAATTCCATGTAACGCCCCCCTGAAAAGTCGAACTCAAGGTCCCTATCCGCGATGTGCAGTGAGAGCTCTGCTCCGAGTTCCGCGTGGAAAACACCGCTCAGTAGCGCGTGCTCGCTCCGGGTTGTTCCGTATAGCATCGACGAGCTCAAATTCAAAACAAGTTCCAGCCGCGAACCTCTTTGCAACTCCAATTCGCCGACCACTAATTGCGCGTTCCCTTCGCTGCGACTCAATTCTACCAACAACTTTCCACTCTCCCTCACTTCCACTCTCCCCACTTCACTCGCTTCCTCCTCGCCCGGTAACATAAGATGCACACGAGCTCCTTCTATCGCAAGTGCCCCCACGCTCAGTTCCCCGTCTGCCATCCGTCTCGCATGAATTCGGAGCTCTCCCGCGCCGCAAATCGTCGTTCCACCTTCCGAGCGCACGGACCGAACTTCCACCCGAGCTCCGTCGGCGAGGCATATTCGTTCAACGTCTCGCAGATCGACCAAAGCCTCCGCCTCCTCACGGTAATCAACTCCTCCCAACCATAAATTGGCTGCATGAATCTCACCGCGGAAATCTGTGATTCGGTGCACTCGTAACTCTCCGCCCATAGATGACACCTCCCCTCCGCCGCACAACTCACCTATTTCTCCATCCTGCATCCTCACGTGCATTCCCTCGTCAACCTCAAGCAGTCCGACTCGATTTCCCTGTCCCTGCAACTCGAGCTCTCCTGCTCCTGCCACATGCAGACTCTCGGTTTCCATCTTATGGGTGAAGCTCAACATTCCTTCTCTCACCTCCACCTCATTGAGTCCCCTCACTCTCTCACTCACTACCCTCAATTCTCCGGCTCCGACCTTGATGAGCTTGTACCCCGCAGCGTCCAACTCTCCATCGATAACACCGCAGTCCCCTTCCCGCGCAACATTCAGCACGGTCTCATCCGCTAGCATAATATGCCCACTCAATACAGCGCAGTCATCCCCGTTATTCTCAAAAAGCACACTCCCCTCCCTCCGCTCCTCACCGCTCTTGCTCCAACCATGGCCGCGCAACACGATTTCTCCGTTGTAGTCGCTTCCCCCTTCCAGCACCAATTGAGCACCGTCATACAAGCTCAAACTCTTAAAATGAAGCTCTCCCTCCTGCTGGCGGTATCGCATCCTCCCTCCCCATATCTCCAAAGCGCCCTCGTATTTTCCCGGGAGCGATTTTCTGAGATCCTCGTCAAACATCTCCATGTCCATGACAATCTTTCCCTTTTCTCCAACATGAATCACCCAATGATTGCTCAGTACCCACGGTGCCGTGAAAATCATCGTCCCTTCCAATCGCAACTCCTCCATGTATAAATTCCCACTGTATGGCATCACCGTAACCTCAACCCCCTCCTCAACTTGTACCACCCCACATGTTATGTCATCCATCAACCCCACGACGACATCTTCCACAAAGTCAACACTATCTCCCTGTTTAAAGACCTCTCCTTTCCTGTTCATCTCCATCCCTTCATGCCACAGCATTCCCTTTTCCATCCTCTCCATCTCTTTCATTTCCTCCCCTCTCACTATCCAACTGCTTGCAAGCAAAAGGCATAAAAGCCACCCCAACCTTCCTGCACGTCTGCATTGTTGTATCGTCTTCATACCGACTCTCTGCTCTTTACTTCTCCAGTCGGTCTTCCGTTTCGTGTCTTAATGCTCTCTCTTGGGTGAGATGACTTATTTCCTTGTCACACGTAAAAATTGTTGGTTAAAGATCGCTTTTTTCATTTTCTCGCAGACATTTCACTCGTGTCCCAATAAAATATTCCTCGGGCTCATCATTCAATCCTTTCCCCATGCGCTTCCCAACAGACAAAGGAAGTAAGCCCGGCAAAACGGCAAGTCCCTTGACGATTGAATAAAACAGTGCCCCCGGCATGGCATCGCTCCGGCTGCTTTCCTCTTATCACCCCATCATCATTTCAGGTATTCCCCTACGCATTTGCTCTGCTCCCCCGCGCAGCGCGCAAATTCCCTGAAATCGTAAATAGGCGCCGAAGGCGCCCCCGCCTATTGGATTGCATTTTCCTGGGTCGAATGTGCAGACGTTTCATGTTTTTTCTAAAAAAGTCTTGCGTCCTACCCCTTTTCTCCGTATAATGCTCCCCGCAATCTTCCCTTCCTTCGGGATGCTTTGCGCGGATGTAGCTCAGTGGTAGAGCGCAACCTTGCCAAGGTTGATGTCGTGGGTTCGAGTCCCATCATCCGCTTGCTCCGACTATGTTCGGGTCAAGCCAAATTTTTGTGGAAAGTTGAATTTTTGTTAAAAAGGTGGGAGCATTCAAGCAGGACGCGTAGACGATAGTTCTGA
>CANQSY010000100.1 GCA_947626635.1 uncultured Akkermansia sp.
TTCCCGGTCTGCCCCGGGATGAAGGCGTTGATCTTGTGCAGGGCGGCGTGCGAGGCCTCCAGGTGCGTCTTGCCGCGGGGATTGCCGCCCACGGCCCCCAGGTAGCCGCCCATGCCCTTCTGCACGGTGCCGACGATGCCGCTCGTGCGGATGCGGATGCCCACGCCCGCCCCTTCCAGCAGCTCCTTGAGCCGCTTGTCCACGCTCGCGGTGGCGTGCTCCACCACCAGCGTCACGCCCTGCTCGGCGTCGTACCCGATGTACCGCAGCACGTACGCCAGGAACAGCACGAACATGCGCGAGGTGAGCCCTTGCTTGGTGCCGTCATCACGGATGATGCGCGGGCAGAATCCCCAGTGGATGCGGCAGCCGGAGGCCACATCCAGGCAGCCGAACTCCAGCACGCGCACGGGTGTCTTTTGCCCCGGCACAAGGACGAGGTGGTCGTGCCACATGTCGTCGAATTCGTACACCGTGCCGGGTCTCACACCGGCGCGCGTGGTGAGCACCATGGGCAGC
The DNA here is from genome assembly GCA_947626635.1 of uncultured Akkermansia sp. Classification (GTDB taxonomy): domain Bacteria; phylum Verrucomicrobiota; class Verrucomicrobiia; order Verrucomicrobiales; family Akkermansiaceae; genus Akkermansia. The sequence goes on from CANQSY010000100.1 coordinate 520, forward strand.
GTGGCGTGGTTGCTCTTGAGCCCCTGGCGGATGTTCGCAAGCTCGTGCTTGCGGATGATGCCGCGCAGGCTCGTGGCGGAGACGCCGGGCGGCAGCGCGCCCTCTTTCCCGCACGGCTGCCACGTCTCAAAGCCCGGTATCGTGCCGGGCTGGGCGTAGCGGAAGCTGTCCTGGATGTGCTCGATGGCGCGCTGGGTGGAGAGCTGGTTCGCCTCCGCCACCTTCTGCACGTAGGCGCGGAAGCGCAGACTCCGCGCTCCGCCCTCCACGAGCCCCACGCGCGGCAGGCTCCTCCCGTCGCAAAGCCCGCGCCAACCGCATTTCTTGTACCTCTCCCACAGCACCCGCGCCATGGCATACCCACACCCCGCAGCCGCCGCCAGTCCCTCCAGGAACGGACGAACCCGCCCCCACTCCGGCCTCTCCGGCTGCCCCGCCAAATACAGCAGCGCATTCACCACGCGCCTCCGCGGCGTGTGCTGCGGACTCTCCCCCGGCAGCGGCACGTCCCTCAGCGCGCAAAAATCCGCCTCCGCATAAATACTCTCAAGATCTATATTCATCGTCGTTCATCTCCCGCGCCAACGGCGCCAAATTTTCCAATTCGTAATTCGTAATTCGTAATTCACCTCAGCCCTTTTAGCACCTTCGCGGTCTTCTCCATCGTCGCGATGGCATGGTCCCTCACGCCCGGATCAATGAGCGGCAGCTTGTCGTACAGCCCGTCGATGCCCTGCACGTAGGCCTCCATTTGCTCGCTCGCCAGCTTGCCGATGGTGTCCACCTCCGCAGGCGTGAGCCCTTTCTTGCCCGGCCGCCCCTTGTCGTTCTTGCGGAAGAATCGCGACGCCTCCTTGCCCGACCCCTCCTCCTCATCCTCCTCCTCCATGAAGGCGAACAGGGCTTGGCGCATGCTCGTCGCTTGCGGCGCCAGCGAGGTGAGCAAGTTGGACAGCTTGCCGCCCACGAAGCCGCTCCCCTCCGAATCGCCCATCATCGTGCGCAGGGCTTCCTCCTGGCCTATCTTGCCGGCTGCCGCCGCGCACTTTTTGAAGAGGTCCATGTACCTCCGGGCATGGCGTTCGGTGAAGGTGAAAACGGACACATGTGTCCGATTTGTGTCACCGAACATCTTGCCAAATTGCCCATGCCCTACTTGCTGCTTCAGCTCGCAGAGCTGGTAGCCCAGCACCGCCGCGGTCTGCCAGGCGCGGGTGAGGCTACCCTGCACCTGCTCGGCAAGCGCATTGCACTCCGCTATCTTCCCCCCGATCTCGAGGGTCTCCTTCGTTTTAATAGATATCAGTTCGTCTTTCATCGTAGTGTCGTGTAAAAATCTAAATTTCCCCGCGCCAACGGCGCGCATTATTCCAATTCGTAATTCGTAATTCGTAACTCGTAATTCGTAATTCCCTTTACAGTTCGTGGTAAAAATTTCTCAGTTCGTAAATGTTTTTGAAAAGCGCACGCAGCTTGGCATCCCGCACGATGCGCAGGCGGATCTTGCGCAGGGCGGTGGCCTCGATCTGGCGGACGCGTTCCCGCGTGAGTCCCATCAGCGCGCCGATCTGCTCCAGCTTCATCTTCTCGCGCCTCGGCAGCACCCGCGAGATCGCGCTCTCCTCGCAATCCCGCAACGCCTCCACAATGGCGAGCTCCTCCGCTGTCAGCTTATCGCTCATTCCTTTTCCCCCGCGCCGTAGGCGCCGAATTTTCCAATTCGTAATTCGGCGTAAAAGCTCGTAATTCGTAATTCCTGCTGTCTGGGCAAAATCCGCTGTGCGGATACCTCGTCCACATCCCCTCCTCGCTGCGCGCTATCTCCCACATCCGCAGCGCGATGATCACCACCGCCACCACAATCACAAGCCCTTGGATAACCTTCATCGCTCGCCTCCTTCCTCCACCACGAGATAGATGCTGTTGTAGCCGACCCCGCGCCAATCGGTGTCGTAGCCGGTGTCTTGCGGCAGCTTGCCGTCCCAGTGCGGCAACCCCGCGCGCAGCGCCTTCTGCACCTCGCCCAGCGGCTCCGCGCCGTGCCCCGTCAGCTGGTACACTTCCCGCTTGGTCTCCTCCGAGACTGCTTTATCGTGATTGATCTCGCAGCTCCATGGCAATTTATCCTCCAGCCGGTAGAGGTCGGCTTGGGAGATTACCAGCGCTTCGATGCGCCTCGCATGGAGGCTGTCCTCTTCGATGTGCAATTCAATTTTCATAGGTTCTTTTTTGGTTTGTGGTTTCACTTCCCCACCCGCTCGCGCAGGACTAAATCTTGCTTGGGTAGAGCACGCAAAGCCTTTTGTATTTTTTCCGACTTTCGTTCGCCGCGCAGAACATAAGCGACGTGAGAATAACTCCGCTTAATTCGGCGGCTCGCTTGGCGTATCGTCCACCCCTTTGAATAAAGTTCATTCACGGTCATGATTTGCGTTTGCATATCTGGTTATGGTGTGTTAATATATGCGTGGCGGTGTATAATTTCCGCGCCACACAGCAAAATTATACAAAAATTAAACAGAGGTCAAGCCTAAAATGGAAATTTCTATGAAATTTAAGGAAAAACTTAAAAAAATTATACAAGAAAGTGGAAAGACTCAAAAAGCTTTAGCCCGGGAAGCAGGCATCACCGAGGTGACGCTGAGCCGCTGGGTGAAGGGACAGAGAACTCCACGCCAGGAGGATTTTGCGAAGTTGGCGCGCGTGCTGCCTGTTAGTATTGAGATGTTGAAAGAATCTGATGAAGATAATGAGGCTGACCTTGAATACTGGAAAAAGCGCGCCAATGAGGCTGAATCTCGCTTACAGGAAATTTCCGCAGGTCGGTTAACCGATATGGATATGCAAGGATTGAGCGCGGAGGAGTACCTCGATCGTTTGCGTGAAGCTATGCGCTTTGTCGTGAATTTTATCACTCAAGACAAATCTCCGCGTCAATAAAACGTGGCGCGTCACACAAAAAAATATGACTACAATCGGATTATTAGATTTCCAGAGCATTGCTGATGTAGCTGGCTACATCTTCATACTCTACATTGGTGGTAAGATGGGGATATTTTTAGGAGAGTACTTCTCAACTCATCCCGAAGATTTATGGGTTCTTCGTGTTTTATTCTGTATAATTCTTATTGCCATCCTCTCTTGGGCCGCTATTTGTTTTTTTGATTATACCGTTGAGGATTTTTTTAAGGGGTTCTTTTGGGCTGCTATCCCTGCCATTTTTTGCTATGCGTGCAAGATTTGCGTAAAAAAGGAGAAAAAGTAAATCTTATACCTTTTTATGGATGTTGATTTTTTAAGCGTTTTGAACGACCCTGAGTATAGGGCTCTCCCTGAAAAACAGAGGAGTAGAGTATTCCGACTATTGCTAGTGATCGACGCAGCAGAGCCAGAACCGGGGAGAAGTAAACCTCGAATGAGTGGTCCTCATGGTCTCATGGGAAAAATGGCTCGAGTTTGTCCTTGCTCAGAGGCGTTGGCTCGATTGATGTGGACTCGATGGAAAGAAAGTGGAGGAGATTGGAGAGTTCTCTACGATCACCGAACTACTCCGATGTTAAGATCAACAAGTCGCAACCCTTTAAGAGATGATTTCGCTCTTGCTGTGATGGAAAAATGCAAGACTCAGGATATTTCTTTTCTTGCCGCTTACCGTTACTTCATGGAGCAGCTAAAAAAGGGGAGATTTTTAGATTATTCAAGATACAAAGGGGTGAAAGGCATCCCTGTTGGTTGTTCTCAAACAAGCATTCGATTTTATGTTCGAAAATTTATACGTGAACTAGAACCTCAGAAAATAGATTGGAAAAAACAGCTAGAGCAAAATGTAAGACCTTTTTTAATTCCCATCTCTCTCTTGGAAGATCAGATAGTCTCTGGAAAATTGACAATTCTTACAAAAGAGCAAAGACAAAGTATTTACAATCGTCTTATCCCCCTTTTAGATGCTTTTGATTCCTAGAAAAGTTCTTCATCCGCTGAGTTTCCAGGCAACCGTAGCCGCGCAGGGATGCGCGGTTTTTTATTGGAGGCATTCCCGACGAAACTCCTGCCAATCGCGCTCCGCCCTCTCGGCTGATATCTCCCTCGCGAGGCGGGCATAGGACTCGACTTCATGGGAGTAGAGAAGGAATTTTTTGCCGCCGATGACGGGGGTGAAGGCGTGCAGGTCGCCGCGTTTGACAAGGGAGCGGATGGTCCAGGGGGAGACGTGGAGGAGGTCTGCGGCTTCTTGGGTGGAGATGAAGAGGGCGGAGGCGGGTGAGGGATTAAAGGCAGGGGTAGGGAAAAGAGGCATGATTATTTTATATCATGCTTTTCGAATTCGTCAAGAGGAGGGGGAGCCGGAGGCTCCTATTTACGAATTACGAATTACGTTGACTCAGCGCCGCCCCATCGGCGCTTGCTTGCGGAGTCGCCTCACGACTCCTCACCCCGTTGGGGCAAAAGCGGTCGCTTTTGGCTAACCTGCCTTCCAGCCGTCGGCAGTTTTCACCCTTCGGGCAACGCTTGCGCGTTGTCCAATCCCCCTTCGAGCCCTCGGGGGCTTTTTACGAATTGGGAAATTCCCGAGCCTTCGGCTCGCTGGTTTTTAATTCGTAATTCGCAATTGGATTACATATGAGAGTACTCCGGTACAAAATACCACACGCCGGGTTTTCGATACGCCGGTTCCGGCAGATCTTTCATGGATTTGAGGACAACAAATTTGACATAGCCACCGCCTTCCACGATTGGACCGCTGGATGAATCCGGGTTATTTACGATATTTTGGATCGTTTGCTTTTCTTCCGGCGAAAGGTGCATCGACATATCATCCACGTGAGAAAGGGGGGCAAACTGCATGGCGTCGTACACCATAGTGTACTCAGGGAGGAAGGCAATGGAGTCGGACTTGGAGCCGTCATTTGTCGCAAAGCCCAAGCAGCCGAGAACCATCTGGCTGTCTTCCAGGAAGTTATCGCCCTTATTCTGCAGCGGCACCACACGCAGCTCTCTACCGTGCAAAGCCAGGCTGTCAAACTGCCATGTACTCTGCGTACCAATTTGCTGCGCCACGGCGTTCAGCGAGACGCCGAGGCGCGCCCAATTTTGCTCCTCATCGCCATCGCCAATTCTCTCGTAGATGGCCAAAAACACGCCGCTGCCGCCGATTAAATAATCCTGGTGCGAGTTACGGCAGCGAATGGAGAGAGAGCGCAGAGAACCTATCGGCACGCGAGCGGCGGAGAAGAAAATAGCGTGAGCGGTGAGCTCCTGAGATCCCGCCTCTGAGCCGAGGACCTCGGTAGATACCATATTGTTCCATCTCTTTCTATCCTCCTCGGAGACGTGGGCGGAGGAGTCGTTGACGTGCGGGAGAGGGGCGAAGATTTTTTTCAAGTAGCTGATATCCGGCCCGCTGTTTCCCCCCAGAGACGCACCGACACCGCCCTGGATGTTGATGGAGAAATCGTTGACGGTCACGCTGAGCGTCTGGCCACCCTCGGCGGAGGCGACGCCGGAGGGGAGGACCTCGATGTGTTGGTAGATAATGGGGTGGCCATCCGCGCGGACCTCGAGGAGCCAGAGGCCCTCAGGGAGAGGGGGAAAAATGAGAGAGCTTTCTTCTGACGCTTGCGCCTGCAGAGACTGCCCGCGCACAGTTACCGCCCCCCTCAGAACATGGACCTCGCCCTCTGAGAAGGTAAAATTCATGACGGCGGCGACGCCGGCGACCAGGGAGATATTGTAGGAAGTGTACATAAAAATCGGAGATTTTTATTGATTTACGATTTACGATTTACGATTTGGGAGTTAGCGCGCTTGCGCGCGGAATTTTGGGGTTGACATGGGGATAGGATTGGGTTATGTTGAAGATCCGGATGGCACCCTTGGGTTAAGCGGTAAGCTAAAGGAGCTTGCCCATGAGTAGCCGGGGAGTTGCGCTCCGAGGCATCTGTCCGTGAGCCTGGGTTCCTGACTCGGGCTTTTTTTAATCCTTTTTGTGTGCTGTTTGCAGGGTTGTTTCATCTTTCTTCAAAGGACGGGTAAAAGCAACATGAGAGCTTGATTCATGGGCAATAGTGCCATGTTCCTTGTCTTCGCTCCTTTCCCCGAGGACGAGAGTCTTGGCAGCCTGTCGGGGAGTCGTTTTTTCTTTAGTTTTTTCTCCGTGTTTGGCGTACTGGTGGCTACTACCGAACCCTCCTCGGTAATTATCGTTTTTTCTTCCCGGCTGCCCGGCTTCTATCGTGAGACTTTTGCCGCCGATGGTGGTTACTCCTTCCACCTTGCCGCCTTTTTGGGTGGCGCGCAGGGCGTGGTCGATGGCGTCGACTTTGGCTTGGGGTTTGGCGGCAGGGGCGGCTTTGAGGGGGGTGTTGCTCCGGGTGGTTTTGGCGCGAGGGTTGCCTTTGGTGGCGCGGGAGCCTTTTTGAGAGGCGCGCAGATTGTGCTCGGGATTTGAACAGCCTTGCGGACCATTAGGGCTTCTGCATTCGCTATTTTCCACCGGCGCCGGCTCCGGCTCGCTGGCGCTCGCATTTACGATATACGATTTACGATTTACGATTTGGGAGTTCGGCTCGCTCTCGCTCGCGGGAGGGGAGCAGAGAGCATCGGTGAGAGAGTCGTAAATGGAGTCGGCGGAGGATTGGAGGTCGGAGGCAAAGCCATGGCCGAGCTGTTGCAGGGCGGCGATTTC
>CANQSY010000101.1 GCA_947626635.1 uncultured Akkermansia sp.
TAATTAGGGCGATTGGACAACGCGCATGCGTTGCCCGCAGGGCGCTGAGGTAGTGGGGTACCGAAGCGTCAAGCAGTAGCATAGCGGAATTTTCGAGAACGAGAGTGCTGTGATGGAAGGAAAGCGGGAGGGGCGGGGGCGCCTAACGGCGCCTATTTACGATTTTCGATTTACAAGACTGCCGGCGGCTGCAAGGCAGGTTGGACAACGCGGATGCGTTGCCCGCAGGGCGAGTAGGCAATGGGGTGCCTACGAGTCAATTTACGATCTCAGGCAACTCGCGCGCTGCGCGCGTTCCAGCAGAGCCGGAACTGAGGGATGAGGGAGAACGATGATGCGTTGATAAGAGGAAGCATAGGGAGTAACGCTATTCCGTCATGTCGGTTGACTTTCTTCCGGAAGTGTTTTCGCTTGAAAAAGGAGGCTATTCGCGTAAAATAGCTGCGTTATGTTGGATATACGAGTCATCCGTGAGAATCCGGAATACGTCAAGGAGAGAGTGCGTCTGCGCGGCGGCGACCACTGGCTGCTGGTGGACCAGGTACTGGAGTGTGATGAAAAGAGGCGCAAGATAGAGACGGAGAAGCAGGCGCTTTCTCAGGAAAGAAACAGCTCTTCCAAAAAGATCGGGGGTCTGCTCAAGGAAGGGAAAAAAGAAGAAGCCGAGGAGCTCAAGGCAAGCATGACCAAGCTCGGGGAGCGTCTGCGCGAACTGGAAGCGGCTGCAAGCGCTGCGGCCGAGGAGCAGGAACAACTTCTCCTTGCCATCCCCAATATGCCGCATGACGGCGCACCTGTGGGAGCGGACGAAACCGCCAACCCCGTGTTGCGCACGTGGGGAGAGAAACCCTCCCTCGTCGATCCCCGGGACCACGTGCAGCTCGCCGCGGCTCTGGGTCTCCTTGATTTTGAGGCAGCCGCGCGCATCTCGGGCTCCGGCTTCATCGTGTACCGGGGGCTGGGGGCACGGCTGGAGCGCGCGCTCGTGAATTTTTTGCTCGACACACAAACGCTGGAGAACGGCTACGAAGAAGTGGGCGTGCCCTTCATGGTAAAGAGGGAGTGCATGATCGGCACCGGGCAGCTTCCCAAGTTTGAGGAAGACATGTACGGGTTGGAGAGCAACACCATGTTCAACGTGCCCACCGCGGAGGTACCTGTCACCAACCTTTACCGCGAGCAGGTACTGCGCGAGGCTGATCTTCCCATTAAAATGACCGCCTACACGCCATGCTACCGCCGCGAGGCCGGCTCCGCCGGGCGCGAGAACAAGGGGATGATCCGTGTTCACCAATTCGACAAGGTGGAACTCGTCACCATCTGTCGTCCGGAAGACGGTTTCAGCATCCTTGAAAAACTCACCTCTCACGCCGAGAGCATCCTGCAAAAGTTGGGTCTGCACTACCGCGTCATTGAACTCTGCACCGGCGACGTTGGTTTTTCCTCCGCCAAGACCTACGACATTGAAGTGTGGGCACCGGGTCAGGGCAAGTACCTGGAAGTTTCCAGCTGCTCCTGCTTCACCGACTACCAGGCGCGCCGCATGAAACTGCGCTACAAGACCGCCGACGGCAAGATCCGCGTGCCCTATACCCTCAATGGATCCGGCACAGCGCTGCCGCGTCTCTACGTCGCGCTGCTGGAGCAGGGACAACAACCGGACGGCTCCGTGCGCATCCCTGATGCCCTAATCCCCTACTTCGGTCACCCCGTCATTACCAAGCCTCAGGCTTGATCCTCACATACACACACTCATGAACGGAAACCTGATCATCACCATGGGACCCATCCTGTGGCTTATCGTGTTCTTCGCCGTGCTGGCTCTGGCCGTCATTGCTGAGAGGCTCTTCTATTTTCACCGCATCAACATCAACTCCGGGGATTTCCTGCGGGGGCTCTCCGCCCTGCTACGCAGCGGACAGTACAACGAGGCCCTGCATGAGGCAGGGCAACTGCCGGGACCGATGGCGCGAGTGGTGGAGGCGGTGCTGACACGGTCGCGTCTGGCGCGCAGCGAGCTGCGGGAGATCGCGTTGGAGGCGGCGGAGCTGGAGGTGTTCCGCGTTGACCGCAACATCCGCACCTTGCTGGTATGCGCTACGGTGATGCCGTTGCTCGGTCTGTTGGGCACCATCCTCGGGCTGGTTGATTTTTACGAGCAGCCGGGAATCATTGACGGAGCTGCCTCCATGCCGCAGGTCGCGTTTGCACTGCGGCGCGCGCTGCTGCTCTCCGCGACCGGCATCACGCTCGCCATTCCCGCCTATATTTTCTACATGTATCTCGCCTCGCGCGCGAGAAAAATCATCAACTCCGTCGAGAGAGCGGGACTGGAATGCGTCCACATCATCTGCGACGCACGCCTGCGCAGCAAGGACGTACCGGCAGCACCTGCCCCCGTATCCGACGAGGAAGACGACGACATGGAAAATTGAACCCCGCCACCGCAGACGATGCGACGCATACGCTCCAATCTCAAGGGATCCGGTTTTGCCATTCTCATCCTGGCCGGCGTGAATCTCTTTGTGCTGCTCTGTATGTGTGTCTTGCTGACGAGTTACAGGGCTCCGCGCTACGGGGTCAACTTACAGCCGGCTGAGACGCACTTCGTTCTTGGGGCCTACGACCGTTCCCTCTCGCACATCGTGACGATCACGCCGGGGGAGGTACCGCGTTTTTATGTGGAGAATGATGAGGTGGAGGGAGGACTCGAGGGAATAGAGAGCATGCTGGAGAGCTGGGAAACACCCACACCTTCGCACGTGACGGTGATCATTGTTTGCGACGAGGCTGTATCGGTCGGCGTCGTGCAGCAACTGGCGGATAAGGTACTCATGCACGGGTTTAATTGCGCCTTTTTCGGACGCCCTGCTCACCAAGAATGAAACGCGCCCCCATCAGACTCATCTACCACTCGATGCATGCGCGACCGATGCCGGGGTGCCTGCCGCTCTTTGTTCTGCTGTCAGCCATACTGGTCGGTTTGATCATGGCGACGGTTCACGTTGTGCTGCCACGGGTCGAGCCTCCCAAAGGGGTAGGACGCGTCTTATACAAGAACGACGAGCTGACGCGTTTTCGCGTGCGGCAGCACAGCGCCTTGCCGTTACGACTGCCTGATTCCATCGACCCTCTGACCCGGTTACCCATCCCCAAGCACAAGCTCCCGCTTGAGCGCAAGGTGCGGCTGCAACCTGCTCCCCCCGCTGACCCCGACAGCAGCGTGCCGGATTCCGTCGTTCTGGATCCCCAAAAACTGCTCCGGCTTCCTTCTCCATCGACGGAGCAGCAACCTCAACCACCGGAATCATGAACCTCGTGGAGCTCACCCTCAACCAATTTTTCATGCTGCTGATATTCGGCGGGATGTTGTCTGTCCTCTGCGTGATGATTCCCGTGCAGATTGCCTCCAAGATGCGTCGCATGAAGAGAAAGAGATACCTCTCGACGTGTCGCATCTGCGGCTACCGCTTCATACGTCCGGAGAGCAAGGAGCCGGTCGTCTGTCCGCATTGCGGCGTCCTCAACCAATAGAAAGGGCGGGGCAAACGCGAAGCGTTTGCCTATTTACGATTTTCGATTTACGATTTACGATTTCGGGGAATTCGCGCGCGGGGCGCGTTCTAGCGAAGCGAATGCGCAGCGGAATTTCCGAATTCGTTGCGTGAGGGGTGTTAGGAAAGCGGGAGGGGGCGCCTAACGGCGCCCTATGTACGATTTTCGATTTACGATTTGGGATGCTAGCGCGCGATGCGCGGGGATGCGAAAGCGCCCGACGGCCCCGTATAGGGCGCACGCGAAGCGGGCGGGAAGGGCGATTGGACAACGCGCATGCGTTGCCCGCAGGGCGTGGGCGCCTGGCGGCGCCTATTTACGATTTTCGATTTACAAGACGCCCGACGGCCCCGTGTAGGGCGCACGCGAAGCGGGCGGGAAGGGCGGTTGGACAAAAGCGCAGCTTTTGCCCGTAGGGTGAGGAGGCAGTGCGGTGCCGACGAATCAATTTACGATTTGGGATGCTCGCGCGCTACGCGCGGGGGATGTCGAGCAGCTCACGTATTCCCGTCTCGTACAGCTCCGGCTCCAGCAGGAAGGAGTCGTGGCCTTTTCCGGAATGGATGCAGTGGTACTGCGCCTGAACGCCGCATTTCAGCAGGCGGCGATAAAAAGAGGAGACCGCTCGCGGCGTATAGCAGCAGTCCGTGTCGATGGAATAGAGGAGGAAGGGAATCCTGTGCGCGGCGTACCCGCGGAAAACGTCCTCTTCACTCAGACCGCCGGCGACTTTGCTGACGTGGAAGTTTGCCCACATATTCACGATACGAATGTAGGCATTGGCATCAAAACGCAGAGCAAATTTGACGCCTTGGTGGAGCATGTAGCTCTCCGTATTTTGGGTAGGGGTATACCACTCAAGCATACCGTGGCGGGAGGAATCGACCCCGCGTTTAGCTCGCTTTTCGAGGCCGCGCTGGTAAACGAAAAGTTTATGGCAGATGATGCGCGCAAGAGCGAGACCGCGACGAGGGGGATCGTTCAGAGGATACAACCCGGCGCGGTACTTGGAGTCGAGTTCAATGGCGAGAATCTGCTCAAAGACGGAGAGGCGGTGCTCAATGGGCGGTGCGCTTCCGGCTCCGATGATGATGACGCTGCGCACCTTGTGGGGGTACAGGTGAGTGAGAGCCAGCGAGAGCATACCGCCTACGCTCGGTCCCACAATGGCGAATCGTTCAATGCCCATTGACTCGAGCAAGCGCACCTGGGCGTGCGCCTGGTCCGCCGCCGTCACCAGGGGGAAGCGGCTTCCCCACGGTTGACCATCCGGGGCTGTTGATGCGGGACCTGAGCTGCCGTAGCATCCGCCCAAAAAATTGGCGCAGACAATGAAGAAACGGTCGGTATCCAGCGGTTTTCCGGGACCGATCATGCGATCCCACCAGCCGGCATAATTTTCCGGCTGCCAGAACTCGCCGGCCTCCGGCAGAGAATCGTTGAAACCATGCGCGTGATGGCTGCCGGTCAGCGCGTGAAACAACAGCACCGCATTCCCCTTGTCCGGCGACAAGGTGCCATAGGTCTCATACGCCAGCACGCAGTTCGGGACGGTATCTCCGCTCTCAAAGCGAAAATCCCCAAGCGGAAAAATCCTGGTACGCACGATGTCGTTCATAATCGGTGTCGGTGGAGGTGTCGTGCTGCGGGAAGAAGATGTCCGGGAAAAGAAAAGGTCGGTGGCAGCCACCGACCTCGAAAAAACAGACGGGCAAGACGGAAGGATTACTTGACTCCCTTCTTGCTGAGGCGCGTACCGGCGGTGGCGCCTTGGCGCGCCTTGAATTTGGGATTACTCTTGCAGATAACGTAGAGTGTGCCCTTGCGCTTCACGATCTGGCAGTCAGCGTGACGGCGCTTCATCGAAGCAAGTGAGGAAAGGACTTTCATGATAATAGGTGATCGGTTAGTTGATTGACGCACACTCGGGTGCTCTGTACTTCGGAGGCGGCATTATACCCCTACCTGATGATTTGTAAAGACAAATTTGGCCGCATGGCAGGAATTTTTCAGAAAGAGGTCGGATTCGGGTTGCACGCGCAGCGAGTTGGAGCTATACTTCCGCTCAAAAAAGAGCTCATGCAAACCCTGCGCTACACACCCATTTCCGCCGACTTTTACCGTCGCAACCGTGACCGCCTCGCTGCGGCCCTGCCCCCGCACAGCCTCGTGATTCTCCACGCCAATGACGTGTACCCCACTAACGCCGACGGCACCATGCCGCACCACCAAAACGCGGATCTCCTTTACCTCACCGGCATCGACCAGGAGGAAAGCATCCTGCTCATGGAGGTGGGCGAGAAGGGCGAGCACACCGACACCCTGCTGTTGCGCGAGACGAACGAAAAAATCGTCATTTGGGAAGGAGCTCGGCTCACCAAGGACGAAGGAGCAGCCCTCTCCGGCGTGGGGGATGTGCGCTGGACGGACGACTTCCCTGCCCTGCTCTCCAAGGCCATGGAGAAGGCACAACACGTGTACTTGGAAACGGATGATCACCCGCGCCGCTTTTCGGAGGTGCAGACCCGCAACGAGCGACTCAACGCGCCCCTGCGCGAACAGTACAAGGGAGTTGATTTCTGCAGCCTCTACCCCCTGCTCTCCTCCATGCGCCTTGTCAAAAGCGCGGAGGAACTGGTGCAGCTGCGGGAGGCGTGCCGCATCACCGGCGAGGGGTTCACTGCCATCCTTCCACGAATTCACCCCGGGATGGGCGAATGGGAAATGGAGGCCCTGCTGAGTGAGCAGTACATCCGTCGGCGCTCCCGCTTCTTCTCATTTTCTCCCATCATCGCCTCCGGGCGCGATACCTGCGTGCTGCACTACATCAGCAACCACAAACGCTGCACCGACGGGGACCTCGTGCTCTTCGACGTAGGGGCGGAGTACGGAGGCTACGCCGGCGACATGAGTCGCACCATCCCCGCCAACGGACACTACTCGCCGCGTCAGCGCGCCGTCTATCTCGCCGTCCTTGCCGTCCACCGCTACGCCGCCTCCATCATGCGTCCCGGAGTTCTCAAGAACGAATACGAGAAGCTCGTCCGCATTCGCATGGCGGAGGAACTGGTCAAGCTCGGTCTGCTCAGCGAGTCGGAGGTCGCCGCGCAGGCAGCCGATCCTCTCTGCGTCCGCAAGTACTACATGCACAGCGTCTCACACCCCCTGGGACTGGACGTCCACGACGTCTGTCCGTCGAACCCCGTTTTTGCCGAGGGACAGGTATGGACGGTTGAGCCGGGAATCTACATTGCCGAGGAGAATTTGGGCGTGCGCATTGAGACGGATGTCCTCATCCACGCCGACCACACGGAAGACCTCATCACCACGGCACCCCTGGAACCGGAGGAGGTGGAGTCGCTCATGCGGCATTCAGCCCGGAAGGACTAGAACAGCTGGGCGCCGTAGGCGCCTATTTACGATTTACGACATACGATTTACGATTTCGGGGAATTCGCGCGCCGATGGCGCGGGGAGTCAAAGCGCCCGACGGCCCCGTACAGGGCGCACGCGAAGCGGGCGGGAAAGTCAATTATAATTTTGAGAGCATTTGCAT
>CANQSY010000102.1 GCA_947626635.1 uncultured Akkermansia sp.
TCACTATTTTACCCCTCTCTTCGCATGACCTCAACTATTTCTGTCATATGTCGCATTTGTTCTTGCAATTCACAGCTGTTTGCGGCGAGAGACATTGTATGGGCTGTACATGGGGTCGACTCGGAATGCACGCTGTTACGTTCACCATGAGAAGGGAGTTTTCGGGGAGGAGAAGGGAATCTTTTTCGTACATATTTGCATTTACGGTGGAGAGGGCGTGTGGTAGAATGAGCGCATGAGAGGAAGATTTGCCATGGTCAATTTGGGGTGCGCGAAGAATCTGGTGGATTCGGAGGTCATGGCGGATGCTCTGATCAGGAGGGGAATGAAGGAGGTGAAGGATGGAAAGAATGCGGAAATCGTGGTAATCAATACGTGTGCTTTTATTGACCCGGCAAAGCAAGAGGCGATCGACACAATTATTGCGCAGGTGCGTGCGAGAGAAGGAGGGGAGACCATAGCCCATCAGAAAATTGTGGTTGCCGGGTGCTTGGCGCAGAGATACGCCAAGCAGCTTGTGAAGCTGCTGCCGGAGGTGGATGCTTTTGTCGGGGTGGATAAAATCGGCGAGATAGGAGAAATAGTGGAGGCAGTGCTGGCGGGAGGAAATGAAAAAGTGTACACCACAAAAGTGTCGCGCCTTGTGCCCGACTTCGGAGAACGACGGTTCCGTTATACGGCGCACCATAGTGCGTACGTTAAAATAGCAGAGGGCTGCAATCACGCCTGCGCATACTGCGCTATCCCCAAAATACGTGGCAGACATCGGAGTCGCCCTCAGCGTAATATCCTCCGCGAGATAGAGGAGCTGGTACGCAGCGGGACGCGAGAGGTTAATTTGATTGCGCAGGACACGACGTGCTACGGACTGGACCGACCGGAGAGCGGGGAAACGCTGGCCGGGCTGCTTCGGGCGGCGAATGATATCCCCGGAGATTTTTGGATTCGTGTGCTCTACACCCATCCGGCGCATTGGACGGAAGAGTTGGTCCGCACTTTTGCGGAGTGCGGCAAGGTGCTGAAGTACGTGGATATCCCGTTGCAGCACATATCCGACCATATCTTGCGTGAGCAGCGGAGGAAAACAGACGCCGCTCATATACGTGCGTTGTTACGCCACCTTCGTGAATCTGTTCCCGGCATTGGTCTTCGTACGACGTTGATAAGCGGATTACCCGGCGAGACGGAGGAGGATCACGAGGAATTGTGCGATTTTGTGCGTGAGTTCCGCTTCGAGAGGGCGGGAGTGTTTCCGTACTCGAGAGAAGAAGGCACCCTCGCTGCCAAAATGTCGGGACAGGTCCACCCTGCCACGAAGAAAAGACGCGCCAACGAGTTGAATATGATTTTAGCGGGAATATCGGATGAAATAGGGCGGGAAAGTGTGGGAAGAGAAATGCGTGTCTTGGTGGATGCGCCGGGGATAGCGCGCGGAGAGTGGGATGCGCCGGATGTCGATGGTGCCGTGCATGTGGACCCGAGGCTACCTGTTGGAGAGTACGCTACGGTAAAGATCGAGGACTCCATTGCATACGAGCTCTTTGCCGAGGGGGCCGATCTTCGTGATGTGTAAGGATAACTCAACGACGAATGCGTTACAAACACGAGCAGAGCAGCGTTGCCAGTAGCCATCAGACGGGTTCCGGTGCCGATCTGTATTCTCAGGCGCAGCCTCGGGAGAGGATCCGGGTAAATCTGTCGGATGAGGAAGACGAAGAAATGACTCAGCGGAGCGAGGGGGTGAGGGAAAGGGAGATCGACACGGCTTTTGGAGGTCCGCTGCCGGAACGTCAGTATACGCGGCATTTTCGTGACGGAAATCCTCTGAATGATTTTCGGCAGCCTCCCCGCAAGGGCCTGAGCGTGTGGCGTGCGATCTGGCTTATTGTGACGCTCCCGTTTCGGTTTGTCTATTTCCTGACGCGTGCGCTGCCGCGGCTTGCGCGTATCGTGATCAGTTTTTCATTTGTCGGCGTGGTGTTCGGTGCCGTATTGGCAGTGGTGTACGGCATCAAGGCAGAAAGGTATGATATAACACAAATTTTGCGTATGCCGGAACGGACGATCGTGCTGGATCGCAAGGGAAATGAGATCGGAACCTTGCATGGGGAGAACCGCCGCAGTATTGATGATTTGGATACCGAGGTGCCGTCCTACTTTATCAAAGCCCTTATCATGCAGGAGGATCGCTCCTTCTGGAAACACGGAGGAATTGATCCCCGTGGCGTGCTGCGCGCCGTGGCCCAGGTTTTCAAACACCATCGCACGACGCAGGGTGCCTCGACGCTTACCATGCAGCTCGCAAAAAATACCTACAACCACCGAGAGCGTAACTTTGACGCGAAGCTCACGGAGATGGCTTTGGCACGCCGCATCGAGGCGACTTACGACAAGAAGACTATTCTTACCTGTTACATCAACCGCGTCTTTTGGGGACATACTTTCTTGGGTCTCAAACAGGCAGCGAAGGGGTACTTTAATAAACAGCCCCGCGAGCTCACCATTGGGGAATCCGCTATGCTTGCGGGCATTGTGTGCAGCCCCAATGAATTCTCGCCATACCGTAGCCCTTCCTCCGCGAAGGTGCAGCGCGACAAGGTGCTCAAGCTCATGTTTGACAATGGACACATTACCCGCAACGAATACCACGCCGCGCTATCCGAGCCCATCCTGACGCAGAAGCCGGAGCTGCGGGGTATGGAAAATTATGCGTTGGACCTCATTCGCAGTGAAGTTTCGCATATCCTCGATATGCTTGATACGCAGCAGCAACATGTCAAGGAAGATGCCTTGTATGCCGGCGGACTCGTTGTGCGCACGACATTGGATGTGGATCTGCAGGACGATGTGATGCGCGAGCTCGACACGCGTCTGGTTGATATGCTGGAAAAGCGTAAAAATTATCCGCACCAAACCCGCGCGCAGTACCGTGCGTACCTGGCAACACTGTCGCCGGAAGAAGCGGAAAAAGCAAGACCGAAATACGTGCAGGCAGCTTGCGTCGTCATTGACAATGCGACCGGAGCCTTGCTGGCAGTTGTCGGTGGACGTGACAGCAAGGAAAGTCCTCTGAACCGTGCGGTGCAGAGTCGACGGCAGGTCGGCTCTATTTTTAAGCCCATTGTGTACTCAACATTTTTCGAGAGAGGAGGGAGCGCGCAGAGTTCTATCTCTGACGACCGCATCCAGCCGGGCGAAATAGCCGGAGCGCGGCGCTGGTCCCCGGGTAATTCGGATGGACGTTTTACGGGCATGCACCCGGCGGGCTGGGGGTTGTTGAAGAGTCGCAATACCATGTCCGTACGAGTGGGAAACCGCGCCGGACTTGACCATGTGATCAACACGGCGCTTATGGCAGGCTTCCCCAAGACGGCAAAGAAGCCCGGTCCGACTATTTACTTGGGAACATGGGAAGCCTCGCCGCTGGAGGTTGCCTCCGCCTATACCATGTTTGCCAACGGGGGTGTACGTCCCTCGCCGTTCATTATCCGCAGCATTACCGATTCCACAGGACATGTGCTATGGCGCAATCCCGGCGCTGTACGGCGTGTGCTCTCGACACGCACCGCAAATGCTACCTCCGCCATCCTGCAGCAGATTACCCGTCCCGGCGGAACCGCCGGCAGTGTGAAGCGCCTGGGTTTTGATGCTCCATGTGGAGGAAAAACCGGGACGACGAATGCCTACCGCAACGCGTGGTTTTGCGGATTCACCTCAGACCTTACGGCTGCGGTGTGGGTGGGCTTTGACCGTCCGGTGACGATCGCGGATAAGGCGTACGGAGGTACATTGGCTCTCCCCCTCTGGGTGGGGGTCATGCAACGTGCGGCGGCTCGCGGATACGCCATGAAGGATATCCGCACACATGCTTCCGGCGCAAGGAAACAAGGTATCCGTCTCTGCCGGGATACCGGCATGGTGGCACACTCCGGCTGCGAATACCAAGGTAGCGCCTACACAGAAACAATGGCCGACTTTTCTAAGCCGCGTCCTCTCTGCACCAAGCATGACCCGCTTGCAGATGAAGCAACGAGCGAGTTGCGGGATGACGACACGGCGGAGGACCCGGATAATCTGCCGGATGAAGATGTGGCAGAAGAGGTGTCGGAGTAAAGGGTGACGCTCCGAACGGTGAGGTTATTGCCGGGCAGTGCTGTCGTCTTTTTCCGGGTGGGGAGCAGCTGCCTGTGCCTCAGCTTCCGGGGATGGGGATGCGTCGGGACGCGAGAAAGCCTCGGGTTGCTGAGCTTTGAGGAGCTCTTCCTCAAATTCGCGCTTGGCTTTGCGAAGGATTCCCAAACTCTTACCTAAATTACGCGCAATTTCCGGAAGCCTTCTCGCGCCGAAGACAATCAACACGATGACAGCGAGAATGAACCACTGAGTGGGAGAACCGAGGCTTGCTAGTATCACCATGCCCGGCATTTTAGCCCGATGCGCCCCGTCCTGTCAATCAAATTTCGCGGACAACACGAGCGGGAATTCCGGCGGCGACGCAGCGGGGCGGTATGTCTTTCGTGACGACGGCGCCCGCAGCAACGATGGCGTGCGCGCCGATAGTGACCCCCGGTAGCACTGTGACCCGAGCGCCGAGCCAAGCTCCCTCGCCGATGTGGATGGGCGCGTGCTTGAGAAACTGTCGACGAGATGGCTCAACGTCGTGATTAAGCGTAGCAAGAATGACACTGTGCCCAATGAGGACTCCGTCCGCAATGTAAATGCCCCCCTGATCCTGAAACTGGCAGCACGAATTAATGAATACGTTTTTCCCGATGTGGATGTTGCGTCCGAAGTCCGTGTAGAAAGGAGGGAAGAGGGTGAAGGTGTCATCAACAGGCTGCTCTGTGAGTCGAGCAAAAAGGCAGCGGATTTCCTCCGGGGTGTGGTAGGAATTGTTCAGCTCGCATTGGACAACGCGAGCCAGATTGCTCTGTTCACGCATGAACGCGATCATCTCCTCTCCCTCCAGTGGCGCTCCCTGTGAGATCTTGTCTCGGAATATATCGAGGTTAATCATGAATGAGAGGAAACGTTTGAGCGTCAAGATGAGTTACTTGGTATGCGTCCGGCACGCCGATGCCCGCTTGAGCAAGGAAACAAAGGAATAACGGGGGATAGGTTTTATAACCGTTGATTATAAATCATTTACAGAGTTACGTGTACCCTTTATGTGCCCCCGAGGGCGGTTTTTGGTTCTCTGTGTCATACTTCTTTGCTCAGTCGAAAATCAATGGTTCATGAGTCGGTGCCAGGCATCCTGCTGGAGGAGGAGAGCCGCCCGCAAGATCGCTCCCACGAACGGCATGAATCATGATTGATTTCCATACTAAACAACCTCGCCCAAAAATATACAGCCGCGGCGCGTTTTTGTCAACCTGCTTTTCTTGCCGTCCAGCGCGCTCGAGAAGGTGGGGATGGTGTCGAGGGTGGAGGGGTTTGTCGCTCGGACGCGCCAAACGCGCTCTACGGGGCCGCTAGCTACGTTTCGCAAGTTTCCGCCGGTGGAGGCGGTGCTTCCCCGTGTTCATCCGTTGAGGGGGGTGACACCTCCCCCGCCTCGCCCACACAAAAAGAGGTGTAAAGGGTATCGCAAAAAAAAACTTTACACCTTGACAAACTTTTTTGCGTTTTTTTGAAAACTTTACTTGCACAATGTGCAAGTTTATGGTAAGGTATGGGCATGGCGACGAAGATCAGAAACCTAGTTGCCAAACTTGAGAGAAACGGCTTCGAGCTGACAAAGTTCGGGAAAGGTTCTCACCGCAGATACAAGCACAGAGCCAGTGGAGTTTCGGTCACCATACCGGGCAAAGACGGCGACGATGCGAAAATCTACCTCGAGAAACAAGTCCAAAAAGCTCTCAAGGATGTCGCGACAGGCAAGGGGGAGTAATCCTCCCTGCCACTCGCCGCGCCGGAACCTCACCCCCCATGAACAGCACAATGAAAAAAGCACCCCTCAAAAAAATACAAACCATCGCCCGCCGCTACCCACGCTTCATCCGCTGGAGCGACGAAGATAAATGCTACATCGGCTCCTTGCCGGATCTGGACGGCGATTGCACGCATGGCGACACCCCGGACGAAGTCGCCCGCAACCTCGACGAATGTGCGGAAATCTACGTCGCCGATTGCCTGGACGATGGAACTCCACTCCCCGAGCCAAACTCCTTCATCGTCTCCCCATCCCGCTACCGCCAGCAAGGAGCCACCGGCCGCGTCCAAGCCCTGCGCAAATCACGCGGCATGTCGCAAAAAGACTTCGCCGCCTTCCTCGGCGTGAGCGCATCCTCCCTCATCAAATGGGAAAACGGCGTGCGCAAGCCCTGCGGAGCCGCCGCCCGCCTGCTCGACATCTGCGCTGCACACCCGGAACTCGTCCGCTAACTATACAACCCTCACCTATGGTGACACCAACTCCGTTTTCCACCAAAACAAACTCCCGTCGTTCGGGGCGGCCCGAGTCGCTTTAGCCCCCGCCCCCGGTCCCAGTACCTGCTACTTTTTCGCCTGCAGGGCGATATGCCGACCTTCGAGAAGACGAATCAGCTTCGCCGGCGTGCTCTGTCGGGAGGAGCTTGACCCTGTCAAGGCTGCGAGTAAATCTCTCGACGTGCGGAATCGTGTAGTTACGACGGTGGGTCGGTTATGGTCTTTGCGGTCCTCCAGGATTTCTGCAAGCTGTTCAATGTGCCATGCTGCGAGGTCCGACATTTGGCGCCGCCTTGCCAAGACTCTCAGCCAGTGGTTTGTGCCCATCATCCGTATGTGGCGCTTTACAAGGAGCAACGGCATCACGGAAGGCTTCCACCGCAAGATGAAACTCATCCAGCGTCGCGCCTATGGTTTCCGAAACTTTCCGCTCTTCGTATAATTTTGTGGAATGACTCCACAAAGCAATTCCAAAAAGTCGGCAAAATACCCAGTATTTGACA
>CANQSY010000103.1 GCA_947626635.1 uncultured Akkermansia sp.
CCCATAAGCGTAGCAGAGTCTTTATGGGACAGGTCCGAGAAAAATGCAAATGCTCTCAAAATTATAATTGACTTGTCGGCACCTGCGCCATGCCCCGAAATGTCCCAAATGCCGCCGACCATGACATCCTCCACGCATCCGAACTGCGCAATACTTCTGTGCCGCCCGATGTGCTTGCGTATCTCTCAAAATGCAGCGAGCGAGCCCCCATCCGCGCCATGCGTCCGGATGCTCGATTCCCTCCTTGCTGCGTGCTATTACTCGAGCTATTCTCTCCATCCGATGCTTCGCTGCATGCACACCCCTTCTCCTTCTTGGGCTTAAATACTCCATCCCTCAGTCCCTCAATTGTACATACCAGCTTAGATTCATTGTCCTCCGGCACTTCGTTGCTACTGTTCTTCTGCGTCACATGAACGCTATAATATCCCGCCGGAAAGCTTCCGAATTTCATGTCAATCTTGACGTCATCTCCCGGGCCAACCTCCTGCGCTTCCCTATCAGCAACCTGCACCATGGCATAATCATCCACCACCCCTGTCGCCCTCACATCATACGTGTCCGTATCCGGAGGATTCTCCTGTTCCGGGTAACCCGCTATCCCCGGGCGTGTCTCTGTCCCTAAACATGTCCCCTCCTCCGACGGCCTGACCGGACCGTACGTGAAACTCATTGAATCAGCGTCACGTGCCTCCATCAGTTCCCACTCCGGTGCCTCTCCCCGCGGATAACTATTGGCTACTAGAAACTTTTTCATGATTCAAACCTATGTTCAGCCTCCTTTTTACTCTGCAGGGAGAAACTATGCAAGGCAAAAATTGAGAGCGGTCGCAACATTTTCCAATGCGTTTACCCTGGAGGGGAGTTCGGGGCAACCTCATTGGAGGGGAGTCCATCAACGGAGAGAATGATCTTGTTGGCTGATAGGATCGTTGAGACGCATCAAAATCATGACAACAAGCGGTCATCATGATGATAGTTTTCAAGACCTTGCTTATATACGTTGATGATTCAAAAAAAATCTGCGCAACGTGCACATTATCGACATCGTAAATCGTATGTTAACGCTTCGGCACCCCATTACCTCAGCGCCCTGCAGGCAACGCTTGCCTTAAGCTCGCCTCACGAGCTTTGCTTCGGAGTCGCACCACGACTCCTTACCCCGTTGGGGCAAAAGCTGTTGCTTTTGGCTAATCGACCTTCCGGCCGTCGGCCGCCTTGCGCGTTGTCCAATCCCACTCCGAGCCCTCGGGGGCCTTGACTGCTTTATTGAATCGTCAACGGTTTACTGTCATGCTAACCGTACTTTCACCGTTTTATTGGGACACGTGTGGTGTGGCATGGTTCTGTCGTTCAATTCTTTCCTCTTGCACTGGAGGAGTGATGAAGATATAATAGCGTCCATGATTGATGAGCAACTCACCACGCTCTGCCGGGAAGCTCGCGGCTACGCGGAAAAGTTAGAAGTCACACCCGGAGCCAGTCCGGAGCTCAATGGTCAGCTCGCGCGCAGCAGTCGCGAGATACGTCGCAGTTTGGCCCGATTCGATTCCAAGCTCCTGCTCATGGCGACGATTGGCTCCGTGAAGAGCGGCAAGTCCACGCTGACCAATTGTCTGACGCGGCGTAACCTCTGCGCAACGAAACTGGGGTTGGAGACGACGCGTCTGCCGATGATCATTTTGGCGAGCGACGATGGGACCGAGCGCATGGAATTATTTTCGCCGCTGGCGGCCGACGCGTTGAGCGAGCAGGAGCTTTTTGAGCTGGTCATCGACTACTTGAGGCACGTAGCGCCGCCGGAATTTCACGAAAAGATCGCCATCGATCGTCGGGACATCACCCAGGCCAATCTGGACGCATGGGCGCAGGGGCATACCAGCGCCAGCTGCGCCGCCATCTTTCTCGTGGAGCCCGACGCCCGACTCCTGCAAGCCGGAATCGGCATCATTGATATGCCCGGCATGGACGGTCTGACCTCCAACTGGCACGACGAGGAGCTGCACGAATGGATGAACGAGAATGCGGATTACTTTCTTCTGGTGCAAAGTTCCTTTGCTGCGCTCACACCGGACACGCGCGACTATTTGCGCAGCGCCATGGAGCGCTCCCAGCGTCCCATCCGTGTGGTCCAGAATCGCATTGAGGCACAGTTCTGGCTCTCCCCGACCGAGCAGGAGCTGCAACAGGAAGTGCAGCAGGTGACCACCCAAAAACAACTCGGCGACTTCATCCGCAAGGTGATCCCGGGGAGTTGGGTGAACGCCGGACTCGCGTGGTGGCAACTGGACAACAAGAGCGCGGCAAAAGACCTGCCCGCCGATTCCAACCAAACACCTTCCCGCAAGGAATCCAACCTCGGCGAGCTCGAGACGCAAATACTCACCGACCTCAGTCATCCGGAGGTAACCCTGCGGCGCAATTCCTCCGACTACTTGCTCAAGATGCTGGACGGCATCGACGGGAGGCTCAAGCAGTTTGCTGCCAACTCGCGCAGTCTCATCTCGCGCATCCACGACATTCAGACCTCCATTCACCGCCTGATGGACGCTGCACGTCTCCGGCAAGCGATTGAAAGCAGCAATCTGCGCGATGGACGTCTTCGCTGCGGCTACCTCGCGGACCAGGCGCGCCAGAATCTCTTCACGCGGCTGGATGCCATCCTCGACTTGGCCGTGGATGGATACTTCCCGGCGGACTGGATCACGCAGGATATCCAGGCGCAGGAGCTCAACCGCATCCGGACCAAGGCTGAAAACGACCTGGGGGATCTTGCCGCCGAACAGGAGACCCATGTGCTTTCTCCCGCGAAGATCTGCGAGCTAACGGAGCTGGAGAAAGAAAAGATAGCGGAATGCGCGCGCATTCTCTCGCGCCGCAGTGCGGAAGAAATCGAGAAAGACTATGTGCGCGCGGTACTGGCTGCTTGGGAACACATCCCGTTGGATTGCAGCCCGATCGACCTCGGGGCGCTGAAGGAAACCACCTTCATGGGCATGATCAACCGCTCGTGCAGCTACAACAAGACAGCACCCGAGTGGCGCCGCAAAGGTCGCGAAAATATCGCCGCCCGTCTCGATGCGTGGAAGAAAAAGGTGAGCGAGGCGCTGGATATGTTCGTTTCGCGACGGATTTCCGCTCTCGAGGCGTGCTTGCAAAAGGAGCTGCATGATTTTGAGCAATCCGAGCAAATAGGACGCTCCATCAAGACTGCGGAGAAGGACATTGAACTCACCGTTGATCTGAGAAAGAACCTTGCGCCGATCCTGCTCAACGCGCGACAACTCAAGTCTCTGCAATAAATCGCGCACTGTTGCTCACCACGTTGCTATGGCCGTTACCCCGCACATCGAGGTCATCCTGTACAAGGCACTGCCTGCCGACGCCACCTGCGTGCGTCCGGAAGAGCAGCACCGTTCCCTCTGCGCGTCCGGTCGCGTCTTTTTCGGGTACCTCCGTCTGCGGGGCGAGTTGGATCGTTTGTTGATGGAGTACCCTGTTCAGTCCGGCGGCTGGATGTCCCCGGATAGTCCCTTTGCCCGCGCGGGTCGTTTCCCCGCCGATGCGACGTGGGGACACTACAATCCTCTGTCCTTTCCTGACACCTCCTTCCCTGCGCTGACGGAACCAACCGTCCTTTTCACCGAGCGCACGGGCAAGTTGCGCGGCTTCCGCGTACCGGACCCTCCCGGCACCGGACGCACGTACCTCATGCTTCACTTCGCGGAGCGGCTGGGCTCCGAAGGCTGTATCTCGACCCCTGATCGCGACTCTTGGCTGCGGTTTTGCTCCATCATGTCGGAGCTCGCGTCCTCCGGCATCCCCTCCCTACCCTTCGTTGTCCTCTACCCCGGACCTCAACCATACTGGGCGCCGTAGGCGCCTATTTACGATTTACGAATTACGATTTACGATTTGGGATGCTAGCGCGCGAAGCGCGGGGAAGCGAAAGCGCCCGACGGCCCCGGGCGGTGTTCCACCGCCTATTTACGATTTTCGATTTACAAAGCCCACGAGGGCTCGGAGTGGGATTGGACAACGCGTGAGCGTTGCCCGAAGGGTGAGGAGGCAATGCGGTGCCGACGAATCAATTTACGATTTCAGGGAATTCGCGCGCGAAGCGCGGGGAAGCAAAGCCGCCGAGCCGTCGGGCGCTTTGACTCAGCGCCGCCGCCACTGCGGAGCGTCTGCCGCGTGAGAGGACGTCCGAGTTTGTCGTACGTGTAACTGCGCTGCACCACGAGACCACCGTCCGTGTTGCGGATGGAACTCATCTTGGTGAGCAGGTCTCGGTTGACTTTGAGGCTGGGGTTGAGAATCACCCCATATCTATCATCTGTTGCATTTGTTCTTGCAACTCACACGCTATCTCGGAAACATAAAATAACCGATGATTTGACTTGCTAGACCAAAAAACGCTATAAAGATACTAAAGTAGTCTCTATTGATATACTTACCTCGATAATACTTAAATAACCAATATATAAACCAAATACAACCAACAGAATTAATAATGCAGAAAATTCTAGCAATGTCACGCCCTAATTCAAGACGGTCAGGACAATCAGGACAGAAACAGCGGACGAAGAGTACTGCAAAAACTGATACAAGCAATGGACCGCCCATTGAAAAGCAACTTATCAAGACTCCTATACAATAAATTGCTACAAGTCTTTTGGATGCAGGGGAATCGGGCAATCCTAGCTCATCAATCTTGTTTCTATATATATAATTCCACATATACATGTCTGATTTATATTGTTTTAGCTGACTTCGTATGTGCAATCACATTTCACGGGCGGTACATCATCATTTAAAGCTAAACTAAACTGGTGCCCATTTTTCGACACATTGGAAGCTTATTTAAGCCCCCTCTTTTGTGTACATCAGGCGTGTAGCTTCCTTATATCATTCGATAACCTCGGATGTCAATCCTTTTTTGGCGCGATTTTGTAGCGTAGGCGCTGCGACCCGAGCGCAGCGAGGGCGCGGCGCGTAGCTCCGCAAGCTGCGCCGGAGCAAAAAAATCACGCCAAAAATTCGCCGCCATCGGGGACTCGGCAGTCTCCCGGTACATCTCAGGACTCCGGTAACCCAACGCCGAGTGCAGCCGTTCTCTGTTGTAGTATTCCAGCCATTCTGCCGTCATCTCCATTGCCTCCTCCAAGCTCCTGGGAGCACGCTGCAGGAAGAACTCATGCTTGTATGTCCTCCAAAAGCGCTCCATGACGATGTTATCTGCCCATCGTCCCTTGCCATCCATGCTGATTTGTATGCCTTCTGCTCGGATTGCTGTCTGCCAGTCTTCCGAGCTATACTGGCTCCCTTGGTCAGTATTGAAGATTCTTGGCCGTCGTCCACTTTTCAACGCCATCTCCAGCGCTTGCAGACATAGCCCCGTATCCATCTTTCGACCCATACTCCATCCCAGTACAAAGCGACTATCCCAATCCATAACCACGCATAGATAGTAGTTGCGCTGTTCTATCTGGATGTAGGTGATATCACTGCCCCATACCTGGTCTATTTCTTTGATTTCTACTTCTTTTAGCAGATAGGGCTCTTTCCTTGCTCGCGGATTGGGTACACTGGTATTCCGGTGAGGATACAGCGTACGTAACCTTGAACTCAGCGCTGTAGCGCCCTCTCTTATGTATGGTTTCGTTTTGCATGTGCATGTGTTGGTCGAATTATACACACGCCTGCTATGTTGCACAAGCTAAAGGGGGGCTTAACCCACTGTCTTAAATTCTGGCACCATTATAGTTGTCACGGTGTCCATAAAAGTATCATAGCGTAGATGATCCCGATGAGGATGAAAGGCGACAAGATGTAGAGTAAGGGCACAGCCTTATATATTTTCTTCTTGAGCGACATCCATGGAAACCGCGATGCCTTTTTTAGTCGTCTCGCTCGAATGGTACGCGTGACAACGGGATTCAAAAAATACGCCACCAAAATTGCCCCAATCCCGGCTACTTGTGCAATACATCCACCTACTACAGTGAAGAACATCAGGAATTCGTCGTTCCCATGATCATTCTTCCACTGACTCAGGGAAAACAAACCACATATGATAGCGGCTATTTGCATCAGCCGATGAAGAGCTACTGCCGTACAAAAGCGAGACCTCTTCCATAGGGGTAAAAAGATCGGGATAGCCATACAAGTGACGAATACGGGACCCCAACTTGACTCAACTAATGACGGCATTTGATCCTGTATCCACCCGATTGTGCTCAGAAAACAGACACATAGGCACCAGGGTAAGTAGGTAACAACGGGAGCACACAGACCAAGTAGAAGCACCGGTAGGGGGAGGTCCCTGTTCTTAATCCGGCAGGTCAGCAGATGAATAAAAAGGATCAATGGGCATATGATCGTGTAGTAAAGCAAAATGCACACACACTCTCTTGGGTCATCTATCAACAAACTGTTCATTTACATTGCTAGTTTTATTATTATGGAATATCTATATGACTGCAATCTGTGCAATTATCACGTTCCCATTGTCCTCCTACTTGTTTATAGCATTTTGACCACAAATCCAACCAAGCTTGCGTACGTGTAATTGCGCTGCACCACGAGTCCGCCGTCCGTGTTGCGGATAGAACTCATCTTGGTAAGCAGGTCGCGTTTGACGTTGTGGCTTGAGTTAAGCATCTCTATCTATCTTTCACCCGTTGCGTTTGTTCTTGCCATTCACACTGAATCCCTCCGTCGCTATTTTACACCTCTCTTCGCATGACCTCAACTCTTTTTGTCATATGTCGCATTTGTTCTTGCAATGCACACTCCTAGCCCTCGGGGGCTTTGACTAATTGACGACGTGATCGGACAAAAATAGTGTACCGAAAAAAAGAAAAGCGTTCGGACATAATTAGTGTACCGAAGTGTTCCGCAAT
>CANQSY010000104.1 GCA_947626635.1 uncultured Akkermansia sp.
GGAACGGATTCCAGCATGTTCATGGACGCCTCCGCCGAGATGCGCAGCGGCTGGACCAGCTTCAACGCCACAGTCGGATACCGCGTGAACTTCTAAAGGATACGCTTCGCGATATCACGCGCAACGCGCGAATTCCTTGAAGTCGTCAACGATTGAGCGTCGATCAATTATTCCGCCCAGGTGAGAACCACCTTGCCGGACTTGCCGGAGCGCATGACCTCAAAGCCGTCCTTGAAGTCGGTGTAGGGGAGGCGGTGGGTGATGATGGGCGAGACGTCCAGCCCGGAGTGGAGCATGGCGCTCATTTTCTGCCAGGTGCCGAACATTTCGCGACCGTAGATGCCTTTCATCTTGAGACCCTTCCAGACGAAGGTGTTCCAATCGATGCCGGAGCCGCCGGGCTGGATGCCGAGCAGGGAGATGTTGGCGCCGTAGGAAGAATGCTGAATGATGTCCTGGAGGCAGGCAGGGGCGCCGCTCATCTCGAGGCAAACGCCGTAGCCTTCTTCAATGCCGAGGTCTTTTTTGGCGGCGTCGATTGAGTCTCCTTCCGCCACGTTCACCGTGCGGTCGGCTCCCATAATCTGAGCGAGGTGGAGCCGGTAGGAGCTGAGGTCGGTGATGGTCACGCTCTTGGCGCCGGCTTTTTTACAGACCGCCGCCGCCATGGAGCCGATGAGGCCCGCGCCGGTGATGAGGACGTCCTCTCCCACCAGGTCCCAGGAGAGAGCAGTGTGCGTAGCGTTTCCTAAAGGATCCAGGATGGAAGCGATTTCCATGGGCAGGTCCTTGATGCGGATCACATTGGACTGAGGGATGGAGAGGAACTCCGCAAAGCAGCCGGGACGATTCACGCCGACGCCTTTCGTGTTGGGGCAGAGGTGGAAGTTTCCTTTGCGGCAGTTATGGCAGTGACCGCAGACGATGTGACCCTCGCCGGAGACGACTTCACCGGGAGAGAACTCCGTGACGGCGCTCCCCACGCGCTCGATGATGCCGCAGAATTCATGTCCTACGTGCATCCCTACGGGTATCGTCTGTTGCGCCCACGCATCCCAGTTCCAAATGTGCAAATCTGTCCCGCAAATCGCCGTCTTGTAGATTTTGATCAGCACATCATTCGGTCCCACCTCGGGCATCGGGACCTCTCTCAATTCCAAACCGGGTGCCGCCTCTGTTTTTACCAAAGCTTTCATGCGCGAAAGCATACTCTCCCCCCGGAAAAAAGCAAGAGAAATTTGATGCGCACGCGGGCAACGCGTTAGAAATGCGCTTGTCTATTTACGAATTACGATTTCAGGGAATTCGCGCGCTGACGCGCGGGGAAGGGAGCGGCCCGTTTCCCGTGGTCACAGGGTCAACGGGGTGAGGAAGCAGAGCGTTGCCAATGGGCGGCGAGACGGGCGCAGACCATGAGTTGCACTTGGTGGAAGACCATCAGGGGCAGGAGGAGGTTGTTGTCCGCGCAGTTGAAGATGGCGAGCAGCATGGGCGCGCCGACGGCGAGGCTCTTTTTCGACCCGCAGAAGAGAATCGTAATGGAATCCGGTCTGTTGAAGCGCAGGAGGCGACAGGTGAGCCAGATGATCAGCTGGATGACGAGCAGGAGGAGGAGGGAGGCGGCAATGAGACCGAGGAGGTGGCGCATATCGAGACGCTGCCAGTAGCCCTGGACGGTGGCGGAGGAAAAGGACGTATAGACGACGAGCCAGATGGTGAGACGGTCGTTGGCGGCGATGAGGGAACGATGCCGCGATGCCCGGTCGGCGAGCCAGCGCTGGGATAACTGGCCGAGGACGAAGGGGAGGAGGATCTGGTAGCTGATGGTGAGCACGGCGTCCAGACCGACCGAGGCGCCGCCTGCGCCATCCAGCGAAAAGAGGATGCCCACGAGCAGGGGGGTGGCAAAGACGCCGATGAGGCTCGAGATCGAGGCGGAGCAGACGGCGGCGGGCACATTGCCTCCGGCGATGGAGGTGAAGGCGATGCTGCTCTGCACCGTCGATGGAAGGCAGGCTACGTAGAGCAGACCGGCGAAAAGCGCCGGACCGACCAGCAGCTCCAGGAGGGGACGGCTGAGGGAGACGGCGATGGGGAAAAGGGCGAAGGTGGAGAGCAGGACGAGCAACTGCAGGCGCCAGTGCAGGATGCCCTGCAGCACCGACCGGCGCGAGAGCTTCACGCCGTAGAGGAAAAAGAGCAGAATGATAGCGAGTTCCGTCAGCCGGCTGAAGGCGGAGCCGGCGAGACCGCTGCAGGGCAGGAAGAGACCGAGGAGAATGCTCAGGATGATGCCGCCGGTGAAGACGTCCGGCAGGAGGTGTTGGAGGCGGCGCGTGGGCATTTTATGTTACTTTCTCGGCGGGAACTCGTAGGAAACGCGTCCCGATGTTGCATTGAACACGAGATAGGCCTCAAATTTCTTGCCGCTCCTGCGGCTCACAAAACTGTCGATGAGCGGGCTCTTGCCTTTGCTGAGCAGCTGCCTGACCTGGTCCGCCGTGAGCTCGACCTCGCACATGACGCGTGGGATGACGAGGGGACGGCGATTCTTGCCGTAGGCGAGACCCTGCACGTGCCAGCCCTCCTCGGTGCGCAGGAGCCGGTGCTCGCCCTTGCCCTTAACGCTCACGGAGCCGAGATCTTCCGCCTGAGAGAGGTCCGCCGTGGCGGCAGGGGCGGGGGATTTGTCACGCCTGTTCTTTTTCTCGCGCGGGGGGAACTCGAAGCTGACGCCGCCGCGGGCGACATCGAGCACGAGGTAGGCATCAAAGAGTTTGCGCGTGCGTTGGGAAACAAAGCCGGAAATGAGCTCGCTCTTGCCGGAGGAGAGAATGGAGCGGAGCTGCTCGGCGGAGATTTCCTTGCCGAGGATTGTGCGGGACATGCTGAAGCCGCCCTGACCGCTTTTTTTCGGGAGCGTGGGAATCATCCAGTTTTTCTCGGATTCCCAGAGCTCGAGCTTGCCGAAGCCCTGCACATCGACCATGCCCAGGGAGCGACGGGAATCCGCTGGCTCCTGCTGCTTCTTTTCCTCCTTGTCTTCGAAGACGAATTCCGTTTTCCACGCGCGCTTTTCCGCAGTCGGTCGGATAAGCTTGACGCCGGCGCGGAAGCTTTTCCCGAATTTGGAGCGGAAGCCGTCCATGACGGGAAGCTCGCCCTGGGTGAGGAGCTGCTCCATGAGGGTGTCCGAAAGGTTCAGGCCCGCTAAATTGCGACGCAGCTTGAATTTGCAGTGGCGGCATGTGACGGAATCCACGCGGCTGCTCAGCTCCTTCTGACCGCAGGCGGGACAGGCGACGGTGAGGTCCGAATGGGTGCCGTTCTGCATGTACTCGCGCACGGAGCGGACGATGTCCTCGGTGTAGGTGCGGATATCGCGCATGAAATCCGAGCGGCGCAGCTTGCCATTTTCCATCTGCTTGAGTCGGTACTCCCAGTCACCCGTGAGTTCCGGACTGGACAGGGCTTCAATGCCGATTTTGCCGAGCAGGTCGATGAGGTCCATCCCGCGGCGCGTGGCGACGAGGTCCTTGCCGTCGCGTGCGATGTACTCTTGGGAGAGGAGACCCTCGATGATGGAGGCGCGAGTGGCGGGGGTGCCGAGACCGCGCTCCTTCATGGCTGAGGCGAGTTCATCGTCCTCGACGAGTTTGCCGGCATTCTCCATGGCGGTGAGCAGAGTGGCTTCCGTGTAAGCGGCGGGCGGTTTTGTTTGGTCTTCTACGACCTCCAGAGAAGCAGCGGCGGCTTTCTCGCCCTTTTGCACGGCGCAGAGTTCGTCTTTTTTCTTCCGATCGGTCGAGGGGTAGAGGGCGCGCCAACCGGGGTTCAGCAGGACGCGTCCATGAGTGATGAAGGTGTCTTTTGCCGCCGCGGAGGATATCGTGCTGGTGCGTTCGGTGTCCTCGTACTCGGCATTCGGCATAAAGACGCCCAGGAAGCGCTGCACGACGAGATTGAAGATACGCGCTGCATCACCGGAGAGATTGACGAAGCGTCCCGTCGGGATGATGGCGAAGTGGTCGCTCACCTTGGAGCTGTCAAACACGCGTTTGGAGGGACGAATGCCCTTGCGCTCCAGGATGCCCTGAGCGAAGGGGGCGTACTCCGGGAGATGCTCCGCGATGGCGTGCACGGTGGCGGTGGCGACGCGCAAGTAGTCATTCGGCAGGAATTTGGAATCCGTGCGCGGATAGGTCAGCACCTTGTGCTTCTCATAGCATTCCTGCGCGAGTTGCAGGGTGCGGCTTGCGGAGAAGCCGAAGCGGTTGCTGGCTTCCTTTTGCAGGGAGGTCAAATCAAAGAGCAGAGGGGCAGGCGTAGAGACCGGTTTTTTGACCTCCTTGACGTCAGCCTCCCCGCCCTTGCAGCACTCTGCTATGTCCGCCGCCAGCCGGGCGTCCCCTATGCGCTCGCGACTGCCCGGCGACTGCTTGTCGTCGCGTTTGAAATCAGGATTCACCCACTTGCCGACGTAGCTTCCTCCCTTCACGCGGAACTCGGCGTGCACCTCGTAGTACGTTTGAGGCACGAAAGCAAGGGTCTCCTTCTGCCGGGCTGCCAGGATTGCCAGAGTCGGGGTTTGGACGCGTCCCGTCGGAGTGACGTGAAAACCGCCGGCGGCCGATTGCAGGACGGTGAGGGCACGCGTGCTGTTCAGACCGACGAGCCAGTCGGCCTCTGAGCGGCACATGGCAGCGTCCGCCAGCGACTGCATTTCGCCTTCGGTCTTGAGGTGATCCCACGCGTCGAGGATGGATTCATCCGTCATGCTCTGCATCCAGAGGCGGAAGAGGGGCTTTTTGATACCGCCGAAGCGGATGATGTTGCGGAAGATGAGTTCCCCCTCGCGTCCGGCATCGCAGGCATTGACGAGAGAGCTGACCTCCCGGCTCTTGGCGAGTTTGAGAATCTTGCGCAAGCGGTCAACAGAGCGGGAGATGGGCTCCAATTCCATTTCCTGCGGCATGACCGGCAGGTACTCCATCTTCCACGGCAGACTTTTCCCTTCCTCGGTCTGGGGCTTTTTCTGCTCGACGAGGTGGCCCACGGCGGAAGTGACGATGAACCGGTCGTTGGAGAAACCGCCAACGGCTTCACTTTTTGCCATCTTGCCATACTTTTTCCCCAGCACTCGAGCCAAATCGGCTGCCACACTCGGCTTCTCTGCGATGATGAGTTGTTTCGACATGGTTTGCGTTCCGAAGGTCGTTTTATAAAAAGCATGACTTTCCCGATTTCGTCAAGCCGGAAGTGTGGCATGATTCCATTTTGCACGGCGCGTACCGCGCGTGTCCCAAGAAATTTTCTTCGGGCTTATTCAACCCTTTTTTCCCATGCACGTCCCATGAACGAAGGAAATAAGTCAGCCAAGCCCGGAGTGGGATTAGACAAAAGCGCAGCTTTTGCCCGCAGGGCGCAGAGGTAGTGGGGTACCGAAGCGCTAAGACATTACTCTAGCAGCTTTCCTCATAACACACCACGATGATTGATCTCACCACCGATGCTCTTGCATCGCACACTCCGCGTTTCGCGCGCTAGCATCCACATCGATCGTCAATCGTCAATAAGCAAAGCCCGCCCATGGAGCGGATGGTTCCATGGGCGGGAGAATGAAGAGTGAGACCTCTCTATTAGAATTCGTAGCTGATGCCGGCGCGGATCCCATGATAGATCTGGCTGTCGAGCTTCTTCCCGTTCACGGGGTTGGGACCGTGGTAGAAGCTGGAGCGAGTGGGACGAGCCGTGTTGCCGGAGAATTGGTAGGCCGCGAACAAATCAACGCGCTTGGAGATCGCGTAGCGGACACCCAACTCGGCGGAGTAGGCAAAGCCGTATGCCGAGGTATGAACGCGGTTGTCGAAATCCGTCTTCTTGTACGACAACTCAGGCGGGTAGATATCTTCCACCGTTTGTTTGGCCTTGACGCTCTCGTTGGCGATACCCACGTTGACGCCCACAAAGCCGCTCCATCTTCCGGCAAGGGGAGCCGTAAAGCGGTAACCGGGCATGAGCGTGAAAAGGTTCACATGGAAACGATCGAGACTGTCGCCGCCGTAGAAGCCGCTCTTCGTCCCGGTGCCAAACCCAAAGCGAAGGGTAACGGCGTGGTGCTCGTTGAAGTGGTAAACGCCCGTGAGATCAGTGGTGATCAGGTTGACTTTGGGGGAGTCATCATCCGAGGGGGCCGGCTTGCCGTTCACCTCAACGATCGGCGCGGGCTCGATGGTCCTGCCGGCGAAGGCGTAACCTCCACTTAACTCGATTCCCCAAGGACCCGGTTCGCATTTCTGCACGAGGGTAATCGGAGTTGCGGGCTCGTGGATGGTCGGCGTTCCGGCGGTAGCCAGCGGCGCCATAGCGCACAAGATAACCGCAAGTGTTTTACAATAAGTATTTAACATAGCGGGGGGGGGTGGTAATCGATGGTAGTTCCTCAACATGGGTAACACATTTGTATCACAACATGGGTTACACTTCTGTTTGATACTTGTATCATAA
>CANQSY010000105.1 GCA_947626635.1 uncultured Akkermansia sp.
AAAAGAGATAATCACACGCAACTTATTGTCTTCGAGACAATAAGAGAGAAAAATCGCCTCAAACCGCTAAAACGGGTTATGCCCTATCCGATGGCAGGGAAGATTTCAGGGTAGATCAATCGACCGCGTTCTTCTTTTCCCGGGCAAAGCACAGCGGGTAGAGGAAGAGCAGAAGGATGAGTTCCAGAAAGGAGGCGAAGAAATACGCCCAGGATGAGGAGAGAGCCGTCGTCATGGCGGGCATGGCGCACTTCTCCCAGAGCAGGAGGAGGAGCACGCCGAAACAGGCGCGCGCCACCTTCCGGGATGTCGGCACAGTCAACGTGAAGTTCACCAGACGGCGTTCGAGGAACCAGCCGAGGGTCACACCCAGGAGGCGCCCGGCATCCTTGTATCCATCAATCATCATCTTCCGCGGATCGACGATGAGTTTGCCGTTCACGTAATCCGTGGGGTAAGACTTCAGGGATATGTAGGAAAGGAAGAGAGCCACCAGCAGTCCGCCGACGCAGGGCAGCAGGTAATCCTTGTCGGGGTGCATCTCCAACCACTCCCAGACGCGCGCTCCGCATACCACCACCACGATGCCCAGCAGCAGCCCCACCACGACATCCTGCGGCGTGTGGACGCCGATGTAGTTGCGCGAAAACATGGTGAGCACGATCATGAGGATGAGGAAGATGCACAAGGGACGGTGCCGGCGGTACCTCTCGATGAGAGTTCCGTAGTTAGCGGTCGCCGTGATGGTGTGTCCGCTCGGGAAGGAGTAGCCGGTGGCTTTTTCGATGGGCAGGATTTGCGCCGAACGTATCCAGGGTCGGTACACGCAAAAGGTCAGCTTGAGCGCCTGCATCAGGAACCGCGAGAACCCGACATTCAGGAACAGGAAACTGCCGACCTTTTTATCCACCGACCAGAACATGACGCAGGCCAGCAGCCAGACGAAAATGCCGGACGACCAATCGCTGATTTGCAGGAAGAAGCCGTTGAAGATGCCGTCCAGCGACTCCCGCACATCTTGCAGAAAGAGCAAATACTGAATATCCATGACTTTTTGATGCCTGATTTTGTTGTCGAAGTCTCTTCAACGAGCCGCCGCTCCTGCTTCCGACGTCTGTTGCACGAATTCTCCCTGAACGAGGAAAGCGCCCTTGCGAGACGGAGAGGCAAGAGGACGTCTCGGTGCGTTCATTTTCGACCTTGATGCAGAGCAGCGCTCAACTGTTGAGAGTGATGCCCAACTGGGCGGGAAGAGCCATACGCGGGCGCTCCGTCAGGATTTCCCCGGAGTGGGATCCTACGGCCACAGTGTGCTCAAAATGGGCAGCCCATGAGCCGTCCGCCGTCACCGCCGTCCAATGATCCGGCAATACTTTTACGCGGTACGTTCCCAGTGTAATCATGGGCTCGATAGCGAGGATCATACCACGGCGAAGGTGAGGCAATCTGTGGTGGGGACGGTAATTGGGCACAGAGGGATCTTCATGCAGGTGGCGACCGACGCCGTGTCCCACATATTCGCGCACGATGCCAAAACCGAAGGGCTTGACGAAATCTTCAATGGCCCCGCAGACATCGACGAGATTGTTTCCCTGCTTGGCTTGTTCAATGCCACGGTAGAGCGCTTCTTCTGTGACGGCGAGCAAGCGCAGGGCCTGCTCGTTCACCTTCCCCACCGGCACCGTCAACGCATTGTCCCCGTACCAGCCATCCACAACGGCTCCGGCATCGAGACTCACGATGTCGCCATCGTGCACGACGCGCTCGTCGCCGATGCCATGCACGACGACTTCATTGACGGAAATGCAGAGATGTCCGGGATAGCCACCGTAGCCGTGAAAGGCATTGCCGCATTTTTCGCGGGCAAAAACCTCGGCCGCAAACGCATCGATCTCCGCCGTCGTGACGCCCGGTTTCACGTAACTCGCCACTTCCATGAGGATACGGGCGGAAACCTCGCCGGCACGACGCAACTTGGCGATTTCTCCGGGATTGCGAGTGACGATGTGCTCTGACATATTTTCAGTGGGAGTAACAGGACAGAGCCTGAGCAACTCAGAAACGCCAACCGACGTCAACCCCGAGGGTAAATTGAAAATGATCGACCGGCGTGTACCCGAGGTTACGGGTAATTTTGCGTGCATTGTTGCCCGTCCAGGATACCTGCACCCAAGGCTTGATTTTTGTGCGGGCATCCCTCCCGAAGGTGCCTGTGTGCGAATAGGGCACAAGCGCAACCTTGAGCCGGCAGGCATCGAGACCCTCAACGCCCGTCCCCCAATAGCTGAATGACGGAGCCACGCCGAATGACACCTCAACATCCCCGCCCAAGCGCGGTGATTTGATCACATCCGCGAATCGATATCCCGCTTCAAAATCCATGAAAAAGCCGGTGAGCCCGTAAAAACCCGCCCCCAGTTCAGCGTGTCCGAAAAAGCCTTTTTGATAATCGTTGTAAACAGCGCTGAGAACGAGATCCTGTTCCCCGCGATGAGAAGAGCCATCATGCCACTTCGCCATGTAGCCTTCAAGTCCGCCACGGCGGAAATTATAACCAAGCTCAACGGTCAGGTTCGGCAGCACCTCCTTACCCACCGCATAACCAAGCTCAAACTGCATGATATCCCCCAACGGACAGGAGGCATCCCAAATGACCCCGGCGAGACCGTGAACTCTCTGCTGGATACCCTTGTTGAACAAATTGCGATTGGCGAAAATATGCGAGAGGTACAGGTTTGACGTGCCATAACGACTCAGGTCATTGGTAACGCCCATACCACGCACTTGGTAATCAGATGCGTACAACAAGAGATCGACCACGGTCCGAGGGGAAGAAGAACCCACGTTGGAGCTAGGCACGCTCGTAGCCATAGCGTCATATCCGGCGCCGGAGCTACCTCCCGCAAAATCAGCCGGCAACTCTGACCCGCCATTTTGGTAGCTTACTTCATCATAAGTGATATTACCCTCCGGAATGCTTGGCGGCGACTCAAGAGCCGCCGCAACTCCGGCAGACACACATAAAAGAACCTTCTTCATCATACGACCGGAATTCTACCGCTTCTCTTCCCCCTTGGCAAGCAAAAACCACTACATAAGGCCAAATTCTGGAAAATTCACCGCAACTTCTTGTGGGTTGCCCCACACGCACATCCGTCCCAAGATCAAATAACCCCAATAGGTCGTTAACGGCACATCATGCGGCATAAGCCCTTTATTTTTTTACGATTTGATTGACGATTTGCGTTGACTCGTAGACACCCCTTTGCCTACTCACCCTTCGGGCAACGCTTATGCGTTCTCTAATCCCACTCCGAGCCCTCGTGGGCTTTCTCAGGGAATTCGTGCGCCGGTGGTGCGGGTTTGCCGTCCCATGCGAGGGGCATCTACGTTGTCGCGCGTGCTGCGCATCCGGCAAATGGGACAAAACAGTTACGGGACCCTACACGCACCCCATTATCAGGAGTATGAGGTCACGGTGAGAAATTTTGTTGGAGATCCCGCTATGCGCGCATGCGAAAAACGGCAACATGTCGCAAATTTCGCTTGTCAAGGTCCTAACTGTGTGTATCATATTTGCGCGGCCGGTAGGTAATTCCGGGTAACCATGGAGGAGTCGAGTGAACTCTTCCCGCATTCGCTACCGCCGCTCACAACCATATCAACATCAGCATGCGCTGGCTCTATGTCTCGTGTCCGAGCCCTGCTGCGTGCGTCTTATCAAGCCACAATATCATGTCAGAACACCATACACAGGGTCGGCAGGGTCAAGGAGCCCGCCGCCGTCGTCATTATCATTCAAACCGCAACTATCGCCATCGTATGCCAAGGCCGGAGGAGGCCAAACCTTCCCTCTTCAAGCGAGTTTTATCATTTTTGGGACTCGGGAAGAAAGCAGCGGAAGGTAAGAAGGTCAGAAAGAACACCACGGAGAGAGAAGGCAAAAAACATCTGCCCCAGAAGGTGCGCGTGGCTCAACCCAGGAGCAACCGAGGCGGTAATCCAGCTGCTGCTGCTAAGCCACGGCGGAGACCGGTCTCTGTTCCCCCAACGGAACAGGCTCGTCTCTACGTAGGCAACCTGTCGTTTGAGACGACAGAAGCCGAGCTGGAAGATCTTTTCAAAGGCTTTGGACATGTGCGCAGTGTTGAAATCATCTACAACTCGCGCACGTACCGCAGCAAGGGTTACGCTTTTGTCGAGATGGAACAGTTGTCCGATGCGATTCGCGCCGCAGAGCAACTGCACGGTCAGCCCTTTATGGGACGAGACCTGCGTGTGAGCGCCGCCAACGAAAGGCTGGATCACAACGATGAGGATAAGACTGCTGAGGGAGGAGAAAAACGCTCCGCCGGGAGCACGGAGCAGCCACGCGAGAAAACGAGCGAGGAGGATGAAGGTGAGACCTCCCTCGATTTCGGCGAAGAGGTTGTGGTCCCATTGGGGCAAGCGGCAGAGTCCATCAACCCCTCTGCGACGACGGATACGACACCCCGGGACTGACCCTCTCTCCTTCACGAGACGGTAGGAGGGATTGATCCACCTCATCCATTTTGCCGACGATTGATACGTCTTCATTCATCATGAGCGTAGCTACCCAGTTGGAGGAAGTGCGGCGACGCGTTGCCGACGCAGAGAAGCGCAGCGGACGCCCCGCCGGCAGCGTCCAACTCATGGCTGTGAGTAAAACCTTTTCCGCCGACGACGTCGCGCAAGCCTATGCGGTCGGACAGCGACTTTTTGGCGAAAACAGGCTGCAGGAAGCGCTGGGCAAGATTCCGCAACTGCCGCAGGATTGTCGCTGGCACCTCATCGGTCCCCTGCAGCGCAACAAGGTTCGCAAGGCCCTTGAGTCTCGCATTGAACTCATCCAGGCGGTAGAGAAGATGAGCACCGCCGAGGCGATCTCCCGCATCGCCGGAGAACTTGCCCAAATCGCATCCGTGCTCATAGAAGTCAATATCGATTCCGAGCCGAGCAAGCACGGATTCTCCGCACAGGAACTGCGTGACGGGTGGAGTTCCCTCGTCGCCCTGCCCCACCTCCGCATCTGCGGTCTGATGTGCATTCCTGCACCGACAGAAGACCCTGAGCAATCCAGACCGGCTTTTTCTGCGTTGCGTGAGCTGGCTGAGGAGTTACGCAAGCGCGGTCCACTTCCTCTGGAGGTCCTCTCCATGGGCATGAGTCATGACTTTGAAGTCGCCATCGAGGAAGGTTCCACCCTTGTGCGCGTCGGTTCTGCGATTTTCGGCAATCGCGCTTATCCCTCACCGGTCACGGCGTAACCCTTCCGGCGTATGCCCTTTCACTCTATGGACGAAGATTTCAATGACTTCAACAGTTGGGATTGCGGAGGCGCCGCATGTATGCTCGCCGCCGTACCGGCTGTATTCTATTTTGTTTTCGGCGGACATGATTACGTGGGCTCAGCCATCTTGGCAGGCGGAGCCTTGGTGGTCGGCATCTTCGTCTTCATCGTAGCGCACCTGACCGGTAGTCGCTTGGTCGGACGCCTTTTGCAGGTGATCGGAATTTTGCTATGCATCGCCTACTGGGCGTACGCCATACGTATGTGGAGCCAGAATGACAGATTTTCACCTCCGGATCCGGCTGCTGTACAAGACTCCCCGTCCCAGCAATGAGAGAGGCGGCATTCCGTCGCTCATTGACGAATTCCCAAATCGTAAATCGTAATTCGTAAATCGTAAATAGGCAAAGCCCACGAGGGCCCGGAGTGGGATTGGACAACGCGTATGCGTTGCCCGTAGGGCGCTGAGGTAGTGCGGTACCGAAGCGTCACCGTTAGGCGCCCCCGCCCCTCACGCAACGATTCCGGAAATTCCGCCATGCACCGGCGTTGCATCCCCCGCGCGACAGCGCGCGAATTTCCCGAAATCGTAAATCGTATGTCGTAAATCGTAAATAGGCGCCGAAGGCGCCCCCGCCCCGCGCCTTCGGCGCGCGATTCCAGAGCATTTCATGCCGAAAATCCTCAAAGAGGTCAGAACAGCTGCGAAGCAGACTCTTCTTGGCGGCAAGAAATGGCTGATCAATCTTCAAAAACTCGACAACTTCAGCGCGATTCTCCGGAGTCTTATCGTTCTTGTACTCTCTCAAACAGCGGGCAAAGTTCAAGACAACGCTACACAACTCATCGTAGAAAATCTTTTCCCTGATATCCCTCATACCTTCCCTTTTCCCATTATGCAGACGATGGAGAAGTTTCCGCGTCTGTCCCACTCCGGGGATATCCGGCTGTCGTACGGAAATCTCCACAGCCTTGCATTCCGGTTTCAGTATGATGTCAAAGATCTCTTCGCAGGGCACATCACACGGAGAAACGATGTCGTCAAATTGGTCGCTTTTTCTCCCGTTGCAATAACCGCAACACAA
>CANQSY010000106.1 GCA_947626635.1 uncultured Akkermansia sp.
AGTTGCATGGTGAGCATTTTAGCCGTTGCCTGCGGGAGCTCGCGCTGGAGTTCGCTGAAGCGCATGACGCCGGAATCATTGAGGTGCCAAATGATGAGCGCCTTGTACTTGCCTGCAATGATAGCCTGTGTCGCTTCCAGGGTGCAATGAAACTTCGCAAATTTATTTTTCCGCATAAGAAAATTGTATTCGAAAGAGCTGAAAAGTCAAGTGTGATGCGGAGTTATCATACTTTCTTTTTTCATAGTAAATACGATTTTATATAGAATATTACTAAATTGTGCATACTTTACAAAAAGTTCATGAAGGGATAGAGTAAGCATTATGCGCAAATCTCTTTTGCTCACCATCATCTGTTCCGCTGCCATGTTGGCGGCGGGTGAACTCCCAACCAATCACACCAACATGAATACGACATGCTACACGGAAGTCTCTGATTACGAGGCTATTCGCCACACCATAGGACTCTATCTCGAGGGCTGCGCCCAAGGAAAGAGTTCCATCATGAAGCCTGCCTTCCACGAGAGCGCTACCATGTATTGGACGGAAAACGGGGAATTGAAGGGCGGTCCGATTCAAATACTCTTCGACGTCATTGACAGCGCCCCGGGCGTCGGCGACCAGGCTGCCGTGATTTCCTCGGTGGTGATTGAAAAGGATATCGCTCAGGCTCGGGTGGAAACCGACAAGCAGGGCGGACCTCGCTACTCCGATATGTTCAACCTGATCAAGACGAAGGAGGGATGGAAGATCATCAGTAAGATTTACCACAGTCATCGCTGATTTCAGATTTTCCTATTCCTCCTTTCATAGGAGCCAAAAGTATTTCAGAGGCGGCTTGGCGATGCCTTTCGTCAAGCCGCTTTTGGTTGGATACATTAGGAGCGGAAAATCACATTTGCAACGCGACTGTCCTAATAGTTGGCTCTATCTTCTTGTCCGTTCAATTCTGGAGGCATATTTTGGAAGTCATGATGAAGAACGGCGTAATGATGCAATACTTTGAGTGGTATTTGCCCGATGATGGTTCTCTGTGGCGAAAGCTGGCGGAGGATGCACAGCACTTATCGCAAATAGGCGTGACCGCAGTATGGATTCCCCCTGCCTACAAGGCAATGAGACCCGGGGATGTGGGATACGCCACCTATGATCTTTACGACTTCGGAGAGTTCGATCAGAAGGGAACCGTGCGCACGAAATACGGGACGCGACAGGAGCTTGAAGCTTCTATCCGTGCTCTTCACGACCAGAGCATCAAGGTTTATCTCGATGCCGTCCTCAACCACAAGGCGGGGGCGGACGAAAAGGAGACTTTTTATGCGAAGCGGGTGAATGAGGAAAACCGCAATGAACAACTCGGGGATGCGTACGAAATTGAGGGTTGGACCCATTTTACCTTTCCCGGGCGCGGTAAAAAATACTCGGACTTCGAATGGCATTGGTATCACTTTTCCGGAATTGATTTTGATGCACGCCGCCATGAAAGCAGCGTCTTTAAAATAGAAGGGGATGGTAAAGACTGGAGTCACGACACCGATCCGGAGAAGGGTAATTATGATTACCTCATGTTTGCCAATGTGGACTACAAGCACCCGGAGGTGGTGCAAGAAATCACCCACTGGGGCGAATGGGTGATCCGGGAGTTTAATCTGGATGGCTTTCGGATGGATGCGGTCAAGCATATTTCACGCAGCTTCGTTGCGAACTTCCTGCGCAGTGTACGTAGTAAATTTCAACGCGAAATCTATGCTGTTGGCGAGTGCTGGAAAAACGATGACGGAGAACTCGACTATTTCCTTGATGCGACAGGAGAGCAAATGGATCTCTTCGATGTCCCTCTGCATTTCAATCTCCATGAAGCCTCGCAAAAGGGAGCGGAGTTCGACCTGCGGACTCTCTTTCAGGGTGCCCTTGTACAAACACATCCCACCCTTGCCGTCACTTTTGTAGATAACCACGACTCGCAAGCAGGGCAATCCCTTGAATCTCCTGTGGCGGACTGGTTCAAGCCGACGGCGTATGCCGTTATCCTGCTGCAAAAAGAGGGCTACCCCTGCATTTTCTACGGAGACTATTACGGCACGAGAGGCGAGGAATCCATTCACCGCGGGGTGATCGACACACTTCTGAAAGTACGACGTGAGCGCGCCTACGGCGAGCAGTGGGATTATTTTGATGATCCTCATGTCGTGGGATTTGTACGCAGCGGAGACGCACAACACGCGAACTCCGGTCTGGTTTTACTTATTTCTAACCAGGGAGATGGAGAGAAAGTAATGAACGTGGGCAGGCTGCATGCAGGTGAACGTTGGATGGAAGTCACCGGCTGCTACCCGGATGAACAGGTCACTATTGATCCCGAAGGCAACGCTACCTTTCGCGTCCCTGCCGGTAAAGTCGCAGTTTGGCACAACGTCGCCGCTTCCTGAGGCGACTGGAAAAGCCGCGACTCCCATCGACAGCGAGTGGGAATTTTGTTGGTGAGCTGCTTTTAGAACAAGCGTGGAAGTGCAATGTACTGCTTCCCCGATTGAAGGGAGATCTGTCCGAGCGCGTGCGGACAGGGCGAGCGTTTTTTTTCTGGTGGATATAGATAAAGTTCCTTCGATTTTGCGACCGAATGGGACAAGTTTTCCTTTGAATTTGGGAAGTGAAACGACAACAGTTCCTTCTGTTTTGGGAAAAGAACGAGGAAAAATTCCTTCGATTTTGGGGAATTATATTGACAAATCAGCACATTATGGTTACGATGAAAAACGAACTGAAGCCATGGAACGAGAAGCTATCAAAAAACTGGAAGAATGGCACAAGAGTCCGCGTCGCAAACCATTACTGCTATTAGGGGCACGGCAGGTGGGAAAAACGTGGTTAGCAAGGGAGTTAGGCAAGGAACAGTATCAGGGGGTAGCTTATGTACGTCTCGATGAATCATCAGCAATGAGAGAGGCCTTCGAGCGCAGTTCGGATGTGAAACAACTTCTGGCGGA
The DNA here is from genome assembly GCA_947626635.1 of uncultured Akkermansia sp. Lineage (GTDB taxonomy): Bacteria > Verrucomicrobiota > Verrucomicrobiia > Verrucomicrobiales > Akkermansiaceae > Akkermansia. The sequence continues at coordinate 2,988 of CANQSY010000106.1, forward strand.
TATTCAGCTAAATTGTGGGGTGGAAGTACGTCCGGGCGAAACACTGATCATTCTCGACGAAATTCAGGAATGCTCGGCGGCACTGTCATCGCTTAAATTCTTCTGCGAGGAAGCGCCGGAATACCATATCATCGCCGCCGGGTCGCTGCCGGGCGTGGAGCTACATCGTAGCATAGGCTTTCCCGTGGGGAAGGTGGATCGCGTGATGCTTTATCCGCTCACCTTCACCGAATTTTTGACGGCCACAGGCCATGAGCGTTATACAGAATTGCTGCGAAAGCGGGACTGGGAAACAATCACTCGCTTTCAAGACGTGTACGAAAACCTGCTGCGGAACTACTTCTACATTGGCGGCATGCCGGAGGCGGTCAAAGCGTATTTGGAGACCGGTCAATTTGTGCAAGCGCGAAAAGTGCAAATGAATCTGCTGGCGGATTATCGAGCCGATTTTAGCCGACACGCTCCGGAGTCCGCGGTGGTGCGTCTCTGTGACGTATGGGACTCCATCCCAACACAGTTGGCTGATAACAAGCGTTTTATCTTAGCGGATATCGTGCGCGGTGCTAAATCGTCCACCTATCGCGCACCTATCACTTGGCTGCAAGAGGCAGGCTTGCTTCACGCCGCCTACAATGTGAGGCAACCGCAGTTGCCTCTCTCTGGTTACCGAGATGAACAATTCAGACTTTTCCCTCTCGACGTAGGTCTGCTGGCGGCACAGGCCGGGCTGCCTTCCGCCGTGTTGGTGGAGAAGAATGCGGTGTTCGGACAATTCAAGGGAGCGCTCACCGAGCAGTACGTCTTTCAGCAGTTGCTGGCAGAGTGCGGGCAACATCCCTACTTCTGGCTGGCAGATAGAGCGCAGGCGGAGATAGATTTCCTGCTGGAAACGGAGCGGGGAGTGGTGCCGCTGGAGGCAAAGGCTGAGCTGAACCTGCGCGCCAAGAGTCTGCGTAGCTTTTGCCAACGCTACCGTCCCACAAAAATCGCCCGCACCTCCATGCACAGCTACGGCGTGTCTTCCTACGCCTATAGCGATACGGACGGAACTGCGCGCAGCTGTTCCTTGCTCGACATCCCCCTGTTTGCCATCAGTCAACTTCTCGCAGAGCTGGCCGATTGATGCACCTTGGCAGGCTCCCTTTTTCACATGAGGTATCTCTGGGGAGGGGATTGATATAACTCGTTTTTAGTGTGTGAGATGTATGATTACCCTTCTGCGAAGAGTTCCTGCTGCTCCTTGAGAAGGGAGAAGGATTTACGCACCATGGCACGTGTTTCGTTGAGGAGGTTGAGGAAGAGGATGTGGGTGCGCATATGGGATTCATCGGCGTCATGGCGCAGGAGTTGGCGTGTGATTGCATCAGCAAATTGCTCGCTCAAGTCTCCGGCCTCTGCCATGGCTCGCTGCATGGGTGTATAATCGCCGGATTCAAGCATGACGATGAGACCGGGGAAGAAGGACGTCACGCGGTTGCTCATGTCCAGTAGTTCGCGTGCCTGCACGGCATCCAGCCCGACGTGTGCGTTGTCGATGTGATTGAAACTGGCCTGCGTGATGCTGCGCAGGCTTTCCGCGATACCGATACAGCTTTCCATGATGCGGAAGACCATCTGCCCGCGCTGTGCCATGGCAGCGTCCGCCCCTTGCAAGGCGGGCAGTAATTCGTCTTCCTTCACGGCACGCAGGGTGCGCACGATGTCGCGTGCTTTTTTGCGCAGGCGTTTCAGGGCGGTGCGATCCTCGTGCAGCAAGGCTTGCACCGTGGCGGTATAGATGCCCAGGATACGCCCCAAGCGGTCGGCGGAAGTCACGCCTACATCGCGTAATCCGGCGTTAGTCAGAGAGAGAAGTTGCGGACGTTTTGCCGTCTTTAGACGGTGAAGAATGGCAGATTTCACGAGAATGAACCCGGCGAGTAATACCATGGCGCATACGCCCCAAATGCCGCAGGTGATCATCATTCCTGCGATGATGAAGGAGGCGAACAGGGCGCCCAGTCCGGTGAGGAACCATCCTCCGATGACAGCCAGTACGCCTGTGATGCGATACACCGCACTGTCGCGGCTCCATGCGCGGTCGGCCAGGGATGACCCCATGGCAACCATGAAGGTGACGTAGGTGGTGGAGAGAGGCAGGCGCAACGAGGTGGCGAGCGAGATGAGCAACGATGCTACCGTGAGATTCACGGAGCCGCGGATGAGGTCGAAAGCATGGTCCTCCTCTTCCTCCGGACGCAGCGGCTCAAATCGGGAGGCGATGAATCGTCGGACGGGGGCAGGGGTGAGGCGGCTAATGAAGTGAATTGCCTGCAGGGTGAAGCGCACGGCAGCGCGCGCCGGGGCACAGGAACCGAACCGTTCCGCCCCGCCGCTGCTGCGTGCGAGTTTGACTTCTGTTTCCGTTACGGTTCGCGCTTTTTTCGAGAAGAAGAGAGCCGCCACCATGATGAGTCCGGCGCCAATCAGCCACGCCTCGTGGGCCTGTACCGGCGCCGCCAGTGCACCCATTTTGAGAGTGGACAGATCGCCTCCCGTTGACACAAAGTCTTGTGCGATTTGGAATGAGGATTTCGCTGCCATAAAGACGCCGATGAAGTTCACGAGGTCATTCCCGGCAAAGGCAAGCGCCAATGCGCAAGTGCCTGCCAGCACGGTGAACCTGAGTACGTTGACCCGAAAAATGTACTGCAATGAGAGGGCGATTGCGTACCAGATGCCCAGAGAACAAACAACGGCTGTTCCCATATTCGCCTGTAGCCAAGCCATCACCTGAGGGGCAACGAGCGTGCTATGCTTGAGTCCTTTGAATACGGCAAAGTAGGTAATGGCAGTAAGCGCTAAGGCGCACCATGCTGCGCCAATCCAACGGTAAGCCTTTTGGTAATGAAAACTGAAGATGAGGCGCGACACTCCCATCACTGCGCAGCCGCACGTGAAAGCGACACCGACGGAGCAGAAGATGCCCGCGATCATGGAGAGCGTGCTTGAGGAATTGATGTAGTTGCCCACGGATGCGAT
>CANQSY010000107.1 GCA_947626635.1 uncultured Akkermansia sp.
ATAAGCGGAGCTATGCACTCAAACGTAGCCCGGATAAAATTTCGTCCTAATGTCAAATTATGGTTGACTTCGTAAATCGAAAATCGTAAATAGGCGCCGAAGGCGCCCAGGCTTTTCGCCTTTACATGGGGGCAGAATGCGTGTATGCTCGTGGCGCAACAGGTAGGATGCACCCAGTGCGCAGCACCAACAACGGACCTGTGAGCCAACCATCATGATGACCTCCTCACAAACTCGACAGAGCTTCCTAGATTTTTTCCAAGAAAAGGGACACACCGTCGTGCCTTCGGCTTCGCTCATGCCGCAAAGTCCCGGTCTGCTTTTCACCAATGCAGGGATGAATCAATTTGTCCCCTACTTCCTGGGAGTGTGGACACCGCCGTGGAACCCGGCTCGCGCCACGGATACACAAAAGTGCATTCGAGCCGGCGGCAAACACAATGACCTGGAAGACGTGGGACAGGACTCCTATCACCACACCTTCTTCGAAATGCTGGGCAACTGGTCCTTCGGCGACTACTTCAAGAAGGAAGCGATCACATGGGCATGGGAACTCATCGTGGAACGCTGGGGATTTCCCGTGGAGCGACTGTATGCCACGGTGTATGCCCCGAGCGCAGGCGATCCCGGAGAATTCGACCAAGAAGCCTATGATACCTGGGCGGCACTCTTTAGCTCGAAGGGGCTGGACCCGAAAATCCATGTGGTGAACGGCAATGCTCACGACAACTTTTGGATGATGGGCGAGACGGGGCCCTGCGGTCCCTGCTCGGAATTACACGTGGACCTCACGCCCTCGGGAGACACTCAGGGCTCTCTCGTGAACGCCGGCAGCGACCAGTGCATTGAGATATGGAACCTCGTCTTTATCCAGTACAATGCTGAAAAGGATGGAAGCTTCCGCAACCTGCCCGCTTGCCATGTGGACACCGGCATGGGCTTTGAACGTGCCTGCGCCATGATGCAGTGTACGAAAAACTTCACTGACTTCTCTCGCCGAGTTTCTAATTACAGCACGGACGTCTTCCGCCCCATTTTCGCAAAAATCGAAGGACTCTCCGGACATAGCTACATCGATCTCTACCCGCAGGATGCCACACCTGAACAACAGGAAACTCTCAAGCAGAGCATAGCTTTTCGTGTGATAGCCGACCACATCCGCACGCTCTCCTTTTCCATAGCGGACGGAATACTGCCCGGCAACAACGGACGCAACTACGTGCTGCGGCGCATTCTTCGCCGGGCGGTGCGCTACGGACGGTCGTTGGGACTCACGCGCCCCTTCCTCTCGGAGCTGGTTGACACTTTAGCGGGGGAGATGGGCGAGGTGTTCCCGGAGATTCGGGAACGCACCGCCATGATTAAGGAAGTGCTGTTGCGGGAAGAGACGAGTTTCAACGAAACACTCGACCGCGGGCTGGAACTTTTTGACAAGGAGGTGTCCGCCAGCGGTACCGTCACCGGCGAGTTTGCCTTCAAACTATACGACACGTACGGCTTCCCCCTTGATCTCACCGAGCTGCTTGCTCGCGAGCGCGGTCTCGCCGTCGATTCCGCCCGTTTTGAGGAGCTGATGGAGGAACAACGCCGGCGCGCTAAAGCCGCGCAAAAGAAACAGATCGTCCGTGCCCTCGACCTTAAGACGAAGCAGACCACTCGTTTTGTCGGCTACGACCACGACAGCGCGACGGCTCGAGTCACCGAGCTGCACGAGCAGGACGGTCTCCTCTTCGTCATCACGGATCTCACGCCTTTCTATGCGGAGATGGGCGGTCAAGTAAGTGACACGGGAACCCTCACGCTTGGTGGCGATAGTTGTCCGGTGCTCGGCGTGCAGCAGATCGGTAATGCCCGTGCCCACCTCATCTCCCTGCAGGACGGAGTGCGACCGGTCGTTGGCGATGAGGTGGTCCTCTCGATTGATCCGGATTTCCGCCGCGCCGTGGAGGCTCACCATAGCGCCACTCACCTTCTGCACAAGGCGCTGCGCACCATCGTGAGCGATCAGGTATCTCAACAGGGCTCATTGGTCGACTCGACCCGCCTGCGCTTCGATGTCTCCAGCGGTCCTATCTCCAAGGAGCAACTGCGTGCCGCAGAAGAACTCGTCAATGATTGGGTCGCCCAGGATCTCCCCGTCTCCTGCGAGCAGCACGCCATGTCGGAAATCCGTCAACACAAAGAGGTCTGCCAGTTCTTCGGCGATAAATACGGCGATACGGTTCGACTCGTACAAATGGGCGGCACGGACGGCAAATACGATGGCGTCTCCATGGAGCTCTGCGGCGGCACACACGTCCGCTCCACCGGGCAAGTGGGATTCTTCAAGATTCGCAGCGAAGGGGCCATCGCCAGCGGCGTGCGCCGTATTGAGGCCAGCTGCGGGGAATCAGGCTACGCTGCTGTACGCGATATCATCGAGCATCATCTCCCCGATTGTAAAGACGCCCTTGAAAAACTCGCCTCGGCCAACGCCAAGTTGGCTGACCTCGGACAGCCCACGATTCCTGTTCCCTCCAATGACGAGCAGCCGGGCAAGAAGGCTCTCGCCGCCCGGGATATCCGCACGGTCAACCAACTTCTTGACCAATTTTTCACCTATGTTGCCACCCTCAAAAAAGCCGCGCTGGAGGCAGAAAAACGGCTTGCGAAAGCGCGCGCTGCAGTCGCAGCCCAACAGGCCGATAGCCTGCTGACGGGACAGCTCACGCACTCTCGAGTTGTGCTCTCAGCGGATGGAACAGCTGATCTGCTCACCGAGCTCTTCAATGGTCTGCGCAAGCGACATTTTGAAGGAGCGGTGTTCCTCATTGTGCGGGATGCGCACAGCCTGCACCTGGGTGCATACTGCGGTGAGGAAGCGCAGGGAGCCGGTTTTTCCGCGGCTGATCTCATGCGCCGACTCGCTCCTATCGTTTCCGGCAAAGGCGGAGGCAAGGCAGACATGGCGCGAGGCTCCGGCAGCGATCTTGACTCAAAGGAAAAACTGCTGGAGGCTGCTCGTCAGGCGCTGCTGTAATCAGTTAACAGCTGTTCTCCTTCGCATCAGTATCTTGCCCGCACAGTGCGCATTATTTCCAAATCGTCAATCGTAAATAGGCAAAGCCCACGAGGGTCCGGAGTGGGATTGGACAACGCGTATGCGTTGCCCACAGGGTGAAAACTGCCGACGGCTGGAAGGCAGGTTAGCCAAAAGCAATAGCTTTTGTCCCAACGGGATGAGGAGTCGTGGGGCGACTCCGAAGCAAGAGCAGTGCGGTGCCGACGAATCAACGGAACGCCGCCCAGCTCCTTTCTAATCAGTCATCCGCATTGTTTCACCTGCCGCCGATGCTGGCTCATCGCATAGCCCGCGCGCAGCGCGCATTGTTTCCAAATCGTAATTCGTAATTCGTAAATAGGCAAAGCCCACGAGGGCCCGGAGTGGGATTGGACAACGCGCAAGGCGGCCGACGGCTGTAAGGCCGATTAGCCAGCCCGCAGGGCTGCCCCGCAGGGGCGAAAGCTCGTGAGGCGAGCTTAAGGCAAGCGTTGCCCGCAGGGCGTTGAGGTAGTGCGGTACCGAAGCGTCAACGGAACGCCGCTCGGGTTCTGTAAGCCGGATTCTGTCCGCCTTTTGAGGGGCGGGGTGGTCATTTTTCTCGAGGCGTCGCAGAGCGACGCCGGGCCTCGCGGAGCGAGGTGCAACTAGTACCCGGGGGTTGAAGACGGGCAGGCTACCCTCCCCCTGTTTGTCTTGCATCACGCGGGGCTTGCCATGCCCCCTTTGTTGCCATTGGGGCGGTGGGCTCTTACCCCACCTTTTCACCCTTACCCCTTCGGGCGGTATTTTTTCTGTGGCGCTTTCCGTCGCTGCGGTCTTGAAACTGCAGCTCCCCCGTTTTCACGGGGCGCGTTGCCTTGTGATGTCCGGACTTTCCTCTACGGGCATGCACCCGCAGCGACCACCCGAACCCGAGCGGCATCGCCCTTATACCACACTTCCCGTCCCTTGACAAGCTCCTCCGTTTTTTTCTTGGAACGGATGCATGCCATCGAAGTTTTGTGTGTTTTGACTTGACAAATGGCAGAGGTCGTGGCATTCTGCGCGTCCGCTCCTGCCTCGCCGGCGGGTGCGCGTAATCTCGGCGGGTGACTTTTTTTCTGCGCACCGACGTCGGAACCTCAGAAACAAACCCTATTTTAAAAGACCAATACAATGAAAGCAAAACAACTCAACGTCGCCCGTCGGGACATCGTCGGAACCGGCAAATTAAAAGCCTTGCGCGCCAAGGGAATAATCCCCGCCGTCGTCTATGGCACCCCCGAGGGAAACATCAATATCCAGATTCATGAGCCGGATATGCGCGTCCTGCTCGGACGTGATGAAACGGACAGCTTGCTCGTCGAGCTGAGTCTGGAGGGTCGGAAAATTCTTTCCATCATCAAGGACATCCAGCACAACCATCTCACCGACAGCACGACCCACGTCGATTTCCAGGCCGTGGAAAAGGGTTCGGTAGTGCTCGTCAAGGTGCCGGTGCATCTGAAAGGCACACCGGTCGGCGTTGCCATGGGCGGACAGGTTCAGCAAATGGTCTATGATCTCCCGGTGAAATGCGCGGTGGAGAACATCCCGGACGTGATTGAGGCGGATGTGACGTCTCTCTCTCTGGGCGAGTCGCTGCGTCTTGCGCAGATTTCACTGCCGGAAGGAGCCACGACTCCCTTCAACGGCACGGTGGTTCTCGCCTCTGTCGTGAAGCCCTGATAGCGCCTCTGATTCTTTTCAAGAGGGTTCGGTTGGCTCAGTGCCTTCCGAACCCTTTTTTGGAAAAAAAGAATGCAAGTTGTAGAAAGGAGGGAAAGAAATCCGTACCCCTTTGTGAGGGAGAGCCGACGTGTTCCCTCTCCCGCAACCCTCTAGACAAACATGAAAATAACACTATTGACACTCGTGGCGGCCCTGCCTCTTATGGCGCAGGATCCTGCCCCCGCGCCGGATGGAGCTACTCCTCCTCCGCCTCCCGCTGCTCCGGCAGATACTCCCGCCCATCATCACGCGCATGGTCCCATGAATCGTGCCGCTCTGATGGAAAAATTCGACACCAACAAGGATGGGCAACTCGACGACCAGGAGAAGGAAGCCATGAAGGCTGCGTTTGAATCCCGGAAAGCCGAGTTTGAAAAACGCATGCTGGAAAAGTTTGATGCCAACAAGGACGGCAAGCTCGACGACCAGGAAAAAGCTGCCATGAGAGAGGAGTTCGCTAAAACTCATGGTCAGGGTCCCCGCGGTATGCGCCACGGCGGACATGGCCCTGCCATGCCCGGAAAGCCGGAATGCGGACCCAAGCCGGAAGGCTGCTGCCCTCTTCCTCCCTGCTGCCGCTGCTGCGCTCCCGCCCATCATCAGCATGGACCAAAGCGCTGCGGACGCGGACCGAAGGGTGCTCCGGCTCCGGCTCCGGCGCCTGCCCAGGCTCCCGCTCCTGCTGAGGAGTGATTCCGCAGTGACGTCAGAGAAGCTTTTTTCATCGGGTCGGCTTAGGTCGACCCGATTTTTTTGACGCAAGCTATTCCCACATCGTCATGAGCGCCGGACGCGCGCAGCGCGCTAGCATCCCCCATCGTAAATCGTAATTCGTAAATAGGTGGCGGAACGCCACCCAGCCCCTTTCCTCATAACACCCCGCCATGATTGGTCCCACCACCAATGCTTGCGCATTGCATATCCCGCGCCCTCGGCGCGCGAATTCCCCCAAATCGTAATTCGTAAATCGAAAATCGTAAATAGGTGGCGGAACGCCACCCCGGCCGTTTTCCTACATGTGATAAATTTGTCGTATTGCGAGAAAATTAGTGTTGACAAGACTCTCTCATTTCGCTACGCTCGGCGGCGTCGAAAAAACGACAACCACCTACATGATTAAAAATCAATCGGGTACAGTCTCATGACATAGGTAACAGAAAAGTTTCAAAACATAGGTTACACATTTGATAGCAAAAATGGCATGATA
>CANQSY010000108.1 GCA_947626635.1 uncultured Akkermansia sp.
TATAGTATACTTTGAACTTCTTGGCACCCCTTTTTTGTGCCAAGAAGCTGTCGCATTTAATTTTGCGATCCACATTTGACAGTGGGGCTTCTTTTTTCTACTTGCCATTGTGGGTCCTCGTGTGTTAGCATGGGTACAATCGTTATGGCTGACAATTCACTTACCTATCATGAATTTGACGACTGTTTATGGGTGCGCTGCTCTGCGCGGGGCTGCTTCGTAAACAGTCCTCAACTGAAAAACATTGCGGACAAATTTCTTGCGAAGGAAGGCAAAAATATCGTGGTGGATCTGGAGCTCTGCCCGGGGGTGGATTCTACATTCATGGGGACCTTGGCGGGCATCGCACGTCACTGCCTACAAAAGGACGGCTCCCTTCAAATCGCTGATCCCACGGAACGCACCCGAGCCTCGATGGAAAGCCTTGGGTTGGATATGCTCCTGGAGATCGACCCACCGGAGGCCGCATGGCAAGCCGACAAGGCGGAACGCAGAGCCACGATGGCTCAAGACTCTCAATCCCTGGGCGACAATGAATCTGTTCCTCTGTCGGAGCTAGAGCGAACCCGCCACGTTCTGGAAGCTCACAATACCCTTCGATCCATGAATCGTCAGAACGACGAGACCTTTGGCTACGTGTGCGAGACCCTTGAGGAGGACCTCATGCGCCACGAAAGGAAACAGGATGATGAAAGCTGACTGCGAGCAGCAATACTTGGCTGAGGCCTACCGCTCCTTCCTACAGAGTGTGACCGACAGCGCGGATGCTCTTCCTGCTGCCGATGATGGGGAACCACAAGATCGATTGAACGAGCTGGATATTCAAGGGCTCTGGGCGACCGGTATCTTTGGAAACGAGGGGGAAACCGTCCGTCACGGTCATCTTCGTATCCTCGATTTCGGTGAATGGAATCGATCCTCCGGTCCCGACTTTCGGTATGCCGAGATAGAAATCAATGGCAAAAAAATACGCGGTGATATTGAAATTGACCCACGTGCTCAGGATTGGGAAAGGCACGGTCACGGAGTAAACCCGAGTTTCAACAACGTCGTGCTCCATGTCGTGCTCTCTGCTCCACCCGTCGGCTGGTTTACCCGCAACTCGTTGCACATGGAGGTACCCATATATTATTTGAGTCCTGAGGTCATACAGAGCGCGCTCGACATGGAGCGCGCCCCTTCCTGCGCCAACTTGCAAACGCCCATGTGCCGAAAGCCCATGGAGAAGATGTCACCCGGACTTGTCGCGCAATTTCTGCAGGCAGCAGCCGCCTTCCGGCTCTCCATCAAAAGAAAGCAATTCAAACGGAAGATTCTCGTTTTGGGCGAAAATCAGGCTTGGTATGAAGCGTGGGCGGACACTCTGGGATACAGCAAAAATCGGAGACCCATGCTCACTCTGGCGAGGCGTGCTCCTCTTCGCTCGCTGGGCAAGAGTGCGGAGGCGATTCTTCTTGGCGTAGCCGGTTTCCTCATGCCCGTCCTTCCCTCTCGAACGACCGCCGAAGCCCGAGAATATCACCGCAAAGTATGGGATACATGGTGGAAAATTAAGGATGGCTATGCCTTGGCGGATCAGCGTATGCCGGAATGGAACTTCGCCGGTATCCGTCCTTTGAACCACCCTCACCGTCGGGTCGCAGCCCTTGCGCTTCTTGCAGAACATTGGAACGAACTCATTCCCCTTTTCAACGCGTCCAACGCAGAACGCCTTACTTCAACTCTGCTGCATATGCGTCATCCCTTCTGGGATCACCAGAGCATGATTGACGCGCAGCCGCTGAGCCGGAGCACAGCTCTTATCGGTCGGGAACGCATTGGCAACTTTTTGAGTAATTACGTCTACGTGCATGATGCGACGCCGACCTCCTACTCATCCTACCTGCGCTTACGTGCCGGCTCCATGTCTTCGCGCGTGACCACTATCGCCCGGCACCTCTTCGGTGAGCGTACAGACATACGCGGCATTCTCTCCTTCGAATACGCGCACCAAGCACTCCTCCAGATCGGGGCTGATTTCTGTGCCTCGCATGCGTGCCGAGACTGTCTGTTCCCTACCCGCCTGAGACATTGGAATCCCCATGATTTAAACTGAAGCGCGAGCCGGGGCATTTTTTATATTGATGCCACTGTGTTGCACTTTACCGCTGCCCACTGCGCCTTTATAATGCTAGTTCATTGTTAACTAGCTATGAAAGATAACGATCCAAATGATGGGCAGGCAGCGCTTCTCGTGCTGCGTCATACCGGTGTCAACGTGCTTCAAGCCGCGATTTTTGCCAGCGAGTCTCCCCGCGGCGGTCGCGACAATTTGACTCGCGCGCGACGATGTATGGACATTTTCGCCTCAGGATGGCGACGCGCGAGGTCCACGGTATCACTTCGGCGGGCTTTTAAGACGCCATGGCGCCGTCCATTTAGTTGCGGGAGAACGAGTGAAAAGAGGATTTGTTTCCAAAATCGGCGTAACCCTTGGACACCGCCCCGCCGCCGGAGCGGGTACGGAGAAGGAAACCTCCGGTCACACGATGTGTTACGACAGACATTCGCCGACCATTTCGTCCTAGCTTATCGAGACCATGACAAGTTCCCGATTGACATGAGCCTCTGCGGCGTCGATCTCTTTCGAACGCGCTATCTCTCGATGGAACAAACGGACAACACTCGTACCTTCCGGCGTCCTTTCTCATCTCTCTAATTGTCCTTTCTGCTCTCGACTCAGTGTATGTCTCGCTGGTTCGAGGGCAGTGTTTTTACCACATTTTACCTTGTTTTTTTTAATCCTTAAAACCATTTCTACTATGATGAACGAAGCAATCCCCTTATCAAATGAAACTCTTGCTATCCAACTCGTGGAAAAATTATCCGTCAGTCCCACGGACATCATGCGTTTATTTATTGAGTTCGCCGAAATCGCTTCCGTAACGGCTTCCGACAAGGAATCCATCATCAATGCGTTTCGACGTGTTGTACACACAGGAGTTAACGGTATCGCCGAAATGGATAAGAGTGTCTCTTTTGAAACGGCCATCATGGAAAGCGTACAGGCTCGTTGGAATCGACGACCTTCCACCGTCGCCGACCTGCGTTCCTACTCAAAGCGCATCGTACAGAAACTAGCATCATTGCAGCAAACCCCACTACGCTGCATCACCAGTGAGCAGTGTCTCCAGCTCCTTCAACGCTGTTTCGGCTATAGTCCGCATGTTTTCCGAAAAGCAAAAGCCTTTCTGCATAGCGTTTTCTCCTTCGGAATACGACGCGGTTGGTGTAACACCAATCCCGTAAAGGCTCTTGAGTCACCTCCTGTATATGAAGAACGCATCATTCCTCTCACCAGCACACAAATTCGAGCTCTCATGCGTGCCTGTAGGGAAGATGATCTCGTCACTATGCTGCCCGCCATTCAACTTCTGCTCTGGTGCGGCGTACGACCCGGCGAGGTGCAGCGTCTGCGGTGGGGGGACATCGACAAGCGAGAGAAAGTGGTATACATTGAGGGCAGAGTAAGTAAGACAGGAGGCCCCCGCGCAGTGCCACTCCGAGGGCAGGCGCTTCAGCTCATCGGCTACAATCGTCCATCCGGTGAGCTGATTGCTCCTCGCAACTGGATCCGTCTGTGGCGACGTTTACGTCTGCGAGCCGGGTTCAAACGTTGGCAACGTGATGTCATGCGCCATACCTTTGCAACTTTTCATCTCAAGCGCTTCCACAATCTACTCCAGCTCCAGGAAGAAATGGGACATCGAGATTGTAATCTCCTGCGAACACGTTATCTGAATCTCCGACACGTCTCAACCGCCACCGCTCGCCGTTTCTTCGAGGGCAGCTGATACTCCCTCCTTACAGCTCGGTAGAATCCTCACAGGGCCTCGTAACGACCGCCGGAAATTGGTCGCAATTTTCGTAAGATCTGAAGCTGCATGAGCCGGGGCGTCAGTTCACCGGCTGATGTACCGAGAGCGCTACAAAGGGCATCCAACGTACAGTGTCCGGCGCGCACGGCTGCGAGAATGGGGTCATCCTGCTCCGCAGCAGGCGGATCAAACAGCGGAAGATTTTTCTGTTGCGGGGCGTCCCAGCCCATGTCGGAGATGATATCGGCGGCGCTGCTACAAAGCACCGCACCATCCCGAATGAGACGATGGCAACCTATGGAAGATGCACTCCCTATGTGTCCCGGCACCGCAAAAACCGACTTCCCATACTCGGCCGCCAGTCCTGCTGTATGTAGTGCTCCACTACGCTGTCCGGCCTCGACAACGACAGTCGCACGGCACCATGCTGCGACAATTCTATTGCGTTGCGGAAAGGTATTGCGGGAGGGAGACATATTCATTGGAAATTCACTCACAATGGCGCCATTCCCATCTGCTATGCGACGAGCCAGGTCCATGTTCTCCGGCGGGAAGATGGAAGAGAGACCACCGCCCAATACTGCGATGGTGCGACCCTGTCCCTCAAGGGCGCCGAGATGAGCTGCTGTATCAATACCCCGCGCAAGGCCTGAGATAATACAGCAGCCACTGCTGTCTGCCAGTTCCCGACAAATGTTGCGCGCACAACTCAGCCCATACGGCGAAGCCATACGGGTCCCTACGACGGCTACGGCGCGATGCGCGTCCTCTTGCTTCCATTCTCCCAACGAATACAGTACAACGGGAGGATCGCTCATACTACGCAGGGCATCCGGGTATTCATCATCAAAAAGGGTCGTGATGCGCACACCGGCACGCTGTGCACACTCCAGCTCCGCATGCACCTGGGTGCAATGTCTCCAATCCGCTATGGCAGCTGCAATTGCATCCCCAACTCGTGGCACTTTCCGCAACAGCTCCTTTGGCGCGGCCAAAACGAGTTCCGCCGTGCCAAAGTGCTCCAGCAACGACATGATCCGCACAGGACCCAGCCCCGGTATGAGGTTGAGTGTAATGAGGGCTTCTCGTGCCGTCAGTGACATTTTAACTCTCCAATGTGGTAAAGTCCAATCCGATATCGAGCGCGGGCGCAGAGTGAGTAAGGCAACCGAAGCTCATAAAATCGACACCGCTCTCAGCCGCTGCCGGGGCGGTCTCCAGCGTAAGTCCGCCGCTGGCTTCAAAGTATGGCTTAGCGTGCGGTCCGCGCATTTCCACGGCTTGGCGCATCTGCTCCGGGCTCATATTATCCAGTAGGATATAGTCTACGCCTTCAAGCTTGAGGAAGTCCTCCACCTGTTCGAGCTTATCGGCCTCCAGCTCAACCTCCACTCCGGGGCGTTCGGTCTTCAGCCGTCGAATACAATTCTGCAAATGAGACCTATCCCCATTGGTCATGAGATGGTTATCTTTTACCATAGCGCGATCATCGAGTCCCATGCGGTGGTTCGTCCCTCCGCCGTGTACGACGGCAGCCTTCTCCAGTAGGCGATAACCAGGCGTGGTCTTACGCGTATCCAGCAGCTTACACGACGTGTGTGCAATGGCCTGCACATAGCGATGAGTCATTGTAGCTACGCCGGAAAGTCTTTGGATAAAATTTAACGCCGTGCGCTCAGCACCCAGTATGCTGCGAGCACTTCCCTCGATAAGCATAATCACGGCCTCCGGCGATACCTCTTCTCCATCGCCCAACAGAACATCAACCCGCAACTTATCATCTACGGTCCGAAACACCTCTGCTGCCAGCTCCACCCCTGATATCACCCCTCGCGTGCGAGGTCTCATCAAAGCTCGGGCCTGCAGCTCCTCCGGCACAAAATACTCTGAGGTCACGTCCCCTTTTCCAAAATCCTCCCGCAAAGCCATCCTGATCAATTCTTCCCGATTATCATTCACCTCTCTTATCTGCATGCCGCTCATTTTACAGCATCTTCCTCGTATGTCAAGGAGCACATCGGGGCAAACGCATTAGGAAATGCGTTTGCCTATTTACGAAGTCAACCATAATTTGACATTAGGACGAAATTTTATCCGAGCTACGTTTGAGTGCATAGCTCCGCTTAT
>CANQSY010000109.1 GCA_947626635.1 uncultured Akkermansia sp.
CCGAGCTCCGTCTTCCTGGCCTCTGCGGCCTCCTTGGCGGCTTCTACCTTGGCCCCGAGCTCCGTCTTCCTGGCCTCAACGGCCTCCTTGGCAGCCTCTTTTTTAGCTGTCAGCTGAGCTTGGGCAACATCTGATGCAGAGGGAGTGCAGGAGGGTTTGCATAGATTTTCGAGAGATTTCTTTGTTGCGTCAGGCAGACCAGCCTGCGCGGCGGGGAAGGAAATGATCGTTAAACTAAGTAGAATGAATGCAATGGTTGTTAGCTTCATGGTTTGTATAGGGTTGGAGGTTGACAAGTTGATCGCACTACATTTTAAGCTTTTTTTTGCGCGGATGGGAAGCTTTATTTGTAGCGGAGGAAGATTTTTTTCGTTTTTTACGCTGAGGGTGAGGAAGAGGGCGCCCCTTAGGAGGGGATGTCGTTTGTGGCGTTGAATCTCCTTCGTGTCGAGAACGGGACACCTTCATGAGCAGTTTACTGCGTCGCACACCGCGATAGAGAAGAATCAGCAGGAGCCCTCCTGCCAATCGCAGAAGTCCTCCTGCCCAAATAAAGCGGAATTCATTGATATGAATGGAAGGAGGTGTGTTCGGGACGGATCGAATCAGTAGTTCCACCTGCTCTCCGTTCGCGTGATTGCGAGAGTCGAGGTCCGTAAGGTTATCCGCAGTGCAGGGACGTCCAAGGAGGGAGAAGCCGACGATAGGTTGATGCGCCGTGGAGCTTTCCCATGGCATGTTGCCGTGAGCCAGCATCTCGCCCCAGTCTTCAAAAGGACGCTCCCTTTGGTCGATCACCACACCTGGTACAGTCTGCGCATTATACACAAATACGACAGAGCGACCCAGTTCCAGCAGTCCGGTACACCCTGTGTATAACCCGCCAAGAAGCAGAAAACATAGAATAAAGATACGTGCCATGAAAACAACGAGTTAATCGATAGCCACCCGACGCTCGTACGCTTCCACGTGCCCGCGCTGCACGCAGTAGGTTGCCCATTCCTGTACAGGCGCGACGTCCGGCATCTCAGCAGCTGCCTGCGGCGGTATGTTCCAATGACGCGGATGCGCCGCCGTGGTGCAGGGGAGGGCATGTACGGTGTCGCTCGCCTCTCGCCTATTCATCCGCAGCATCACGTCCGCTCGTGGTAGGAAATCGCTCAACGAATCGATACAACGAATACCGACGCCGAAACGTCCAGCAAGGCGGTTTAGCGCGTACTGCTCCGTCTCGTCAGGCATACCGATGATGAGCAATTCTGCTTCCTGCGCCCATTGTCCACAGGCCAAAGTTCGAAAAAAATGACGGCGACATGACACCCCACTCGGCTCGGCGCAGACGCATACAGCGCGAAATGAGGCGGCACGCCGGGGATCATCGATCATGGTGTATGAACCGTCATCCTCCCACTGTCCCGCAGGCCATTGTACGGCGACAAGATCCGGGTGGTTCCAACTTTCCTCATCCACGGGGTAAACAAAGACGCTCAGACCCTCCGTATCGTACATGCGCGAGGCAAGGGCAATAGCGCGGTGCAGGGGTGAGTCAGCGACGCTAGCGGGCGTCGTAAAGAAATTTTTTAGCGAAGTATCATCTTCTCCCTCGGGGCGAAGGTAGTAACCCTGACCGCCGGGGATTCGAGTGAGACGGCTCCCTTCTTCAAAAGTCAAGGCGGAGAATTGAGAGAGGAGCGTGCCATCGGAGTAATCCTCTCCAAGTACCGTGCGCACGCGCGCAATAAGCTCTTTGCCCTTGAGGGCGTTTTGAGGGTGCCGAGGTAGGATGCTCGGCAAAATTTCGCGTAATTTATCGCGCAGGTTCATAGCAAAATGTCAGGCACGGGTTGCATATCCCGCAAGTTGAGGGTTCGGATCCACAGGCGTTTTCCAATCAGAGAAATGACCGGCCTTCGCGTGCAACATCCCCGCATAGGCAATCATGGAGGCATTGTCCGTGGTGAGTGCTTCGGGAGGCAGAAGCAACTTGAAACCTCGTCGCGAACACATATCCAGCAGTGCGTCTCGTAACGCTGTATTACAGGATACTCCCCCGGACACGGCCAGGAGTTTACGACCCGTGAGTTTAAGGGCCTTCTTTGCCTTCTGAACAAGAACATCCACGATGGCTGCTCGTACACCGGCGCAGAGGTCGCAGAGACTCTGCTCATCCGCATTGTGTGGATCTCCGCCGGTTGCGAGGGTGGGCAGCAGGTGGAGTACGGAGGTCTTGAGACCCGAGAAAGAAAAGTCGAGGTTATCCTCATGCAGCATGGGGCGAGGGAGGTGGAAACGCTCGGCGTCCCCACGTTCGGCGCGCTTATCGATTTCCGGTCCGCCCGGGTACGGAAGATCGAGCATGCGCGCTACCTTATCGAAGGCTTCCCCCGCAGCATCGTCCCGGGATCGACCAAGTAGTCGGTATTGGCCCAATCCTGACACATCCAACAGGAGGCTGTGTCCTCCGGAAACGACCAAAGCAATATGCGGTGGGGGCATGACGTTGAGTTCCTCTATCTCAGGACAACCACTGAGAAAGGGCGAGAGGAGATGACCTTCCAAGTGGTTCACGGAGATAAAGGGCTTGCCCGCGGCGAGAGCGAGAGCCTTGCCGGCCGTATGTCCCACCAGCAAGGCAGCAACGAGACCGGGTCCACCCGTAGCAGCAAACACGTCGATCTGGGAGCAGTCAAGGTGGGCACTCCGGAGCGTCTCGCGCAGAAGGGAAGGGAGGCGGCCGGAGTGATTGCGGGAGGCGAGTTCAGGGATGACGCCACCGTATTGGCGATGCAGGGGAATTTGCGAGGAGACGAGAGAGCTGAGGATACGGGCTCCGCCGCTTGGGGCGTCTTCCAGCACAGCCACGGCTGTTTCATCGCAGCTCGACTCAATCCCAAGCACACGCATGACCTACTTCTCCTTTCCTTTGCGCGTGATTTTCGGCTTGCCGGTGCCCAGCACCGTCTCTTCTGTCAGCGTCACTCCCGTAATGCTCTTATCGCTGGGAGCTTTGTACATAATGTCCAGCATGAGACTCTCAAAAATACTGCGCAACGCTCGCGCGCCGGTCCCTCGCTCTACGGCCATCTTTGCCATCGCAAGAAGTGCGGCCGGCTCCACCGTCAGTTTGACCCCACTCATCGCTAACAGCTTCGTGTACTGCTTCACCAGCGCATTCTTCGGCTTCGTGAGCAACTCCACGAGCTGCTCTTCCGTCAACGTTGTGAGAGGGGCAAAGATCGGCAGGCGGCCGACAAGTTCGGGAATCATCCCAAAGACAAAGAGATCCTCCGGCATAGTCTTGGAGAGCACCTCCTCTTCCGTATACTCCTTCGTATCGCGTCCCTCTTCAATGGAAGCAAAGCCGAGGGTGGAGGCCCCTAGGCGTTTGCGGATGATACCTTCAAGTCCCACGAAAGCACCGCCGCAGATGAAGAGAATGTTCTCGGTATTGACACGAATATATGCTTCGTTGGGGTGTTTACGACCGCCCTTGGGAGGGATGTTGCACTCCGTCCCCTCCACGATTTTGAGCAGTGCCTGCTGCACTCCTTCGCCGCTTACATCGCGAGTAATGCTGACGTTTTGCGTTTTGCGTCCTATCTTATCGATCTCGTCCACGTAGATGATGCCGCGCTCCGCCTTTGCGACATTCATGTCAGCCGCTTGCAGTAAACGCAGCACGATATTTTCTACGTCTTCACCGACGTATCCCGCCTCTGTCAGCGTCGTTGCGTCTACAATGCAGAAGGGGACGTCCAGTATGCGAGCAAGCGTTTTTGCCAAGAGAGTTTTTCCTGAACCTGTGGAACCTGCGAGCAGGATGTTGCTCTTCTCAATTTCCGTACCATCTTTATCGTCTCCTTGCCGCAGACGCAGGTAGTGGTTGTAGACGGCGACGCAGAGAGTTCGTTTCGCGAGTTCCTGGCCGATAACGTAGGAATCCAGCATACGGTGCAACTCCTCCGGCGTAGGGAGTTTGTCGAGTGAGCGCGTCTGTACCTCAAGAACGCTCGATGGGTCGGGCGTGCTTTGGGGCAGTAATTCCGGGTGAGTTGAACTGATTAAGCTGAGGATATGTTCCGCCGCTATTTCGCCCATCGGCACGGCAGTAAACATGCGGTGGTTGAGTTCCTCAATACAAGGGAAGCACACGTGCACATCAGGCGTGAGATCCAACATGGGACGCCCGTCCGCATCGCTAAATTGGCAAAAGATACAGCGTTTGGGTGTTTTACGAGCCATGGCTCTTTTACTTGTTGTCGGGTTTGTGCGTGAGGATGCGATCGACGAGACCGTATGCGAGAGACTCTTCTGCGGTCATGTAGTTATCACGATCTTGGTCTTTTTTGACGGTCTTCGGGTCTTTCCCCGTATGTTGAGCCAAAATGCCGGTAAGACGCTTATCCAAGCTAAACATAAAGTTGATCGTGCGTTCCACGTCTGCGGCGGTCCCTTGAGCACCTCCTCGCACCTGGTGAATCATCACGTGGGAATTAGGCAGGCAGAATCGTTTTCCTTTTGTTCCTGCTGCAAGCAGCACGGAGGCCATGGAGGCAGCGATACCAATGCAGTAGGTGTTGATATCGCATGAAACAAATTGCATGGTGTCGTAAATTGCCAACCCCGCCGTCACGGAGCCTCCCGGGGAATTAATATAGAGGTGGATATCTTTCTTGGGTTCAGTCATCTGAAGGAAGAGGAGTTGCGCGATCACAGAGTTCGCCACTGTGTCATCGATTTCAGTCCCCAGGAAGATTACCCGGTCAATGAGGAGCCGTGAGTAGATGTCGTATGCTCGTTCCCCTTGACTTGTCTTCTCAATAACCGTCGGTATGTAGTAGTTCTTCATCGTTGCATCCATAGCTGCCTTACTCTATCACATTTCGAATTCTTTTGGAAGCACCTTCAGCGACTTTTGAGGCGTATGTCACAAAATTTCGCCATTATCCAAAGACTTTTTTCTTTAGCTGGGACGTTCAAATGCTGGCTTCTTGTGTTATTGACTCTTCCCCTATGGTACACAACCTCATTCCGTTCGTATGCTTTGATACGAAGGGATTGTGGACCCATTACGCGAAAAAAGAGAGGTGCAACTCGACGGAGATGCACCTCTGCATGGGATGGAAGGGGGGGGATTATTGAGCGAAGTAGCGCTTCAACAAACCGTCAAAGCCTTTCCCGTGGCGGGCTTCGTCCTTGCACATCTCGTGTACGGTGTCATGGATGGCATCGTAACCGAGTTCCTTGGCTCGCTTGGCGATGGCGAGCTTGCCGGCGCAGGCACCGAATTCGGCCTCCGCTCGCAGCTCGAGATTCTTCTTGGTGTCGGGCGTAAGGACCTCGCCGAGAAGCTCTGCGAATTTGGCGGCGTGTTCCGCTTCCTCAAAAGCGTAGCGCTTGAAGGCGTCGGCTACCTCGGGGTAGCCCTCACGTTCAGCTTGCCGACTCATCGCGAGGTACATTCCCACCTCACAGCACTCGCCGTTGAAGTGGTCGCGCAGACCATTCACGACTTCCTCGTCGAGGCCCTGAGCGACGCCAACGCGGTGTTCGTCGGCATAGACCTTTTCACGGCCCTCCTCAATGAGTTCAAACTTGTCGGCTCCCTTCACTTTGCAGACTGGGCAGGATTCAGGAATGCCGTCGCTTTCAATAATGGCTCCACAAACTTTGCATCTGTATTTCATGGTCGTATAAATGAATGAGTAAATTGGATGCATCCGGTCAGATGACTCCGAAAGAATGCGGGGCGCATTGTAGCTGTTTGGACAGGTTTTGTCAACCGCGGACTGCAAAGCCCTCCCTCATTCTGTGGATCGCAACATTAAATGCAACGGGTCATTCTTGAATGACATAATTTAAGGGCAATATACGGGGTGGCAGCTCACGAGAGAACCCTTTTCAATTACTTATCCTCCTCAGTTTGCTTTTATCTTTATATGTGATCCGGGGGGGGGGGATAC
>CANQSY010000110.1 GCA_947626635.1 uncultured Akkermansia sp.
TTTTTTTTTTTTTTTTTTTTCTGTATCAGTGCGTTAGACGTAAATTATTAGGTGTAAACTTTTTTGATAAAAAGGCCTCTTTTCTCTTTTTTGATAAGGAAGTACTCGTATCTCAATAAAATGTTTGCCTTATTTTCATCACTCATCACGTCTATTCCCCAAAATTCCGCTTCAACGTAAATCCTCAGCATTTTATCGCTTCGGCAACGCGATCTGGTGGTAGTTCAGCATTTTGACGTATTCCTCGCGGGTGGGGTACGGTGAGTTGCTGCTGCGTTTGTACCGGGTGCGGAAACGCCGCGCCAGCGGATGATCTTCCCAGCCGATGGCGTGCAGCGGGAACAGGGGTGAAAGCGCGTTCCACAGCTTTCTTCCGCCTCCTAGCATGAACAGAACGTCGAAGGGTCCGCGTGCATAGACCTCGTCAGCATCCAGCATCCGGTACGTTTCCGACGGAACGTCTGTCGTCAACACCCGCGCCACTCCCTTCTGCTCTTGCCATGTCGCCAGCTGAGAGGAGGGACAGAGTACGGTGAGTTCGACATCCGGTCTGCACTCGCTTAGCGCAAGCACGACTTCCTCCACCACGTGCGCAGCCTCGACGTCGTCCGGGGTTACAACGATGATGCGGAAGGGCAACCGGGCGTACGCACGCACGGCCTTCAGCGTGTCCTCGTCCATCTTCGGGGCGATTACATCTGTCGTCTTCCAGCGGTGGTGCATCCAGAATCCATCCAGTATATTTTCGTTTTGACACTTCTCCAACGCAAGGTTGACTTGCATGGTGATGTCTGACAGACTTTCACATTCGCTCGGCAGGTGTATTTCCCGCCCCAGCACAGCATCCCAATGCCCCAGCGCCGTGTTGCGCGTGAACACAGAGAACAGGTGTCCCTTGCCTTTGCAACGCTTGTAGATGAGAGCGGGCAGGGGGGTTACCCCTGTCACTTTCCCAAAATAGGGCAGGTAGATTCCCTCCGCCGTGAATTGGTCGCTCAGCACGCCCAAAAGTCCTCCCCCTCGCGCCAGCTTGAGAACCTCCCGCAGCCCGTCTTCTTTGCTGTACATCTCACATCCGTAGCGAGTGCGCGATTGGTAAACCAACTCCTCCAGCAGAGGGTTGGAAAGGCGTCGGTACATGGAAGCGAAGCGGGGCACGCGGTGAAAGATGGGGCGTATGCGCGCGAGCACTTCCCAGTTTCCCGCGTGCGGGATGCAGGAGACGACGGTGTGACCGCCGGAGCCGCAGCGCTCAAAATGCTCTCCTCCCTCGACTCGGATGAATCGCTCCATCTCCCGCTGCTTCATGAGTCCCGTCTTCAGTGAGCACGCCAGATTCATGGTCGTGCGCACGATATTTCGCCGTACCATGGCGGATAATTTTCGCCCCCTGAGACGAGGCTCCACAACAATGCGCAGGTTGCGCGCCACGATGCGTCTCCGTCTGCCCGCACAAACCCATACCAGATACCCCAGACAGCGCCCGCTGATCGCCACCAACCGCACATCCGTACACTTCAAAAAAATACACAACAACTTGTAGAGATAGTAAGAGACATAGTGCAACAGGCTCGCTTGCTTTTTCTGCTGCTCTGTCGCGTCCGGGGACATCGTGGAATCTTGTGGCATGGTGATTCGGAGGAAGGTAATCAGAAAGATGGGGAGGTAGCGGGAATGAGCCGCACTCGACCCTCCTCGCCGTTGCGTCCCGCCGTAAACTCGGGATAATAGCCATACTGCTCAATGAGCCTCGTGAATTCCGGGTAGCAATCCAGCAGAGTCCGGAGCGCCGGACGTAGCATTTCGATGTGCCTCTGAGGTACCCCCACCTGTCCTATGCTCCCTCCCCTCGGCAGTGACCCGAGGATGGGCTCTCCCCCACGAAAATCTATTCTCAGACTCGGTATTCCCTCCCGCATCTCCCTGGCAAAGCTCAGGTGCACAGAGGTGGTCTGGTGCAAATGCGTGCTCAGTAAACGATCGATCACCAGCTCGATGTACCCGTCGTGGATGCGCACTGCTGTTCCCCGTTCATGGGCAATGAGCGAGAAGATACCTCCCTGGCGCATGCTGCAGGAGTCTCTCAGATACCGGTTGATTTCTCCCTCGGTAAAGGTAATTTCGGCCCCGCCCGCATTCTTGAGCGCCAGCGTCAAGTCTTTGGGAGCTCCCTTGTCAATATACCCCGCTATGTCGCTCATGTCCTGGGGATTCCACATCTGCACGACCAGTAGACCCATCCCTCCGCAGAAGGCCAAGAAAAGCGCCGTCGCCAGGATCGACCATATGTTCAGCCTGCTCCACAGACTCCTCGTCGGTCCGCCGTCTTCCTCCTCGTCGTTACTGTACCCCTCCTCCGGGTCACGTTCCGGTGGTAAACGGCGGAAGGAACTCACACGATTGTTGCGGTGAACAAGACTCCCCCACGGCGAGGGTTCCCCCTCCGTGTGACGCTCCTTGGTGCGGCGTTTGTTTTCAAGCATATCGTTGAGCTTGTCCCTGCGCGGGCATTATAGCATGCTCCTTCTCACGTTTAAAGAAAATTTTGGACACGTCCCGCTACGCTATTGCTTTGATTCGTCGGTACCGCCTTGCCTTCTTACCCCAAGGGGCAAAATACTTGCGCATCTTGTCCGGTCCTCTTCCCGATCCCGCGGCGGCTTTGCAACCGCGCGTGCGTATGCACACGCGTTGTTCACATCGTAAATAACCAAGGGCTTATTCTGCATGATGTGCCGTTAACACCCTATTAGGGATGCTTTTCCTCGGGAAGGATGTGCTGGCGCATGACCTCCATCTTGTTTGTGTTGCAAAAGGGAAAGGGACGTGGTAAGCTGTGCGCATGACAAGCGTGAGAATCATGATGGCGACCGTAGGGTTAATGGCTGCGGCGTGGGGTGCGCAGGAAAGGCCGAATATTTTGTTTATCATCACGGATGACCATGCCGTGCAAGCGTTGGGAACCAATGACAAGGATTCGCCGGTCCCTCTGCCCGGATTTCGACGGCTCGCGCAGGAGGGGATGGTGTTCGACCGAGCGTACTGCGCGAACTCACTGTGCGGTCCGGCTCGAGCCTGTATGCTTACCGGACGTCATTCCCATAACAATGGATTCATGTTCAACATGCGCGACGACAAAGGAATGGTGGCGTTTGATGGAAGTCAGCCAACATATCCCAAGATGTTGCAGGAGGCAGGCTACCAGACGGGAATGGTGGGCAAGTGGCACTTGTTTTCGCGTCCGGAGGGGTTTGATACTTGGCAGGTATTCCCGGCACAGGGGGATTATTGGGATCCGGAGTTCCTTTCCGAAAATCCCGTAGGGAAGGGTTATCTGCGCCACCGCGCCCGGGGGTACGTGACGGATCTGCTTACCACGAAGGCGATCGATTGGCTGGAGCATCGCGATAAGAGCCGTCCCTTTGCGCTTGTGCTTGGTCACAAAGCTCCGCATCGTAATTGGCTGCCCGCTCCGCGGCACCTCGAAAAAATCCGCGACTACGTGGCAAAGCTCACTCCCCCTGAAAATCTGCATGACGACTGGATGGGACGCCCCGCGTTTCTCGCTGCCACCCGACAGAGCGTGAGCCGCGACTTATGTAACTGGAACGACGCGCACTTGCAGGCAGATCTGATTCCCTTCGACGTCATGAAAGAAATTGTGCCGAACAATGTGCTGGGAAATATGATCAAGCAGGGAAAATTCAACGGACAGGTCCCCGCAGATTTCGATCTCTCCAAACATTCCCCTAAGTTCGCACCTCTCACGAATTATGGGAACGGTCTTGAGCATGTCGAAAAGGGCGTGTTGCCTGTTTACCGCGATTTTTATGCGAGGCGTACCCGTGAGTTTGTCGATGATATGCGCGCCGGGAAAATCCCTGACTTAGCGACGATGACGGAACGTCGCTGGCGCTGGTACATGGAGGATTACCTCGGTACGCTGCTCGCTGTGGATGACTCCATTTCCGTCATCCTTGACTACCTCGATTCCCACGGTTTGTCCGAAAACACGCTCGTCATCTACGTCGGGGATCAAGGTTTCTTCCTCGGCGAACACGGCCTTTACGATAAACGTTGGATCTTTGAAGAGACGATGCGCATGCCCCTTATCATGCGTTGGAAGGGGAAAATTCCGGCCGGTACCCGGTCTCAAGCCATCGTCCAGAATATCGACTACGCTCCGACCATTGCCGAGGTCGCCGGCGTCGATACTCCTGCTCATCGAGCCACCTTCGACGGCGTCTCCCTCGTCCCCCTCTTCTCCACCGGACAAGCCGCCTTCTTTAATGACCGCCCTCTCTATTACGCCTTCTACGAAAATCCCGGAGAACATAATGCTCCTGTTCACGATGGTATTCGCACCTCCCGCTACACTTTCGCCCATATCTTCTCCCTCATGCCCGGAGAAAATCCTGACGCCCGAAAGTTCGACGATGAGTGGATGCTTTTCGATAATCAGCTCGACCCACATCAAATGCGCAACCTCGCCGCTGACCCCGATTACGCCGATACCTTCCGCCGCCTCAAAGAGATCTACGAGCAACTCCGCGCTCAATACAAGGTCAAGGACGAACTGCTGAAATAAAGGTGCTGCCCACACGCCGTGGAGCTCATCATTCTCAGATGTTGGAGATGAGAACACAAATGAGTACTTGACCTCAAGTGACTCGAGGAGGTAGGATGAAAGACGAACAACGTTTGTAGCTTTTATGATGAAAAAAATCATTGCAATGATTGCCGGCGCCGCCGCCGTTGGCTGCGGACAAACCCAGGCTGAACCTGAAACAACTCCTCATAACGACAAAGTGCTCGTGGCTTACTTCTCTGCCACGGGAACGACCGCTGACGCTGCAAAAAAACTTGCCGAGGCAACAGGGGGCACGCTCCATGCCATCGCCCCGAAAGCTCCCTACAGCGCGGCAGACTTGGATTGGAGGGATCACCAATCGCGTTGCTACGTGGAGATGCACGATCCCGCTTCACGTCCGGCAATAATCGGAAAAGTTGAAAACATGGAGAAATACGATACCGTTTTCATCGGCTTCCCGATATGGTGGGATACCTACCCAAGCATTATCGCCACCTTCATCGAAGCCCACCAACTGCAGGACAAAAAACTCATCCCTTTCGCCACTTCCGGCGGCAGCGGTATCAGCACGAGTGTGGCTAACTTGAAAAAGAATTACCCCTCTCTTAAGTGGGAGCGCGGTTTGCTCCTCAACGGAACGCCGGTTCAACGAATCCGCGACATGCTGAAATAAGCGTGCCGCTTCACTCCACTCTTTATACTTCCGCAGCGAGCGCGCAGAAAGTTCTGCGCGCTCGCTCTGCCTATCGCAGTTAAACGCATTGCAACACATGAGATTCGCACGAAAAAACATCGCCAAATAAAGAGTTTTCACACTGTCATAGTTGACATGTGATTAACAACCGGATAGTATGTGGACGATGGAAATATATGCTCACAGTAGTAGAGAAAAGCCGGACAAACCTTGGGAATTGTTATACGGTCCTGATGGCCACGCAGAACGAACACGGAAGGTAATTGAGTCGTTTGGCCCACTGTTGGACCCGGAGTTATGGGCACCGGAGGAGACTGCACGTTGCATGCGCGTGCTCGCGCTGGCACATGATATGGGGAAGGCGAGCCATGAATGGCAACAATACTTGCGTGATTCAGCGGAGGGACACTCGTCCGACAAGACAGATCACAAAACGGCAGCAGCGAAATGGGCTTTGGAGAATATTGAAGGACCGATGGGCGAGTTGCTCGCATATGCGTTTGCAGGACATCACAGCGGTTTGCCGAACGGGGTTGATTTGTTTGCCAAATTGCGAAATTTCGCGCTCGCCCCGGAAGTGTCTGACAGCTTGCC
>CANQSY010000111.1 GCA_947626635.1 uncultured Akkermansia sp.
CCCAAAGCCTACGGAATTTGTTCTAAGCACAGCAATGCTATGCTGTCGGATAATCCGCACAGTGGTTTCTATGAGGCAGATACATCTCGGACAATCGATACTTCCGATCAGTCTCCCAACAAGAATCAAGGCGGTATATGCGTGATCTCTCCGGAGACATATTCACTGCAAGGCTCGATGATCGGGCGTTCTGAAAAGAACGGTCCGCAGGGTGACGGCATCAATGAAGATATATGCTTCACATTGAATACAGCAGACCGCTTATCCTGATATCAGGATAAGCGGTCTAAGTCCGATGTTTTAGTTATTCCGATGCCATTGATGCGCGGTGCGTTATTAATAGAAATAGCTTTGTTTTTCATATTGAACCTCCTAATAACAAAGAAGCGGGTTCCCGAGTCATTTCGAGAAACCGCTTCCAGCATTGCCTAATATTGTATGCATCTACTAATCAAGTCCGTACAGCTTTCGTATCATGTCTTCGTCATCAACCCAAACAGGGTCTACTGCGGAAACATGATTTTTGCCAACCTGCTTAATAGCATTACGTTTCATTTCAGTGTCTGCCCAAGCATAAATTCGCGTTGTGTCCACACTGGAATGCCCGAGAAATTCTGACAATAAAGGTAAAGCCATGCCACCCCTGTAAAGATGCATTGCTCTTGAATGGCGGAGCAAATGAGGATGCATATTAACTGGGACACCAGCACACATAGCGTGAGCCTGTGCAGCGTATTTTTTCATAAATAGAGCTACGGCATCCGGTGAAATCCTGTGATTGGAGCCTTTCCAGGTTGTAAAAAACACATATGTATCGGTGGATTCTTCTTGGGAAAAATTAACACTCAAATATTTACGCATATTTGCGGCGGTTTCTGGACCAATAGGAATCCTGCGAGACTTATTTCCTTTTCCAGTCAAATACACAATCGGAGATTTTGAATTCAAATCCATATCTTGGATTTTTAGATTAACGAGTTCTGCACAACGAGCGGCTGTTTCATACATCAGTGTCATGAAACAATAGTCCCGCAAACCAATAAGTGTGTTGACATCCGGCTGTTGAAACAAAGCTTCCAGAGCATCTTCCTCAAGAAAACCCACAACCGTTTTCTTAACCTTTTTCGTGGGTACATTTTTTATCTGGATTTGAGTATTTACCTTTGAAGGATCCAGTATAGCGGCATATTTTACAAAAGAACGGATGGCCATAAGTCGGTTGTTAACCGTTTGGGGCGCACTGCCTTTTTTGTCAGATAGCCAGTTTGAGAAAGCTGCTATGTTTTCATATGTCAAATCGTCAAAACCAATTTGGTAGTTTTTCATTCCCTTTTCGTCTTTGAAGAACTCCAAAAGTAAGTTCAGCGATTTTTTGTAGGAGTTCTTAGTTTTCGGGCTAAAGTTTTTCTGCTTTATCAAATATGTGTTCAGAAAGGAGTCGATAGTCTTGTAGAATTCCTCATCCTTGATTTTCACGTTCATACCTCCCTGATTATGCGTGATGTTATGCCATTATCCCAATCTCTGGTCTCGGAGTAAAATTCCGGAGAGAAGTGGATGTAGTAGGCAGTATCAGATATATTTTCGTGTCCCATGTATTCACTCAGATAAGGAAGGCAAGCATCTATGTTCCTTCCTTCGTTTATCCATTGGTGAATCACATGAGTCGCAAATGTATGGCGTAAATCATATAGGCGCGGTGTACTGCCCGGGCAATCATAAACCCCGGCAGCTTTCACCGCTTTTCGGAATGTCGGTATAATCCATTCCATCGAGTACATAGATTTCCCATCATTTACGGGGCTCGGGAAAAAATATACTCTTTTCGGATAGATTTGTAACACTTTTCTGTCGTAAACAATGCAGAGTTCTAATAGATCAGGAGCCATGACCACCATACGATCCTTGTGTCCTTTGGACTCTAAAATTTTTACACTGCCTGTTCGTAAATCTACATCTTCGCATTTAAGGCGACGTGCCTCTACTGGGCGCAGGCCGCAGCAATAAATCAATCTGAAAATTACAGGGATCACCAAATGCCGAGCAGGAGATCTTCTATTGTACTTGCATTTATCGAGTTCGCTAAAGATTCTGGTGAGTTCCTCCATAGAATATATATGAGGAACATGTCTCGAATCCTTACGGACAAGATCATTGGGTAAAACATATGAATCAATCCCTATACTTTTCATATAACGGGAAAGTTCACGGACAACGGAAATGCGGTTCAGTCGATATTTATTATTCTCCGTTTCCCTCCGTTCAGCCCATTTCAGGAAGATTTCCTGCGTTATCGAATCAGCATTAGGATATTTTACAAGACAAAACTCATCAAAGTAGTGCAGTAGCCGTTCACTCTCGCTGTAGTCATATCCATAAGCACGCTTTGATTCAATTAAGGCTTTGATGTATTCCGCAAAACTGCTTGAAAATGTGTATCTCATACGTACTCCTCCTGCGAAACAGGAACTCCGGAGATGTCAAGAGCACATAATGCAAGTTTATTACGACTTATCCGTATATAAGGCTTCATTGAATCAAGACTTAAGTGCCCAAGAACATCTTTAACCGTATCTTTAGGAACATCGGCATCTATCATTTTGGTTGCAACATAACGCCGGAATGAATGAAAACCTTTAAGATCACCTGATTCATATGCAATTCGATCCGATTCTTTCATATAAGAGCGTACCATATCTCCTAATGCAGGAGAGCTAAGACCAACAAAGGGAGCTCTTGAGCGGATAAATACAAAAGGTTCCTTGGTGGAGGGACGCTCTTTTAAAATATATGCTGCTATAGCATTGCCTACCTCTGCCTCAAAGGGAAGTTCACATTCTACTCCTGTTTTATGCTGGACAAACTTTAGCGTGCTTTGATACCAGTCAATATCCTGAAGTTTAAGGTTGACAATGTCTATGGCGCGTAGTCCTAAATTACTGGCTATCAGAATAATAGCCGTATCCCGCAAAGGATTAGTATCACTGTTTTTGGCTTCTTCTAAAAGAGCATCGACTTCATCGTCCGTAAATACTGGCCTTAACTTTCTTCTTGGAGTCGGTCTTGAAAGGAGAGCGTCACGAAAGTCAAGGCATTTATTATTCTGGAGCAAAAACTCAGCAAGGTATTTTAATGATCGCTGCACATAATCCATGCTACATGCATGATTTTGTGTAGAAAAAATCAGAAAGTCTTTTACGATTTTTAAATCCACCTGCTGAATGGAATGCCTGCCGTTATCATCTAAATACTTGAGAAAGGAACGTGAAATACTAACCAAAGTTTGCCTGGAATCGGGAACCAGATTTTTGCTGTCTTGTAAGTATTCACCGAAGTCATCTGAAATGGCCTCATAATAATCAGATAGATAAATTTTTGGATCTGGCCTAAGCCTGTGAAGAGTTACATTTCCTGTGGACACATATTCCTTTAGAAGATATGCAGCTTTCCTTGATTTAGGTGCTTTAACTTTTGCAATTTTACCAGATTTTGCATCATTTGCAATTGTTCTGAGTGCTGACTGAATATCAGCTTCAACGTAATCAGTAACACCTTTCTTTGAACAGACTTCAATGATTGGCTTAAAGCCCTCGTAATAGTAGTTCCTAATGCCATATTTTCCTATTCCGTATCCTTTGAGAATGTCAAGGATACAATGGGTAAGATCTTTTAAATCTCTTTCCATTGTTTCAACCTCCTGTTAAGTAGTTTGAGACTATTTTAACAGGAGAATCTGAAATAAAAATGATTATTCGGAGGTATTTCTGTGCGTAAAGAAGAAAAAATTAGTGAAATCAACAAAACTGATGCGAAAAAAGTGAACATCGGAATAACTAAAACATCGGACTTAGACCGCCATGCTGTTGCGGCACCTGATCCATCGTATACAATTTCAAGAGATAATCATTTCGCCGTTTCCGAGGAAGTATCCGTCACAGCGGTGGCGAAAGGTCCTGCGACAGTTGCAGTACCGACCCCCGATCATTATTGCACCAGTAAAAATTCTCATCACACCGTTGCCGCTCACGAGCAGGCAAACACACTTGTGGCATCGGATTGGAAAGATCCGCCGCTTGTGAATGATACGCCGAATGATGAACCGGTGTATATCGTTCGCCGCCTGACTCCGGTGGAATGCGCCCGTTTGCAGGGATTTCCCGACTGGTGGTGCGCCGACCTTGCGATCCCCGAACCGACCGATGCGGATATTGCATTCTGGACCGATGTCTGGGAAACGTGGCGCAGGGTCACCAATCCAAAAGGCAAGCCGAAAACGGAAAAACAGATCCGAAAATGGCTGGCAGATCCGTATACGGATTCGGCGGAATATAAATTGTGGGGAAATGGTGTCGCATTGCCCTGTGTATATTTCGTACTCTGTGGCATTGCTTGGGCAGTGCAGAATTCTGAGAACCATGCAGCAAATTGTGAACAAAGTGATACTAAGTTGTTACCCTAATTCACAAAAATTTATCAGGTAGAATTAACACAAAATTTTCCTCGATAATTCGTCATATCTCACACTTGCTATTCTGTGCAGAACGAGTTAAAATGTGACTACGATCAAAACCGCAGCAGCGGCACAATTCAAGGAGGTCACATTATGAACATCAAGTTTATCATTGAAAAGGAAGAACGCAAGACACTGGCGAAAAAAATCGGTGAGCTGACCGGGGCAGAGGTCAGGTATCTCGGTGTTCCGAGCTGCGCCTATCAAATTGGCAACTTCAACTTGAGCAAGGATGCAGTCCTCACCTGTAACGATCGGACGGAAAATGAGATCATCGAGAAGGTGCTGAACGGACTGGCAGAGGTAGGCTACACCACTGAGAACGAGCCGGAGAAACTGACGGTTCAGATGCCTGCCGATTCCCTGAGTGAGCCGACGATCAACAGGATCAGGCGCATTTTAGAGAACAAGGAGGCACTTTTCAAAGCGGCATTGCGGACGGATAGCCTTGAGATTGAAGTCACGGAAACTACAGTTAATTTCCCGTGGTTCACAATTGAGGAGAACGGTGATGCAGACGCATACAGTAAATTCATTTCCTTGCTCTGCGAGTTTGCCAAAAATCAAAAACGCATCAACAACAAGCCTGATACAAGTGACAACGAAAAATACACATTCCGCTGTTTTCTGCTCCGCATTGGCATGATCGGTGCGGAATACAAGGCGGCAAGAAAAGTGCTGCTCCGTGATCTGACAGGCAGTGCAGCATTCCGTCACGGACGTTCGGAAGGAGAAACTGAAAATGAAATTTCCGAATGAACAAGAATTAAAAGCCCTGCGGGAGCGTTATCCCGCAGGCACGTTCATCCGCCTGAAACACATGGAAGATCCCTACGCTCCCGTGCTGCCCGGTACGGTCGGCGAGGTGGCACTCATTGATGATGCCGGAAATATCCACATGAAATGGCAGAACGGCAGCAGCCTTGCGCTGATCGAAGGGGTAGATGATTTCGAGGTCATTTCCGGCAGAAATGGGGGCTCCGGAAATTAAGAGACCCTCTTCCATTTTACTCAATGATACCATAAAATTGCAAGTAAATCAAGATGTATATTACACAATTATTCCGCAAAATACAGCCGAAAAGATTGTGTAACTATGGTATTGAATTATCTTCCGAAAGACGGTAATACCCAAGTTTGCCACCAAAATCGAGCGTAAAAATTGTACAAGCATAAGAAAAGCGGCTAAACAGCGTCAAT
>CANQSY010000112.1 GCA_947626635.1 uncultured Akkermansia sp.
TGCGATACGTCTCGGCGTTTCTCCCCTGATCGGGCGATCCATCTGGTGGGAAAAGGACGATTGGCAAAAGCTCATCAATAAGCGCGCCGAATCCGCCGCCTCCCTGCAGCCCTTCGAAGGGCGTCCGGCTCCTCCCCCTGAGATAACGAAAGCACGTTGCTTTCATCCCGGACAGGAACTGCCGGTGGCCGTTTTCTGGCGAGAAGGGGAGAACGGGATGCACACCATCAGCCGCATTGAGGCGCGCGGCAGCTCCGAGGATGTTCCGCGCGAGGGAGAATTGCGCACGCGCGGCGAGTTGTACGCGGATTCAACCTACGGATACGTGGGTTCCGTGCGTCGCGGGGAGCAGCTCGTCCCCGCCCCGTTTGCCCAAGTCTTCATTGAAACCCATCACGTCGATGGATGTGTACTGTTCCATCCGACACGAAACGAGAGGAAACTGCTGCGTTGGTGGGGCCATGGACACTCCGATCCGGATTACGTGATGGAAGTCCTGCTCCCTCCGGGAAAATCTCCTGTGGCGAGGCAAATGTTTATCAACGGTCACCCCTATGACGAGGGACTGGAGTACATGCGCCGCGGAGAATTTCCTCCTCATTGCCCGCTGAAAAAAAGCGTCACCCTCCGAGTCAAAACATTGAAATCATCCGGCGTCGCTCGTCGTTAATCTTCTGAGGGTATGTAGAGACAGAGTGTGAATTGACCGACTGTACAGGTGTTCACGATGTTCGTTTGCGTTTGCCGAGGAAGTGGTGCGTAATTTCGCAAACTGCGACAACGAGACCGCACACTGTAAGGGAACTCCCGACAGGGGGTAAGAATCCTGCCGAAATCGCGCTCCCGGCGCAGAGCCATGCAATTTGCACCGCTGAACAAAAGAGGACGCAACTGACAAGAATTTCCCAACCGATGCGGCGAGTTGCCGGCTGATTCTTGAAGAAGAGAAACCATGCGAGAAAGAGAGGTGTGTACGCAAATGGAAGGAAAATCAGGGTATGTAATAAGGCACGTCCAAGCGATGCTTGGACGTAGCAGTACATCAGGATCGACGAGAGAAGGTACTCCGCAACAAGCGCGGCGAGTGTGCACCACGCCCCGGTGTTCGGAAAGGCTTCCTTCACTTCCTCGCGTACCACGGCTGAGGCTTTCTTCTCACCTCGCACAAGTCGCCGGCAGAAAAAGAGAGCTTCCACCACGATGATACACGCCGCTGTGGGGATTCCGACGTAGAATGCCGGGAAAATATAGATGAGCGCTCCCTGTGCATCGCTCGATGCTACCTCCGGCGCTTCAATGTAAAACAGGGTGGTCAGAATGATCGCCGGCACGGTGTATTCCCACGCGAGACGTCGCATCAACTCTCCGGGGAGACGAAAAAGCACGTACCCAACAAGGGGTATAGGCAACGCGAAAGCTACGAAAAAAAGAGCCGAGCTTAACGCCTCCATTCCTTTCGGGTCCACATCCGCAACGTAGAACACATAGATCGCTACCAGTAGCAGCACGTGAATAACCGTCCCCACATTGGGAAACAAGGTCTTTTTACAGATTTCGTAGATCATGGAAGGCTCGCGTTGCTTCGGAGAAAACTGAGACATGGAGGAATGGCTCCGTCCTCTCTCTTTATATCATTTGCCATGCGTGCGGTCAAGATCGGGCAACAGAGCAGACGCATGAAATTTAAAAGTATGAGCAGCGAACCGGAGCGATCCTCAACCTTTCGATTTTTTAAGTACACTTGATCGAAAAGAGCTTTAAATTCATCCGGAGCACATAATAATATTGCATCCAACGAGAAATTTTGGTAGAAAAGAATCATGGAGATCAACGAATTACTGAAGCTCTTGGAGAGCAAGGATGAGAAGGAGCTGGATCAGAAAATAGAGCTGTACACGCAGCGAGCGATGGAGGCGGAAGATGAAGTTGAAGCGCTGGGATGGTGGAGTATGGCCGCAGCGCTTGGGGATGCTATGGCGCTCAATGAGGTCGGAGAATGCATGGAGAGCGGGTGTGGTACGCGTAAGAGCTATAAAGATGCGGCAATGTTCTACACCACTGCAGCTGAGGCGAAATATCCACCCGCTGAGTGTAACTTGGCCAACCTCTATTACACGGGACGCGGGGTGCGCAAGGATTTGAACAAGGCTATGTACTGGTTCAGACGTGCTGCGCGTCACGGGAGTGATGCGGCCGCGAATAATCTCGGTTGCATTTATGCCGAGGGGAAGGTGTGCAAGCGTGATATCAAAAAAGCGTTGAAGTATTTTGAAACGGCAGCGGAGCTCGGTAATATGCGCGCTCTGCATAATGTGGCGCGTTGCTACTGGTTGGGCGATGGAGTGGAAAGGGATGACAAGAAAGCCTTGGAACTTTATCACACGGCCGCTGAGAAGGGCGATGCACCTTCGCAATACATGTTAGGGATTTGTTATTCCTTGGGCATGGGAGTGAAGAAAAACCTGCGTAGTGCGGTGAAGTGGATGAAACTCGCGGCAAAACAAGGCCACGCCGAGGCTAAGGAATGGCTCGATGTCAGAAACGCAGAGGGTTGAGACCCAAGATCCGGATAACATCGGAGCGTGCAAGCGGAGTCGGGGCAAACGCGTTGGAAATGCGTTTGCCATTTACAAGACGCCCGACGGCCCCGTGAAGGGCGCACGCGAAGCGGGCGGGCAGGGCGGTTAGACAACGCATAAGCGTTGCCCGCAGGGCGCTGAGGTAGTGAGGTGCCGAAGCGTCACCGATAGGCGCCCCAGCCCCTTTCTAGCTAACACCTCGCATTGCTTCGAAAATTCCGCTTCGCAACTGCTTCGCTGGAACGCGCGTAGCGCGCGAATTCCCTGAGATCGTAAATCGTCCATCGTAAATCGTAAATAGCAAACGCATTCCCCATGCGTTTGCCGTGGTCATTGTGCCTCTTCAGGCTCGCTATTTTCGGGAAAAGAAAGCGGAGCGGCGCCTGTATCCGGCATCTCGTAGTAAAGTGTGTACATCATGTTGAGCGTGTAACCCAGCTCCCGCGTGTGCAGGCTGTCCGCCTTGCGCAGGTTGTAGGGTTCGCCGAGGTTGGACGCCCATCTCTCGTCATGTTCCTCCATACCATCATGGGACGAGGCACGCATGGGTTGTGTTTGATATATGGTTGTTCAATGGGGCTACCGGATGTCGTTTATCGTACACGAAGCGAAAATATAGACGCACAACAAAATAATTATCATCAATTGAGAACAGATCGGTCGCCCCCGGCATCCCGTAAATATCGGGTGGACCGATGAGGCCGAACAGCTAGCTGCTCATGAATAATTTTGAAAAAAATGAAGATTTTGGAAGAAAAGACTTGCCAGATGGGGAAAAAAGAGTAGAATGTGGCTCCCCCTTCAGGCGCATGGAAAGTGCGAGAAGCGAGGGGAACTATCGGGCAAGCCGCCGGAGAAACGGCAGATTTCTCTCCCCAAGAGAGGGATTTGGTGAATTGGCGGCGAAACCTGAGAACAAATAAACTAGCAGGATATCATGCCGACCATCAATCAGCTCGTCCGTAAGGGACGCACCATGCCGGAAGAGAAGTCGAAGTCTCGCGCTCTTCACAGCTGTCCGCAGCGTCGCGGGGTTTGCCTCCAAGTGATGACCCGTACGCCGAAAAAACCGAACTCTGCACTTCGAAAGGTGGCGAAGGTGCGCTTGACCAACGGGGAAGAAGTCATCGCCTACATCGGCGGTGAGGGGCATAACTTACAGGAGCACTCCATTGTGTTGGTGCGTGGCGGTCGTGTGAAGGACTTGCCGGGCGTGCGCTACCACATTGTGCGTGGAGCGCTGGACTGCTTGGGAGTTGACAAGAGACGCCGTGGGCGCTCGAAGTACGGCGCCAAACGCCCGAAAGAAGGGGCAGCTGCACCCGCCAAAAAGAAGTAATCCCTAAGACAAGAATAACTCTTAACCTACAATAAAGAAATGGCTCGTCGTAAACGTGTCTACAAGAAAATGGAGCGCCGCGATTCGCGCTACGATTCTGCGCTGGTCGGGCGCTTGATCGGCAAGGTGATGCTCGGTGGTAAGAAATCTCTGGCAGAACGCATCGTGTACCGCGCGATTGATCTGGCCAACGAGGGGGCAGATATGGTAAGTCCTCTGGAGGTGCTTACCCGTGCCATTGAGAATGCAAAACCCCGCGTGGAAGTGAAGAGTCGCCGCGTGGGTGGCGCCACCTACCAGGTCCCGCTTGAAGTTGCTCCGGAGCGTTCGGAGGCCCTGGCAATGCGGTGGATCATCGGTTTTGCCCGTAACCGCAAGGGAGTACCCATGGCGAAGGCCTTGGCCAATGAGATCAAGGAAGCCGCATCCAATCAGGGCGCTGCCGTGCGTAAGCGTGACGATGTCCATAAGATGGCCCAAGCCAACCGCGCGTTTGCTCATTTCCGCTGGTAATCGTAGGATTTCCGGCGGATATTTTATATTCACCCCAAACACCTTCAAGGAAAAGAAAATATGGCAAGTGTAAGTAGTCCGGATCGAAAGGCGCCACTGGAGCGTTACCGCAACTTCGGTATAGCGGCTCACATTGATGGCGGTAAGACCACCCTCTCTGAGCGCATTCTCTTCTACACCGGCATGATCCACAAGATCGGCGAGGTGCATGATGGCGCGGCAACAACCGACTGGATGGAGCAGGAGCAGGAGCGCGGCATCACCATCACCTCCGCCGCCGTGACGACTAATTGGAAGCAACTTCCGGCGGAGGGGTGCTACAAGTTGTTCGAGGGTGAGAATTTCCAGCTCAACGTGATCGATACTCCGGGGCACGTGGATTTCACGGCCGAGGTGGAGCGTAGCCTGCGCGTGCTGGACGGAGCCATCGTGGTGTTCTGCGGTGTGGCAGGTGTGCAGCCGCAGACCCAGACCGTGTGGCGCCAGGCGAGCAAGTACAACGTTCCCCGTATCTGCTTTGTGAACAAGATGGATCGCACGGGGGCCAACTTTGCGAACGTGCTCAATGATATCCGCACGAAGCTGGGCGCCAATGCCGCGACGGTGCTTATGCCGATCGGCTCGGAGGACAACCTGCGCGGACAGATTGATGTCGTCAACCAGAAGGCTATCATCTATTCCGACTCTGACCGCCTGGGTTCCACCTACACGGTGGAAGAGATTCCCGAGGAGCTGAAGGCTGAGGCCCAAGCTGCCCTGGAGGACCTCAAGGAGCGCGTCGCCAATGTGGACGATGAGCTCGGCGAACTTTTCCTCATGGAGGAGCCGATAGATGCGCCGACCCTCAAGGCTGCTATCCGCCGCGCAACGATAGCCAACTTGTTTGTTCCGGTCTGTGGTGGATCCGCCTTCAAGAACAAGGGCGTTCAGGGATTGCTGGATGCCGTGGTGGACTACCTCCCCTCTCCGCTGGAAGCGAAGACGGCGACGGTGACTTCGACCATTTCTTCCGGGTTGGATGAGAATGGCTACGAGATCTTTGAGAAGAAGGAGATTATCCCGTCAGATGATGACAAGCCGATTGCTCTGGCCTTCAAATTGTGGGCAGATAAGTTCGTAGGCTCGCTGGTGTTCATCCGCGTGTACACGGGCGTCATTCGCAAGGGTGATACGGTCTACAACCC
>CANQSY010000113.1 GCA_947626635.1 uncultured Akkermansia sp.
TCATTTATAGTTGCTGGGCATATTTGCATAGCCGTCGATATTCGTACAGTTTCTGAATATACCACTGTGTTGGGTTGCCGGGACGTTGTTCGCTATGGCTCTCCGGACCTCTTCGGTGTACTTGAAGGAAAGAGCGGAGCAATCCTTGAAGAAGTAGGAGAGATCAACCCTCGGATGATTGGGAAACAGATCGAAAAATTGGGAAGTTATATCTTGCCCGGACTCCATCAGGCTAATCTGAGCTTGTGAGCAGCCTTCAAAGAAGCTGTTAAATTTCCATGAACGGGAGAAATCGGATAATCGATACCACGGATCATAGGATGAGTCTGACTTCCTGGGCATGAGATTCCCTGTCAGCCCCTCACAGCCCTTAAACATCTCGCTGAAGTCGAGTTCAACAAGCCAGTTCAGACTCCCTGTACTTGCATTGAAAAAATCGGCGAGGCTCTTAAAGGGAAAACCTTTGCCATCGCTGGAGCCGGTCAACCCCCGGCAGTTCCGGAACATGCCTACCGCTTTCATGGTTATAGCTGACGGCAACATATATGAGGTGAAGAAATTAGAGGGTAGCAACCCTGATAGAGCTGTGTTTGCAAAAAATTCGGACAGATCGATCGTTGTGACTCTGTTTGGCAAGCGTTTTAAAATTTCGAGCCAGGTTACGTCCTTTATGTTTTGTCTGTTTTCGAAAAACGCGGATAAGTCAACGTTTCCTGCACCCCCCATAAAGTGAGTCGGCCTCTCGGGCACTGTCCAGATGTGGTGGGGCTCCCTACCGGAGCTATACAGCGAGGCGAAATGATCAGCCTTGAGGTCGAATATTGCATAGCCCCATATCTGCAAGCTGGTTATAGCTTCTATGGGGAATTCCTCCAAGGCCGGACAATTATGGAAGCAGTGCGAGAGCCGATAAACACGCTCGGTGTCGCACAGTTTGTTGAAGAGTGGACCTGCTGCTTTTGTCAAATGAACACAGCCCTCAAACATCCCCGCTACGCGCCCTCCCTGGATATTGTCGGTATTCGTCTCTCGCAGCTCGCGAATCGGGCTGACTCCGGAGCAGGAGACCTCCAGCAGAGCTTGGCGAAATTCGTCTTGCTGCAAGTCTCCATCCTCAGCTATCGTGGAGAGCTTCCATACCAGGTACCCTGTGATTTTAATCGTGTATTCTCCCTCCTTCACATACTTGTGAGGCGCGGGTAAATTCCTGTCGTTTTCTCCGGTTTCAGAGGTGTTCAAAAACACATGCTCCGGGAACGACCCGTCGCCCCAGTCGATGACTATGTCGCCGGCATACACAAAGGAGTTTATGTCGATTGAGCTTGCAGAAACTTTAAGACTCAATTCCCCTTCCTCTTCCTGCTCCGGCAGGAGCTGCACGTCTTCCCGACCTTTCCTCGCTCGCACGATGCTGTACTCCTTGGCGCCAATGGAGGCGTGGCGACAAACGATAGGCGAGCTTGCTTTTCCTTTCCAGACTTTCATGGCTCATCAGGGGCAGAGATAAAGGTCATTCTCGTTGCGTTGACTGGCGGGAGGAATGTCTAATACTGACTCATAAACATGCCACGTCGCCCCATCTTTCCCGTCCTTGCCGTTCGTCCCGTTGGTTCCATTTCTTCCTGCTGCCCCTTGCGGGCCCGTGTCTCCCTTCTCTCCCTTGGGACCGGCGGGACCGGGGATGCCGGAGGTGATCTCGAGGTTGTAGGTGTTGACGGTGACGGAGAGGCTTTGCCCTCCCTCGCCGGAGGCCACGCCGCTGGGCATAACCTCCACGTGCTGGTAAATAAACGGGTGGCCATCCGCGCGCACCTCCAGTAGCCACAGCCCCTCCGGAAGGGGAGGGATAACAAGCGTGGTTTCACTCGCCGCCGTGGCTTGCAGCGCTTGTCCGCGCACGGACACCGCGCCCGTGAGCGCGCGGTACACCCCGTCGGTGAACGAAAAATTAAGCGTCGCGGCCACGCCCGCCACCAGTGATATGTTGTATGCCGTGTACATAGGAATTACGAGTTACGAATTATTTTTGGAATTACGAATTACGAATTACGAATTACGAATTACGAATTAAATGCTAGCGAGCCGAAGGCTCGGGAATTTCTAAATCGTACATCGTACATCGTACATAGGCGGCGTCAGCCGCCCGGCGTGCTTGCGCGCGGTTATGCGGAGCGATAGCGGAGGGGGAGGGTTGA
This sequence comes from uncultured Akkermansia sp., assembly GCA_947626635.1. Classification (GTDB taxonomy): domain Bacteria; phylum Verrucomicrobiota; class Verrucomicrobiia; order Verrucomicrobiales; family Akkermansiaceae; genus Akkermansia. The sequence continues at coordinate 2,196 of CANQSY010000113.1, forward strand.
ACATGACTGGTGATTGGTTAGAAAGGTTGTTGTTTACGCGATGCCGGGTTCACTGCTTTGCCACATCGTACATCGTACATCGTAAATCGTACATAGCTTCAGATAACATGTCCTCATGTTATCTGAAGCTGTGGGTGGGTGAGCGAAAATTCGTACTCCACACGTCCCAGGGCGTTGCCCTTGAGAGGGTCGAGCGTGGGGTTGAAGGGGAGAGCGTTGTCTTGCGTGGGGTCGGTGTAGGCGCAGAAGCGGTAGTCGCGCAGGGTGGCGCGCCAGGTGGAGACCACGGTGGGGCGGTTGGCATGGAAGGCTTCCTTGATGGTGAGCTCGCCGGCGCGGTGGGTGAAGAGGTAGATCTCCTCGGCGCGCAGGTTGGCCACGAGCTGCGCCTCAGAGAGGTACTGGCGCAGCACGGTGAGCCGCAGCGTCTTCACCGCGTTGCCTGTGGGCAGCACCTCCATCCAGTCCGCCGCGCAGAACTCGCGCTCATCCACCGGAAAGTCGTTCTCCTCCTCCGTCTCCTCCAGCAGCGCATCGAGACGGTGCACCACCAGCCGGCGAGTCGCCTCGCCGGTCGGGGTATAGCTCACATCGATGCGCGCCGGAGCAAACATGGTGGTTATTCCGCGGCGGCTACGAGGTCTCTCTCGGTGAACTTCGCCTGAGAGTTGGGCACGACGGAGAATTCGTACTCGGCGAGAGCCGGGTCGCTCTTCGCCTCCAGCGGGTTCTGCATGGAGAGCTTGCCCCACAGAGTGATGCGCGCAAGGCCCGTCACGGTGCGGTAGGCGTCCGTCAGCTCAAAGAGCAGCCAGCCCTCTACCGAGTCGTTGCCTGAGGCGAAGACAGCCTGCTCGCCTTTGGAGGTGATCTCCTCGAGCAAGCCGAAGGTGAGCTCAAAGGCCTCCTTGGTGATGTCGTTCGTGGAGAACTGGAGCTTGCGCTTGGTGGCCAGCTTAAGCTCGGTCACCTTGTACGCCCCGGTATCGTCCACGCCCTCCACGTCCGCGGTCTTGAAGTCGGTCTGCGGCTTGGCGGTGCGCACCTTGCCGAGGCAGGTCCACTTCCCGGGCGTTTCGTAGCTCTCCGGAAGCTCGGGCACTTTGTCCGCGCCTACGGTGTTTGCCATCTCGACCTCAGTGCCTGCGCGTACGAACCAGACGCGCGCTCCGAGGATCATTTCTGCTTTGGTGTTATCGGTTATTGCCATAATTAGTGGTATGTGTGTGTTGGTTGGAGATTTTTTTGATGTACGATGTACGATGTACGATGTACGATGTGAAAATTTCCGCGCGCAAGCGCGCATTATTTTTAATTCGTAATTCGTAATTCGTAATTAGCACGGCGCAGCCGGGCGCCTACACGCCAAGAATGCGCGCCTTCTTGAGCTTCTCGAGGGTCTGCGCGGCGTCGTACGTCACGTTGATCACGGCTCCGCGGCCGCAGATCAGCCCCGCGGCGTGCACCCCATCCTCGAGGATCTGCACGCGTACCGCCCCGGGAACTCCCTGGGCTCCCGGGTCCCCGGCCGGATCAGCCTCGGCTGTTTTTTGCTTCTTGCTCATTTCTGTGGGAGGACGATGGTTCCGTGGTATTGCAGAGAGCCGTCAGCATTCTGCGAGTAATCCGCCGTGCAGCCGGATTGCGAGAGGGCAACCCACGCCGCGACGGCGCCGACAATCGCACCCGCCAGGATGCGCGCTACGGAGCCGGGGACGCCCCAGCCCGTGAACAGGCGGGAGAGAAACCCCTCCGCCTTCTCTTTCTTGTTCTCTTCAGTGTCCATGTGTGTTGGTTGTTTAATCTAGCGCGCTTGCGCGCGGAATTTTCTAAATCGTAAATCGTAAATCGTAAATCGTACATAGCGGCGTCAGCCGCCACCGCCGCCATAGTAGCTTTTGTAGTTCACTTCCTTGCTCACGAGGATCATCAGCAGGGAGAGGTTCTCGAAGTCCGGCAGCTCGCCGGTCTCCATCTCGCGGATGTCGGAGATGCGCGGCGCGGCGTACGGGATGCCCAGCGCCTGGTAATCCCAGCGCATGAGCGCGTGCAGGGTCTCCCCTGCTATGTTCGCCACCTTCCGCGCGGCTTCCCCTCCGTTCACTTGCGTGGTGGTGAGGATGGTTACCCCCAGCCTCGCCTCCAGGTACCCCGCCGCGGCCTTGTCCTCCGTGAGGTAGCCCGGCGCCTGCGGGGACACGGCGACCGCCATGTCGTATTGCTGCGCCGCCATCGCCAGATTCTGGCACTGGTCCGCGCGGTCCCACGGCTCCGGGTACACCACGGCGGCAGCTTGCTCCTCCCGAGTCTCGCCCCGCGCGTTCTTCCTCTGCACGGTTATTTCTCCGTGCAGTTTCAGCAGCCCATCGCGCTGCAAATGCTCGATGAGCGCCTCCGCCAGGGCATACTCGGGACAAGTCTTCATAGCTCTTCCTCCGGGGTTGTGGGGGTGGGATACCAGCCGATTCCCTCGTTCCCGTAGGCGGGGGAGGGGGAGACGATGCCCGGCGTGGCTGCGGGGTCCTCCGGCAGCTCCCCTTGCTCATCGAGCACGAGGCGCTTGCCTTTGGCGATATCCTCCAGCAGCTCCGCCGCCTTCTCCGCAGCCAGCTTGCGCGGCTCCGTCACTTGCAGGGCGTACGCCTTGAGCAGCCGCAGCGCCAGGATGTCCAGCGCCGGTCCGCGCAGCGAGCGCGGCAGCAGCGACTTGTCCGCCGAGAGCCGGTTGGAGCGGTTCTGCGCCACGCATTGGCGCACGAACGCCACCATGTCCCCCAGCGCGTCCTTCACCGCGCCTCCCTGCACTTTGGCGCGCAGGCTCGCCAGCTCCGTGTCGTTAAACACCTGAGCCAAATCATCCTGCGTGAGCGGTACCCAGTACATAAAATCGGAGATTTTTTTGGATGTACGATGGACGATGTACGGTGTACGATTTGGGAAATTGCGCGCGCAAGCGCGCATTATTTTCAAATCGTAATTACTGAATTTTAGCGGCGATCTTCCTGGCTGTTTCCACCAGCACATCCTGCTGGCGCTCATCCGTGATCTTGGCGGCGAAGCGCGGGCTTTGCAGCAGCGCGCATGCCACCGCCACCACCACATCCGAGCCCCCGCAGCCCCCCGCCGCCGGTGGGGCGACGGGAGCCGCGGCCTCGCTCACTGCCGGGCTTGCCGGCGTCTTGCTTTTTGTGGCCATGGTGCGGGAGCTCAGCTGATGGTGATGCGTACGTTGCAGGAGGGCGCGGTGACGGCGAAGGCGCGGTGCAGCCCCACCTCGTACCAGGTGGTGTGCGTGCCTCGCTCGTAGTAGCTCTCCACGGATTCCACGGGGGACTCAGAGCCCATGTGGAACTGGCGCAGGCCGGTCATGT
>CANQSY010000114.1 GCA_947626635.1 uncultured Akkermansia sp.
CCTCAATGGCGGCGCTTGGAAAAGCCGGAGAAGCCGCCCATGGAACCCATTCCGGGGGTCTTGGGAGGACGCGACAGGGAGTCGAAGAGCGAGGACAAGTCGGGCGGTGAGGACGCATCAGCCTTAAAAGAGCGCAGGGTGTCCGTGATCTTGGTATTCTTCCCGAGTCCCTTGCCGGACATCATCTCCTTCATTTGCCGGAAATTTTTGATCAAGCGGTTAACCTCAATTTCAGAGACGCCGGCACCGCGCGCGATGCGTCGCCGACGCGAAGGGATCAGCAATTTATCGTTGCGGCGCTCAGCCGGGGTCATGGAAAGAACGATGGCCTCCGTGTGCTTGAGTTTCTTCGGGTCGAGAGCCTCAGCCGGGAGTTGCTTGCGCAGCTTGCCGAAGCCGGGCAGCAGGGCGAGCAACCCTTCCAGGGGACCCATCTTCTGCATCATGCGCATCTGGGAGAGGAAATCCTCGAAATTAAATTCTCCGCTCATCATGCGGCTCACGCTGTTCACGGCGGATTGTTCGTCGATGTTGCGTGCGGCTTTTTCGACGAGTCCGACGATATCGCCCATGCCGAGGATGCGGTCCGCCATACGCTGCGGAACGAAGGGTCCGAGCATATCCACCTTTTCCCCTTCGCCGATGAACTTGATGGGTTGCCCGGTGACGGCGCGCATGGAGAGAGCCGCTCCGCCGCGTGCGTCGCCATCGAGTTTGGTGAGCACGATGCCCGTGAGACGGACAGCTGAGTGGAAGGTTTGCGCCACTTGCACAGCCTGCTGCCCGGTCGCTGCATCTGCCACGAGAAGACACTCCTGAGGCTTGAGGAAGGAGTGCAGACGCTTCAGCTCGTCAATGAGCGCGGAATCGACCTCCTGGCGTCCTGCCGTGTCGATGATGAGTACATCGTGTTCTATTTCATCAGCTTTTTTCAGGGCATTTTTTGCTGCACGTACGGCGTCCTTTTCCCCCTCTGCCGGACAGAGCACGGGAATGCCGATTTGTTCGCCCAGACGAGCCAGCTGGTCAACGGCGGCGGGACGAATGAGGTCGCATGCGATGAGTATCGGCTTGCGTCCCTCCTGGGAGAGGCGCAGAGCCAGTTTGGCACAGGTCGTCGTCTTGCCGGCTCCGTTGAGCCCGACCACGAGGATGCGCGCGGGAGGCGTGAGGTCGAGAGGGGACTCTTCGCTGCCCAACAATTCCGCCAACTCATCACGGAAGATTTTGACAAACTGCTCGCCCGGCTTAACCGATTTCAACACCGATTCCCCTAAAGCGCGCTCCTTCACGTGAGCGATGAACTCGCGGGCAACCGCATAATCGACGTCCGCCTCCAGCAACGCCATGCGAATATCGCGAAGGGCATCCGTGATGTTGCTCTCGCTGATTTTACTTAATCCTCGCAACCGGCGAAAAGCATCATCCAACTTATCAGAAAGAAGCGAAAACATGCCAGAAAACTACCAGAACACAGGCAATTTGTCAAGCAACAGCAACGTGAACGTGTCCCAAGAAAACCCACGCTCCGCGCGCGAATTCCCTGTAATTCGTAAATAGGCGCAGCCCAGCGCCCCTGGCGCTTCTTCCTCTTCCCTTTCTAGCTATCCATTACCGTTGACCCTGAAAATTCCGCTCCGCACCGGCTCTGCTGGAACGCGCGTAGCGCGCGAATTCCCCGAAATCGTAAATCGAAAATCGTAAATCGTAAATCGTAAATAGGCAAACGCGTCCGCGTTTGCCCGGGGTTGTTTGTTTTTTGCTTGAGACGAGAGGCGATTTGGTGTATAAGGGAGAACCCTTTGTGCGAACACACACACGCCATGGACTTCAGGCGAATCATGCTCATGATGGCGATCGGGACCGCGAGCGCGGCGGACCCGGGGGTTCGCGCTGAGCTGTCCGGCACGCGTTGCATCTACTCATCGCCGCACGACGAGAGTGGGAGGAGGATTGAGGTGCGGGTGGAGGTGAGTCCGGAGGAGGAGGGATGGCACGTGCACGAGGCGGGGTCGCGCGGGTTGGTGATAAGTGGGCTGGACCCTGCCGGCAACGAGTACAAGAGCTCGCCCTGCGCGTGGGAAAAGACGCCGGGGAAGGAAGGCTCGCGCACTGTCTGTTTTGTTTTTCCTCTCAAAACAAAAGTGGAGAGGCTAGTCATTCGTGAGCAGATACGGGTACGGTTGGCGCACGAGCTGCTCGCGATCAGGGGAAGCAAGGTGAACATGCTGCAGCCGACGCGAATTCCTGTAACGGGAAGCGATGAGTTCATCGACTGTACGCCGGACGCGGCCAATGCGGAGCCAAGCAACCGGGAAAAAGACGGCACGCTTCATGCCGCGGGACTCACTCTGCTCTGTCCGCCCGGACGGAGTATTCTGCGCATTGGACGGGTATGGGAGGCGGAACAGGGGAGCGACCCGGACAGCTCCTACACGCAGGACCTGGAAGTGCGTAACAGCACGGATGGACAGGGTCACGAGGTCGCCCATGTTCTGATATGGGAGGCACAGGAGGAAGAGAGTCTGGAGATAGAGATGTGCGCGGGGCAGAGCAGCGTGCTGGTGCCCCTGCGCGTGCGTGCTATGCTCGGGGACCCGGCGCCACCCCCTCAACCCAAATAACACCGCCATGAATCACTTCCGGCTCGCAGCTCTTCTCCTGTCGGCTTTTCTCCTGCTTCGGTCGTATGCCGCGGCGGCGGACCTGCCCTCCCTGCGCCTGCAGAGTGTGGAGAGTTTTTATACCCGCGCCGAGGGCGAAGTATGCTGCACCCTGCGTCTCCACGTTCGCGCGGCGGAAGGTACCTCATTCTCGGTCCGCGAGGGAGACAACGTCCCCGCGTCCACCCCGCTGATCGGCACGGACGCAGCCGGGCGAATCATGCTCGGCAAATTCCGCTGTGTGGAGTCCTGCATGGAGGATTGTCGCACACTGGTGTTCGATTTTTACACACGCCCGCAAGGCGGCTGGATCGAGTTTGACACCGTACTGACGTTGCGCCTCGTCTCCACAGACTTCACCGCCTGGACGGCGCCGTTTGACCCGCGCCGCACGTCCACTCTGCGCGCTCTCAATCGCTCCTTTTTCGTCAGTCCGCTCGATGCACAGGAGAATGATGGACTCCTTTTGCGCGTGGATTACGAGATGTCGCCGCTCATTCGCGGCATCGCCTTCATGGGTACCAATGGAAAGCTCTGCCGCAGCAGGGTTCTGGATGCCGTTTACAACGAAAAGGACGGACTCACCTCCACGACCTACCTGTTGGAGGACAGCAAGGCGGAGGCGGTGCGAGTGCGCTTGCTCCTGCGTCACCCTCCCACGCCCTGCCGCGTACCCGTCCGCATGCGCATCTACCCCGGCATCATCACGGACCCCGGAATATAACACGCCGCGCCGCGCGGGCTTTCACGGCATGGCTGAATCGTCCGGTGGTCAGGGCCTGACGAAATAGGTGCTGGAAGTGATGCTGAAAGCCTCGGCTGTCTTCATGATGCGGCGAGCCGCTGAAGCGCCCCATGAATCGCTGTACACGATGGTGCCTTTTTTCTCGTTGTAGCCGATGATGAGGCGCATGTGGGGACCGCCGAGGTCGGCGCCGCCGTCACCGGTGTACATGTTACTGGCGAAAACGCTCCAGAGAATCGGTATGCCGGCATCAATGCACGGACGCAAGGAGGAGAGCCAGCGGGAGACATCCGATTTCTTCTTGGCTCGTACGGCAACCCATGTAGCGGGGTCGATGCCGTCCCACCAGCTTTCCTGTCCCGGCAGCTCGGGGAGGTCTTTTCTCTTGGCGGCGGTGTTGTAATCTTTGATGAACGATTGATTGTCCATGACCCCGCCGAGGGCTTTAATTTGGACGTGGTAACGATGCCCGATTTTCTTGAGGCCCTCGGTCATTTCGACGGGGGAGGTGCCGCCACTTGTTCTCGTGTTGCACACGGCGGCCATGGTGTACATATCCACGCTATCCATACCGTAGAGGGCGAAGACGCGCGCCACGGTGGCCGGCACACAGTAGCCCTTCTCGCCTTGGTTCACCATGGGGATGTCCTTGATCCACACGGTCCCATCCTCCTCATGAACGACGAAAGACCTGAGGTCTTTTTTGGTAACCTTGTCGCCGGCGCCGCCGCTCTCAAGGTCGTCGCTGTTGGCGGCGAGCAGGAGCCGGATGTACTCCGCGCGCCCCCTCTTTTTCCCCTCCTTGGGCTTTTCTGTCTCCCCGTCGTCATTCCTGACTTGTCTGACGCTTCCCTTGCTCGTTTTGGGAAACGAGATAGCGGCGAGGAGCCGCGCAATACCGTTGGGTGTTTCCCACTGCCATGCCTCCATCTTCATCTCCGAACCGGTGCCGGGCAGCCGTACCTTTTTCTTCTTGACCCCGGTAAGCTCGTCGAGTTGCGAGCAATATTCGGCCACATTTTTAGCTAACTCTTTTTTATCCATGTCGCCGTTGTCGCCGCGATTAAAGAGCTCAAGACTGACGCGTTGCAGCGCGGTGGGTTTTGTCTCCGGCTTCTTTTCCTTGTCGTTTTTCTTGGGAGTTTTCTTTGTCGTGGCGGAGCTCGTCTCAGTCGGGGTCTTGGGTTGCTCGTCCGGCTTGGTTTCGGTCTCCTGCTCGGCTTCTTTCCATGTAAGGAGGATCTCATTGGCGACCATGTCGCCGAACGTGACGCCCTGCGCGCGGACGCTTGTCGTGTCCTGGTCGACCTCTTTGTTGTCGACATTATCCTTGATTGTTTCCTTGCGTGGCAATTTCCATAGTTCGCCGCTCTTCCAGTCATCCGCTATATCCCACGCGGACGCAGATAAGCCCCCAACCGACAGGCAGAGGGCATAAACAACGGAGGCATATCGTTTGATGAGTTCCTTGTTCATGTCGACGCATTCGTTTTCATGTTTCCTCTTGCAGCGGCGCCGGGCACCGGGACACGGCACGCGGTGCGATGCTCGACCCGTCGAGCGTGATGACTCCTACCGATCCGCCCATGGAGCAGGGGAGAGAAGGAGGAAAGATCACTCGAGCAGCTTCATGCATTGTATTCATTCCCCGACAAAAAGTCAATGACAGAAAAACCTCCGAAAACGCAACGCTGAGTCAACCCGGCACCGCGTAACTCCGGCCGCTTTCCTACCACCCCTCACGCAACGAATCCGGAAATTCCGCCCCGCTACAGCTTGACGCTTCGGTACCCCACTACCTCAGCGCCCTGCAGGCAACGCATACGCGTTGTCCAATCCGCCTCCGATCCCTCGGCGGCTTTGTAAATCGTAAATAGGCAAACGCGTCCGCGTTTGCCCGGTCGCTTTCCTCCTATCAACGCACTCTTGCTCCCGAAATTCCGCTCCGCACCGGCTCCGCCGGAACGCGCTTCGCGCGCGAATTCCCTGAGATCGTAAATCGTAAATCGAAAATCGTAAATAGGCGCCGTTAGGCGCCCCCGCCCTGCGGGCAACGCATGCGCGTTGTCCAATCGCCCTAATTAAAAGATCTGTTAAAATGGGCGTGAGGTGATAGA
>CANQSY010000115.1 GCA_947626635.1 uncultured Akkermansia sp.
ATTCTATCACCTCACGCCCATTTTAACAGATCTTTTAATTAGGGCGATTGGACAACGCGCATGCGTTGCCCGCAGGGTGCTGAGGTAGTGGGGTACCGAAGCGTCAAGCTGTAGCGAAGCGGAATTTTTGAGAACGAGAGTGCTGTGATGGAAGGAAAGCGGGAGGGGGCTGGGGCGCCTGACGGCGCCCTATTTACGATTGACGATTTACGATTTTCGATTTGGGATGCTAGCGCGCCAAAGGCGCGGGGAAGCTGAGCCGGGGCGAGGCAGAATTTCCGAGGACGTTGCGTAAGGGGTAGTAGGTAATCGGCGGAGAGAATGCTCTTATTGATTGATATCATCGTCGATGCCTATCAAAAATCATGGCAACAAGAGGTCATCATGATGAGGACTCTTAAGAAGACTCTGCATTCGTTCACAAGCCAAAAAAAACTGCGCAATGCGCACATTATCAACAAATCGTAAATCGTATGTCGCAAATCGTCCATGGCACCCTTATTTTCTAATGCGGGAGCCCTGGCGGAAATGTCACTTGCTTTTTACGGCAGGTGTGAGATAATGGGGATACGCGCTTATGCAGGAAGAAACAGCGGAGTACTACAAGGAACCCACTGCGAGGGAATGGGCGAGCTTTTGGACGCTCGTGGCGGTGCAGGCGCAGAATGCGTTCAATGAAAAAGCGGTTCAGTTTTTACTGATACCGTTAGGTGTCTGGTTGTGGGGCGCCAGCGGCAGCATGCTTGAGTACGGATTGGGGGCCATCTACGTTCTGCCCTACATCCTGTTTGCGCCGCTTGTGGGGTGGCTGGCGGACTGTTTCTGCAAGACGCGTATTATCCAGGTGATGAGTTTTGTGCAACTCTTCGTGATGAGCTGTATGCTGTTCTGCTTTTACCAGCACGACATGTATGCGGCCATCATCTGGTTCTCGATCTTTGCCATTCAGGCGACCATACTCAGTCCCGCCAAGAAGGGAATCGTCAAGGACCTCCTCGGCTCGCGCTACCTGAGCTATGGTTCGGGCATCATTGAGGTGAGCATGGTTTTCGTCCTGCTTCTCGCGCAGATCGGCGTATTTTTCCTCTTCAGCTACCTGCTCGACTACTACACCACCCAGCAGGGAGCCTCCATGGCTGAACAGGAAGCCGGTTGGAGCGCCGTTGAACTCCCCACCTGGATCTTCATCTGCCTGGCCATCCTCGTCGCCGCCGCGTCTTTTGTCCTCCCCTGCTACCCGGCAAAACAAACCCGCCGTTTCTCCTGGAGCCTCTTCTATGAGCACTTCGTCCAGATGAAGTACCTCTGGCGCGACCGCCAGCTGCGCCTCAGCGAACTGGGCATCAGCTATTTCTGGTGCCTCGCCGGCAGTCTCTTCCTCATTCTGATCCAAATTGCGAAGGATATGCAGCTGAGTCACTCCGGCGTTGATTTCAGCTTGCAGTGCGGCATCCTCATGGCGTGGCTGGGCGGAGGGGTTGTTGTGGGCGGGGTCATCGCCTCGCGTCTCTGCATGGGCAAGAACGAACTGGGGCTTATTCCTCTGGGGGCCATCGGTGTGACGTGTTGCACGCTGATGCTCTCTCTTCTCAATGTGGAAAGCCTCACCAGCCACATCTTCCTCACCCTGACCGGCGCATTCGGGGCCGCCTACCTCGTCCCTCTCAACGCCTTTCTCCAGGACAACTGCGACCCCGCAAACCGCGGCAACATCATCGCCGCCGGCAACCTCTTCGACAACCTCATGGGACTCGGAGCCGTGGGTCTCATGTGGGTCATGCACGCATACGGCGCCAAGCCTCAGGGGCAGTACTTCGTGCTCTTCCTCATGAGCGCCTTCATCATGGTCACCTCCCTGCGCCTCATCCCGCAGGAATTCATCCGCATGGTCGGCATCTGGTGCATGCGCCTCTTCTACCGTCCGCGCGTCATCCACATGGAGCGCATTCCGGAGCGCGGCGGCGCCCTGCTGATCTGCAACCACGTCACCTATGCCGATGCCCTCTTCCTGACGATGGTGTGTCCTCGACCGGTCCGTTTCATCGTTGCCGAGGAGTTCATGGTCACGCGCCTGCTCGGCTGGATTCTCGAGATATTCAACTCCCTGCCTATCTCCAGCAAGCGCCCGCGCGAAGCCATCCGCAGCGCCGCCCACGGCATCGCCAATGGCGACCTCATCTGCATCTTCCCGGAGGGACAGCTCACGCGCACCGGTTGTCTCACGCCGATCCGCCGCGGACTTGAGAGCATCGCCCGTCGCGCCAAGGCGCCCATCATCCCCATCTACATCGACGGTCTCTGGGGCAGCATCTTCTCCTACTACCGCAGCCGCTTCTTCACCAAACTGCCGCGCCGTGTCCCCTACCCCTTCACCGCCGCCATCGGCGAACCTCTCCACTACCGGCGCGTCACCAGTCCCATCGCTCTGCACGCCCTGCGCGAGCTTTCCGCCCAGTGTCTCGAATCCTCCGACTTCGGGGGACGTGAATCTCTCATCCGCACCCTGGAGCAGATCGGGTCGCGTCCCCTCGTTCACTGTCCCTCCTTCTCCCTCACCGGCATCCAGATAGCCGGCGCTCTCATTGCGCGTCAGGCTCCGGACTCCTGTCCCGAAGTCGCCGCCGCCTGGCTCAACGTCCTCTTCGACGTCACCTCCGACATAGAATCCTTCCACCGAGCCTGGCTCAATGCCTCCCAGGTCCACCGCGTCAACGCGCTCAAGGAAGGACGGCACGCCCTGCTCACCACCGTCGGTCACCGGGAACCCCATGAACCCGTTATCGCGGTCCTCTGGCCCATTCTCACGCTCACGCCTGTCCACCTGATCAAGAACGAACGCGAGATGATCGACCCGTGCATCTCGCAGATCGTCGGCAGCTCGTGCATGCGCAGCATTCTCCTCAAGGCTGTTCCGCCGCGTCAGATTCCTTTCTTCGATTTCAGTCTCGGCACCGACATCTCCACTCCCAACACGCGTTGGCGTCCCTGCCTCGCCACCCCATCCGGCACCGTCATCTCCATGAGCATGCGCCGAAGCGTTGTCCGCATGAGCGACGGCACCATCCAGCTCGGCGCGCGCCCGCGCACTCTCGGTCTCCTTCTCCCCGGCTTCACTGTCGACGACTCTCAGCCTACCACCATCTCCGGACCCTCCCTCGACGAGCCCTTCCACCTCCCCGACAAGCTCTACCCGGATGAATGCGCCTTCCTGGCCCGACTTTCGTAGATTCCCGGCCTGTTGCGTGCGGGAAGGAGGGTACTTTCGCTGACTGGCGTTTGCGGACAGTTCCGAAAGAGGTTGATGCCCTCCATCCTCATTCACTTGACCTTCACCGGGAAGTGCTTGATGAACATATTGGACATGAGTTGCAAATCAGTTTGCTGCTGAAATCCGCAGCTCTTGCATTGAGCAATCACATTCTGAGTTTTCCATCGGGGGGACACGATGATTAAAGACGGAGGATCCTTTTCCATCCTCATACTTCGTTCCCCACAGTGCGGACAACGAAGGGGGCTGATGATCTGTCGGATCACCGTGATACCGACCGATATGAACATCACGACCAGTATCACGGAAAAAGCCCGTTCGCTGTACACTTCCACAGGTACACTGATTGCGCCCGTTTGATACAAAATGATAGCCCCTCCGACAAGCAAAAAGAAAAGAACAGGACCTGATGCCATCATGCGTACATACCTTCCGTAGTAAGGAAATAGATTGGGGTTCATCGTGCGTGGTCTTCTGAATGTTGCGTGTATCAATCAGGGGGATGCGAATCATCAGACTCGCATCTCCCTGAACTGGAGCATAGGAGATTCGAACTCCTGACCTGTTGCGTGCGATGCAACCGCTCTACCAACTGAGCTAATGCCCCGCGAACGGGCGCATTATACGCGAACATTGCCCCGAGTGCAAGTCATAATATCGGAAATCGTACATGGGCACCGCCAGGTGCCTTGGGCGTTTACCTGAGCAGAGCGCGAATGTTGCCCTTTGCGTAGTCGATGGCCCGCTTCCCCTCGGCATTCACCGCACTCTTCTTGGCCCTGGCCTTGAGCAGCATCCTGACCATCGTTTCTTTTCCCTCTTTCGCGGCTATCGTCAACAGAGGATCCGAGGCAAAACGTTCATCGTTCACCTTAAGTCCGGCCTTGAGCATGATTTTCAGGGCCTCCACATTGCCTCTCTTGATCGCCATAGCGGCGGGGTAACCATTCCCGCCGCCATCGGGACTGAAGTTGATTTTTTTGTAGTAAGGCAGCAGGATGGGCAGCAAATTGTTTTTCTCGCACCAAATCGCCTCATGGATGGGGTAGGCCGAATTCTCGGACTGTGCCATGGGGTCTGCCCCCGCCTTGAGCAGCATCTTCACGATTTCCTCGTTGTCGTACCTGCAGGCCTGGTGCAGGGGCATTCTGCCGTCTCTTCCTCCCTTCGTGTTGGCCTTGGCGCCGAGCTGCAACAACAACCTCACGACCGCGGGCTTTTGGCGCTCCACGGCCTCGCCGAGCATCGAGGAGCCGTTGTCGAGTCTCTTTTCGTTCACATTGACATTCTTGAGCAAGCTCTTCAGGCTATCGACGTCCCCCTTCTTGATCGCGCGCCCGACGTCGGCCATCTTGATATTCTCCCGCCATTTTTTTCGGGCCAACGGATCGTCGGACAGCTTGGCAATGGTGATGCGCTTGCCGTCCCACTGCACAGCCTTCAGGGAATCGGTCTCCGGCGGACATATCACGGTCGTCGTCTCATTGTCCTCGTGGTTGAGTCCACGCAGCGACACGCGGATAAGTTTCTCTCCGCTGTAGGCTTCAAAAGCCACGGCGTTCTTCCACGCATCCGGCGGGATATCCACCTGCTTGACCGGCAGCTCGATCTTCGGCGCATCGGGCGACACCTCGATGGGCAACTTGTCGCGGAAGATGTCCACGCTGTTGACCGTTATGTAATAGATGACATCCGACTCCGGCTCCGGGTACTTCGCCACATCGTCGAGCATCTTCTGCACCATATCCTCCGTCACCGTCACAAAGGCCACGCCGTAATCTCCCACCTCGCGATCAATCGCCGATGCCATACCGGTCGTGACAAAGAATTTTGAAAAATTCAGCTGAGCGGCATCGCACGCGCGCTTCATAAAGAGGACCCTCAGCTCGCCGTTTGTCATTTTGCTCTCATCCGTCACGCGGACATCGTGGTAGATGCGCGGATAAAAGTCCTCGTTGCCCAGAGCGAGGTGATTGTAGAGCAACAACTGCCAGAATGGCGCGAGCGCGATAAACACATTCCCGGTCTCTTCGCGTTTCAGCGCCTGAACGTCTGCCGGGTCAGGATCCTTCCCCACCTGGAATTGCCAGATTTGGTGTCTCACAACGGCGCTGTTCACGTAGTTGTCAAAGTTCCCTCCGCGCATGGG
>CANQSY010000116.1 GCA_947626635.1 uncultured Akkermansia sp.
GATTCCGGCGTCATGCGCTTCAGCGAACTCCAGCGCGAGCTCCCGCAGGCAACGGCTAAAATGCTCACCATGCAACTGCGCGAAATGGAGGAAGACGGCCTTATTCACCGTAAATTGTACCCTGTCGTCCCTCCCAAAACAGAATACCGCCTCACCCCGCTCGGGAAAAGCATTGTCCCCATCATACTCTCCATGTGCGAATGGGGCGAAAAATATTTCCGCCATCTGGGCATTCCTTCCCCGGATGAGAGGTAATCTGTGTTCCCGCGGGGACGTTTCCTCTGTGCGTAGCGATGATTGATTCCCTTCATCGCAGGTCTGTTCATCATAGTCGACATTTGTCTGATATCGATCCCCGTTTTTTGAAGCATCATGGTTTCGGGAAGTTTTTTATTTCCTCTTTTTTGCCAAATTGGCTCCATTCCTGAGATGAAGCGACAAATCTTATTGACAAAAGACTGTTTAATCATATAAAGTCCGAGAGATGAAAGCGTATTTGAAAGCAGCTCTTGTGCTATTAGGTGGACTGAGTGCGGCGTTAGGAGTTGGCGAGGAGGGGTCTCCTGTTCAACAGCAGGAACAAAACCCTGTCCAGCTACAGGAACAAGCGCAAGAATCGTCGCAGGGCAACACGGAAGAACAAACCCGGGAGCAACAAACACAAGAACACGCGGAAAAAGAGCAAGCACAAGCAGCAACTGCGCAACCGGATGCGACGGAAAAAGAGAAATTGAAAACATGGTGGGAGCGCGTGTCAAAAAATACTGCGCAAAAGATCCAGCGAGGGGAAATAACTCCCCTCTTTACCCCTGTTCACAAACCGGAGGCTCTCGATCCGGGAATATTGAGCAAAGCTCGAGAACTCATCGCTGAGGTACTATCGGAACGCGAAAAGTTGATAGACATGCTCAGTACCATTACCAATGTTGAACAAGCTCAAACAGTCACTCCGGAACTAGCCAGGCGTGCGCGCGAGTTCAACACTCTACGCGTTAAGGTTGCGCTTGAACTGAAGTCGATGGGCATTCGTTTTGATCGGGGAAGGAGTGTCTATTCATTTGGAGAAGAGGAGGATCGGGCACGTGCCATCTGCGTGAGATTGATTAAAGAGAAGAAGCGCTTGGGGAGAGAGTCTTTTTTCAAGGATGCCGCACTGCTAGCGCTCATACTCTATGAGTTCCCGACAAAACAGATCACGCGCGAAGTACCTCCTACTGCCAGTTTTCCCACCGGAGAAGGTCATGTAATCAGAAAACTGATGGAAGAAAATAACGAACTTATCAAACGCTGTACCGGCGCAATCGGCGGACCAGGCCTCACCCGAGATACGGCGTGGATCATACCCATCACGGATGGCAAGAGTTACGAGGAGCAGCTTAAAGAATTGGAGGAAAAGATCCGACTCATCTGTCTTTTACTCGGCTCCAACCAGCCTTATTTCGAACTGGCCGGGTGGAATTTCGGACACAGGCTTTATCTGAAAACATCAGTGGTCATAGCCGAACAACTGCGCCACATTGATTTATGGTTCAAAACTTCGCCGGAAATTGTCTTGCCCATTATTTATGGCAGCTCTAACTTTCCTCATGGAGGAAGCTTCAGACATCTCCATGATTTGTTCCCCATGGTAGAATAGTCTTGTTCCACCCCCACGGAGAAAGGACTTCAACAGAGGAGAGACAAGCAGAGCAAAACGTGAACCATGTAACGGAAACATCAGGGATGGACGTACGTACCCAGGCAATTGCTCCCCCACCGTGCTGGCCGTTGCATGTCTCCGCGTCTTATTCTCTCACCCTATCCTAAAATAAGCCTACCCTTAATTTTAATTCAGGCAAGAAAATTAAAATTATATCTTGGTTTATTGAACACATCTCCTCCCTTCACACAAACACTCCTTCCATGCCCTGCCTTACGGGGTCTACTGCCTCTATCGTCCTATACCGACAAATATGTCCTCCCTCAGAGATGGAGTCTTTTTAGAGCCTCCAGCGCTGCCTCGTTTCCCTTTTCCGCCGCCTTTTGAAACCACTTCACCGCTTCTTCCCTATCTTTGTTTACTCCCACGCCATTCTCATAACACCTGGCAAGCTCGCACTGCGCATACGTATTCCCCTGCTCCGCAGCCTTGCGGTACCACTTCGCCGCCTCCGCCGGATCCTCCTTCACTCCCCTGCCTTCCTTGTACCAACTACCGAGCCAGCACTGTGCCCATGTATCCCCTTGTTCTGCCTCCTGGTGAAACCTCCTTATTATAGCCTTGTCCATATCATCGTCCCCGATCAAGGACAATGACTCCTCAAGTTCCACACTTCCTCCCGCTGCTGCCTTAAAATACCATTTCGCCGCCTCATCATTATCCTTGCTCACTCCCAAGCCCTGCTCGTAATACATACCAAGACTGGACTGCGCTGCCGTATGTCCCTGCTCCGCTGCCATGCGCATCCATTTTGCCGCCTCATTATAATCCTGCCTTACACCATCACCTCTCTCATAGCACTCACCAAGCTCATACTGCGCCTCCGCGTGTCCTTGTTCCGCTGCCATGCGATACCATTTCGCCGCCTCATCATCATCCGCGTTTACACCATACCCCCAATCATAACACATACCAAGCATATATTGAGCCGTCGCATCTCCCTGGTCCGCCGCCTCACCATAACTCTTCACCGCCTTGCGGTACCACTCCTCCGCCTCCGTCTTATCCTCGCTCACACCATAACCATGCTCGTAGCAATAACCAAGCTTATACAGCGCCTCCGCATAGCCCTGTTCTGCAGCCTTACGATACCACGTCACTGCCTCCGCCTTATCCTCGCTCACACCATAACCCCAACCATCGTAGCACTCGCCAAGCATATACTGCGCCTCTGCATACCCCTGCTCTGCCGCCGCACGGTACCACTTCACCGCCTCCTTCATGTTCCCGGTCACACCCCAGGCGTAACCATAGCACAAGCCAATGTTGTACTGCGCCGCCGCATGTCCCTGCTCCGCTGCCTTGCGGTACCACTTCGCTGCATCCGTCATGTTTCTTTTCACTCCCCAAGCGTAATCATAGCACTCGCCATACTTATACTGCGCCTCCGCATATCCTTGCAATGCTGCCTTACGGTACCACTTCATCGCCTCCGCCATGTTCTCCCTCAATTTCTCCTCTTTCTTATGGTACATATCCATAAGCACCGACTGAGCTTCCGCATCCCCCTGTGCCGCTGCCGCACGATACCACATCACCGCCTTGCGGTACCACTCCTCCGCTTCCGTCATATCCCTGCTCACCCCTTCACCGTACTCATAGCACAGGCCAAGCCTATACTGCGACTCCGCGTGTCCCTGCTCCGCTGCCTTGCGGTACCACTTCACCGCTTCCGCCGGATCCTTGCTCACGCCTGAGCCATTCTCATAACACCTGGCAAGCTCATACTGCGACTCCACGTGTCCCTGCTCCGCTGCCTTGCGGTACCACCTCACCGCATCCACCGGATCCTTGTCCTCACCTTCGCCGTTGACTAAACACTTCCCTAGCTTATACTGAGCCGTCGCATATCCCACCAACGCTGCCTCGAAGTACCAATTTATCGCTTCTTTCATATCCTCGCTCACTCCGGAGCCGGTCGCATAACACTCCCCCAGCTTGCACAGCGCCTCCGCATTTCCCTGCTCAGCCGCCGCACGATACCACTTCACCGCCTCCGCCGGGTCCTTGCTTACTCCCGAGCCGGTCGCATAGCAGCAACCGAGGGCATACTGCGCATTGTCGTCTCCCTGCTCCGCTGCTTTGCGGTACCACCTCACCTCTTTCGTCACATCTTGATACACCCCTTCACCGTTGGCTAAACACTCCCCCAGCTTATACTGAGCCGCCGCATATCCCTGTTCCGCTGCCTCGCGGTACATCTTCACCGCCTCCGCCATGTACTTGCTAACCCCGTCGCCATTCGCATAGCACAGACCAAGCTTATACAACGCCTCCATATTTCCCTGATCCGCCGCCTTTTGATACCACTTCACCGCTTCTTCCATATCCTTGTTCACTCCCGAGCCGGTCGCATAGCAGCAACCGAGGGCATACTGCGCATTGTCGTCTCCCTGTTCCGCTGCTTTGCGGTACCACTTCACCGCTTCCGCCATATCCTTGTTCACCCCTAAACCGTTCTCATAGCATCTACCAAAGATATATTGAGCATCTGCAAATTCCGCCAACACTGCTGCCTTGCGGTACCATTTCACCGCCTCCTTCATATTCCTGCTTACACCCACACCATTCTCATAACACCAGCCGAGAGAAACCAACACATTCAAATTTCCCCGCTCCGCCGCTTTGCGATACCACCTCACCGACTCCTTCAGGTTCATCATACCTCCCTCTCTGCTCGCATAGCACTTCCCTAGATCATACTGCGCATTCACATGTCCCTGCTTCGCTGCCATACGGTACCACTTCACCGCTTCCTTTAGATTTCCCCTACTCATACCCACACCCACGCCACCCTCGTACCAGTTACCGAGCGTCCACTGCGCTTCCACATAGCCATTTTCCGCTGCCTTGCGGTACCATTTCAGTGCCTCTGTCAGATCCTCGTCCACTCCCCAGCCGTTGTCATAGCACTCCCCAAGCTTATACTGAGCCACTGCATAACACTGTTCCGCCGCTTTGCGGTACCATTTCACCGCCTCCGACAGGTCCTTGTTCACTCCATCGCCGGTCGCATAGCAACAACCGAGGTCGTACTGCGCATTACATTCCCCCTGCTCCGCAGCCTTGCGGTACCACTTCACCGCCTCCGCCATGTCCTTGTTTACTCCATCGCCGGTCGCATAACACCGACCAAGGCTATACTGCGCTATTGCATCTCCTTGTTCTGCTCTGGTCCGCAAACTTGCCACATATTCCTCCCCACTCTCGTTCCCCTGGGCAACTGAAGAAAACAAGCCAAACCCAAATACCACACCTATGAGCATGAGGACCGCACACACAGATACCACCTTGCAAATCCTGTTAAATAGTCTTTTCATAAGGTTTTTAACGAATTATCCCGAGCACCCATACTCCATCCGGCTATCGAAGACAACATACTCCTTTTCCCATACCATGTCTAGGAAATTGCATATGGAAAACGGGAAATGTGGATCGCAAAATTAAATGCGACAGCTTCTTGGCACAAAAAAGGGGTGCCAAGAAGTTCAAAGTATACTATA
>CANQSY010000117.1 GCA_947626635.1 uncultured Akkermansia sp.
GAGTCGTAAATGGAGTCGGCGGAGGATTGGAGGTCGGAGGCAAAGCCATGGCCGAGCTGTTGCAGGGCGGCGATTTCTGACGGAGTCAGCTCTTCGGAGGAATTACGAATTACGAGTTTCGAATTACGAATTGAATGCTAGCGCGCCGGAGGCGCGGGAATTTCTCCATCGTACATCGTCCATCGTCCATCGTACATAGGCGCGTCAGCGCCCATAGACTTGCCGTCGTTTTACCACGCTTTTCCTCGCCGTCCAGAGCAACTTCTCCCTTTTCTCCGTTTTCTCTCTCTTCTCTCTTTTCTCCCGTTTCGGCAAGGTAGGGCAAACGGGAGAAAAGAGAGAAGGCGGTGATTTGGGAGAGAGACCCCTTGCCAACGCGTCGACCCGTGGTAAAAAACCGGCATACAGAGCGCGAGGCCGGCGAAGGCAGGCATCGGGAAAGTAAACCGAAGCAGGTTGGTGCGACTCCAACCGCGCTCGATCCCACAGACAGAGAGATGTGGATTCATAGGTAGAGTAGAGAAAAAAAGCGGGGAGGGCGGTGAGCCAACACGCCGCCCTCCCCCGACAAAACTTCAAAATGAAAATCGCACTGGACATCGGGCACGTGGCCAACTCCGGCTCCGTCGGCATCGGCGGCATGAAGGAGCACGCCGCCGCTAAAACTATCGTGGAGCTTCTCGCCCCCATGCTGAGGCACGGCGGGCACGAGGTGGATGTGTACGACTTCCCGACCATGGGCAACGACGCAGAGCTGCGCGCCGTGGCGGACGTCATCAACGCCCCCGCCGGCGACCCCACTGTCCCGGACTACGAGCTGGCCATCTCCGTGCACTTCGACGCGGCGGACAGCCCCACGCCGCACGGCGCGCACGTGTGCTACACCTCGACCAAAGGACAGCGCTGCGCCCGCTGCGTGGCGCGCTACCTGGCGGAGCTGCTGCCCGGGCGCGCGGACACCGTGCAGTACCGGCCGAAGCTCTACATCCTCAAGCACACCATCCCCGTGGCCATCCTCTGCGAGTGCGGCTTCGGCACGAACCCGCAGGACGCGCGCATCATCCGCGAGGAGCCGGAGCGCATCGCCAAAGCCATCTGCGAGGGCGTGATGCTCTGGGAGCCCATCTGGGATGAGATACGCGCCGCGGAAGAGGAAGCCGCGCGCAGGCGCGAGGAACTGAACAAGGAGAAATAATTATGTTTGGATTTTTCCCGATACTGGCTGATATCTCCGCGGAGGACGTGGGGAAAATCATCGCCATGCTTGTTGGAGGCGGAGGCATTTGCTACGGCAGTTATTCTTTCGGCAAGGCGAAATCCGTGCACGTTTCACCCCAGCCGCTGGAGGTCACCGCCAGCAAGCAGTACGCCACCAAGGAGGAGCTCGAGGAACTGCGCGATGAGCTGCGCAGCGACATCAACAAGATTTACGACAAGGTTAACAAGACCTCCGAGATGCTTGCCTCCAACTCCGGCACCTTGCACCAGATCAACTCCACCCTTTCCCAACTCCTCTCAAGACACATCAAATAAAAACAGCCATGAATCCACGAGAAATCAAACTGCGCGCAGCTATCCTCGAAGAGCTTAATAACACCCCTCGCACCTACCTCCAGCCGAGCGCAGCCCTGTTTGCCTCGCTGAGGCTCTCCGTTTGCCCGACGCCCAGCGACGCCGAGATATCCGACACCATGCGCCGCCTGGAGGCGGACGCGCTGATCCATTGCGAAGTGGACGCCATCGGCGTCACGAAGTGGTGCATCACGGGGCTGGGGCGCGCTGCGCTCAAAGAGTAATTACGAATTACGAATTACGAATTACGAGTTAGCAAAGCCGGTAAGACGGCATCGCGTATCCACAAACCTTTCTAACCAACGACCGCCCATGATTTTACCCACCACCAAAGCTAAAGCTTTGCATAACCGCGAGCAGAGCTCGCCGAATTTTCCAATTCGTAATTCGTAATTCGTAACTCGTAATTCATGAAGAAGCTTCGCAAAGATTCCAAGTTCTCCTCGCTCACGGATGCGCAGCGTGACTCTTTGGCCGAGCTCATGCTCTCCGGCAAGGCGGGGCTGGAGGAGGTGAAAGACTGGCTCGGCAAGAAGGGCGTCACGGTGAGCCTTCAATCCATCTCCGAGTACTACCGCAACCACGTGCTTCCCTCCAAATGGCGCCGCATGAACCGCGTGGCCATCGCGCTCAACAAGGTCCCCGATGCCGCCGCCACGGACGCCGCGCACCGCGCCGTCGCGCAAAAGGTCTTTGAGCTATCCACCGACCCGAAGGCCGACCCCAAGCTCCTCTCGGAGTTCTACAAGCTCATGCTCGCAGGGCAACGCCAGGCTGTGGATGAGCGCAAGCTCGCCCTGCTGGAGGCAAAGGCGAAAGCCGCCGATGCCGCGCAGGAGGCCCTGCGCCAGGATGGTCTCACCCCGGAAGAACGCGAGCAAAAAATACGAGAAATCTTCGGCTTGGTCTAGCGAGCCGGAGGCGAGCCTCTTTTCTAAATCGTAATTCGTAATTCGTAATTCGTAATTCCCAATGAAGCCCCCTCGCCCAGCCTCCGACCTGCAGCGCCGCATGGACTCGCTCCTCGCGCTGCTGCTGCCCTACCAGCGCGCGTGGGTGGAGGACAAGGCGCGCTTCCTCTGCGGCGTGTGGGCGCGCCAAACCGGCAAGAGCTTTTCCACCGGCGCCACCATCGCGCTGGACCTCGTGGCAACGCCCAAGACCACCTGGATGATCGCCGCGCCTTCCGAGAGGCAGTCCATGGAGTCTCTCTCCAAGGTGAAGGACTGGATCCGCGCGCTGCGCGTGCAATTCGAGGAGGAGTCCCTCACCCTGCACAACGTGGAGGACAAGGCAGGCGCCATCTCCCTGGGCAACGGCTCGCGCTGCATCGCCGTCCCCGGCAAGCCGGACACCGTGCGCGGTATGTCCGCCAACATCTGGCTGGATGAGTTCGCCTTCTTCGAGCAGCCGGACGCCACCTGGCGCGCCATCCTCCCCTCCATCACGAACCCCTTGCGCGGCGGGGAAAAACGCTTCATCATCACCTCCACGCCCAACGGACGCGGCGGCTCCGGCAAGCGCTTCTTCGACATCGTGAACTCCGAGCCGCGCGCGAATATGCGCTGGAGTGTGCATACCGTCACCCTCCGCAACGCCATTGCCGACGGCCTGCCGGTGGACTACAACGCCCTTGCCGAGGCCATGGATGACCCCATCGCCGAGGCGCAGGAGCTCAACTGCGAGTTCCTGGACAGCACACAGACGCTGCTGCCCTACGAGCTCATCTCTCTCGCCGAGAGTTTTTCGGACGCTACGGAGAGCTGCGAGCCGTCGGTCTTTTCCCCCGCAGGCGGGCGCGACCTGCGCATCGGCATCGACTTCGGGCGCACGAACGACCCCACCGTCTGCTGGACTCTGGAGCGCGTGGGCGACGTGCTGCAAACGCGCGAGGTGCTCGTGCTGCGCGACATCGACTCCCCGGCGCAGGAGCAGATCCTGCGCACGCGCATTGCCGCGGCGAGGCGCGTCTGTTTCGACTACACGGGACCCGGCATCGGCCTGGGCGATTACCTCGTTAAGCAATTCGGCGCGTACAAACCGGAGGCGCACGAGTTCGGCAAGCTGGAGCTCTGCACCTTCACCGCTAAATTCAAGCGCGAGATTTTCCCCAAGCTCCGCAAGGCTTTCGTCGCCCCCACGCGCCTGCGCATCCCGGTCTCCCCATCCATCCGCGAAGACCTGCACGCCATGGAGCAGATCATCCACAACGGCGAGTACACCTACGCCGCCCCTCACACCAAAGACGGCCACTCCGACCGCTGCACCGCCCTGGCGCTGGCCGTACGCGCCGCGGAAGAGGCAGCGGATGACAGCATGCCGGAGCCGGTGGAGATTAACCTGAGCATACCGGAGGGGACGATGGAGGAAATGCTGGCGAGACCATTCTAGGAATTACGAATTTTTATGAACCCATGAGCAGAAGGAACAGAAAGAGACGCAGCGATAGCCACCCCCACCAGTTTTCAAGGCTGGACCTGGAGGAGCTGGCGCTGCCGCAAGACAGGTGGCTCAACTACGAGAGGCCGCTGGAGTTCCTCTCCGTGGACACCATCCGCCGCTCCATGGGGGAGAGCCTGAGGGGGGCGTGGGCGCAGATACAATGGATGTGGGAGCAGCTGGAGCCGGCGGATGCCATCCTCTCCACGTGTGTGGAGCGCAGGCTGGGCGCGCTGAAGCGCATCCCCTGGGACATCGTCAAGAAGGAGGACCTGAGCGACGCGGAGGACACGCTGGCGGAGGCGCAACTGCGCACCCTGAGGGACCTGGCCAACGCCATCGAGAACATCGACGAGGGCATCGCCGCGCTGGCGCAGGCGAGCTTCCGGCATTACCGGCACCTGCAAATGCTCGAGACGGATTACGGCACCCTGCGGCTCAACATCACGGAGAACTGGAACTGGTGCCGGGATGGGTACCGCGGCCCGTGGAGGTGGAACCCGGCGGCAACGTACGGCCTCACCAAGGGCGAGCCTCTGCCCGTGCCGCAGGAGAGCATCATCTCGCGCATCTGCCCGAGGCCCATCGACCAGCCCGCCATGATGCTGGCGCTGGACCGGAAGAACGCGCGGGCGCAGTGGCTCGTGTTTAACGGGCGCTACGGAGTGCCGCCGCTGTTTGCCATCATGCCGTCCGGGATCGACGCCGCGACGCGGGCGAAATACATGGCCTTCGCCCGGCGCTGCATCTCCAACGCCGCCGGGGTGCTGCCGGCGGGCAGCGACGTGAAAGCCGTGAACCCCGGGAGCACGGGACCGGACACCTTTTCCAAGCTCATCGAACTCTCCACGCAGGAGATGGTGCTGCGCGCCACCGGCGGGCTGATGACCATGCTCACAGCGCCCGGAGCGGGCACCAACACCGAGACGGGCAGCGCGCACCAGGACGCCTTCGATGACCTGGCGGCCGCGGAAGCGGAGGAGATAGCCTCCGTGCTGCAGGAGAGACTCTTTGCCCCGGCGCTGGAGCAATGGCACCCCGGGCAGCCGCACCTCGTGGAGTTCACCATGCGCCGCCCGGATTCCGACAACGCCACGGG
>CANQSY010000118.1 GCA_947626635.1 uncultured Akkermansia sp.
GGAGAGAGCTTCTCGAATTCGCGCTTAAAATTCGCTTCGTCCTTCTCTTTGATTCGCCCCCTTATCACGAACCTTACCGCGAACCTTACTGCGGAGTTCCTGCCTCTTACCGCGGAGTTCCCACCCTCACCGCAGCGCGGTAGGCTTGTTGTGGATGGTTAGGTTCATTCGGGTGTAGTAACTCAAGCTGTTTTGTTGCTTCTAGAACTTTGAGTGCTGTGTGCAACGACCGCAACTTTCGATTCAAGAGTCTGCCCATTTCAGAACTGGATGTCCATCGCTCGAGGCAAATATCCAAAATAGCCTGCTTTAATTTGTCCAAGGGAACACGTTTACTGTTGCGCACCTCGATAACACTTTCGGGGTACTGCCGTCTGGCGGGGTCCATTCCCTCTGTTTGGACGATTATTGAAAGACGATACGTCTTTGCCGATGTTTTACCCTCAGAACGGAGACAACCAAGATGCTCCAGTTCCGCAAGCCTCTTTGTTAAGTCGTATGTGTGAATATACGGATAAATCTCACGTATCTCTTTATTCCCTGCTTTTTTCATTTGTGAAATGATGAGCAGAAGGGTACGCTGTTCCAAACTCAAACTCTCATAGATCTTCTTCCCAATGTGTTTTACCAACTCTTCTTCTTCTTTCTTGGGAATGATGCTGATAAACGGTAACCTCCATTCAATTTGGAATGGCTCCCTCCGCTCCACAATTTGCGGCGGCATAAAACTCTGCTCCATCCATCCCTTAAGAATCGTGTCAACTCCAGCCCCGGCCTTTTCCACTATCCCCATTCGTAAAAACATCGTCTGCAACTCTGGATTGCGACAAACACTTACCCCTCCGCTCATCATTCTTTCCCGAGATATGAGAAGAGTACCCGGATTGATGAACACGACTCTGTCTGGGTAACGTCGAATAATAATCCCCCCGTCTCCTTCGTAATCGGCATGTACAACCGCATTTGCAAATGCTTCTCGGATAGCTTTGTGAGCAGTTGTCTCTCCAAGAGCCGTCATATCATCATTCAGACGGAAAGGACGCTTGAGAGGCTCCGTCAGCCGAGGTAACACCCTAAAGAAAAACTGGAAAAGGTTGCAATTCCAGCTCCCGTCGTTATATATTCTTTCTATCCATCTTTTGCCGCTCTCCTTCTCCTCGCTCCCATCATATTCAAAATAATCGACATGAAAGCGAGGGAAAAATTGACGAATAGCATCATCTGTTCCAAACATCAGTAGGCCCGCCACCGTGAGACCATCTTCCTTCCCATCTTCGGAACGTACGTATCCCCCCAATTTCTCTAAAAGTGCTTTATCCTCTAACGACACCCACGCATGACCGGGATCATAGCTCATCATGCGATTTCGGTAGGCTCTCCAGCTGATCATATCCACGCATTCCCATGTCGTGTGAGGCACCAATCGAGCTGTCGCACTTTTCAGCGTTTTATCGCGAATCATTTGCTGAATCATCTCCTCCCTACAGCGCACGTCAGACTCATTGGAACGCACAAAAGTATTTTTCATGTTACCTCCGCAATAAATCGGTTTCTGATTCACATCAGCTGCCGATACTGAAATAGCTATGATTTCGTAACCTTCCAGATCCATCGCGCACACAGAATTATCTGCCAGACATAAATTAACGTTGACTTTTTCAGGGTTATTCAGGCAAGACGTCAAATTTTTGAGCATCATGACTGGATTTTTCACACCGGATACACTTCCGTTATCCTCTACGCCCAGCACAATGATGCCTCCATCTGTGTTGGCGAAAGCACTGTAAGTCTCCCATATACTTTCAGGCAACCTATCTGATGCTCGTTTGAATTCGAGTCTGCCACCTTCAACCCATGTTGACGGTTCACGATGTAACGTCGCAACTACCTTTTGTAAACTCTCCTTTGCCATCGTTTCTCCCATACCCTCTCTATAATACCATACGCCCCCTCCCATGTCGAGCTCCACATTTGACTACCAGAGCAAACTCATTTGAGAGAAGCAAAATAGCAGAGAAAATGTTCTCATTGACTAATATACGCATGAAAAATCATGACAGCAAACGGTCATCATGATGATGGATCTAAAGGAGCTCCTGCATACGTTCATGATTCGAAAAATGCGCAATACGCACGTTGTCAATAAATCGCACCTCGCTTATCGTACGCTGTTAATCCGAGGTGGTATAATCTGGAGCGTTGGGAGAGAGCTTCTCGAATTCGCGCTTAAAATTCGCTTCGTTCTTCTCTTTGATTCGCCCCCTTACCGCGAACCTTACCGCGAACCTTACCGCGGAGTTCCCTACCCCTTACTGCGGAGTTCGTGAAAGTCATAAAATTCGTAAACCGTTCATTATAAATCATACATAGCCGTGAAACAACTTGCGAAGTTTCACCCTTACCGCGAACCTTACTGCGGAGTTCCTGCCTCTTACCGCGGAGTTCCCCACTCCTTACTGCGGAGTTCGCGTGAGTCATAAAAAATCGTAAACCGTTCATCATAAATCATGCATAATCGCGAAACATCTTGCGAAGTTTTGCCCTTACCGCGAAGTTCTCACCCTCACTGCAGCTTCGGCTATGCGTGGCATCCTTAACAAGATCGATCTTCCGAGGGGAGCAAGGATGATCGATAGTTTACGTGGAGCACGTTAATTTCAGATTTTCTGAAAATGAGATGTATGCGAAGAAACCGGGAGCCTCCTCTAATCTTCTAACCTACCCTGCAATTTCTCTACCCCGTGCCCGAGCGCTACAACTCTTATTCCTCCCCACCGCCATCAAGATATGTCCGTATTCAACGACTAAGCGAGAGCCTACACGACACACCTGTCTTTTGTCCACGTCCTCTCCTGCTTTCAACTAACATTCCCCAAAAAAACTCCGTGCCCCGGGACGTTGAGAACAACCAGCCTTATCACCGATATTGTTGGGTATCATAACTCCCCATTACAACGAAATCCCATGGCTCCCAGGTCTCCATCCCCTTCGTCCATACCATAACATCCATAGGGATCTGTCTTTTGTTCACCATGTCATTAATTTGCTCCCCAGTATATGGTCCCCACTGAGCATTATTAAAAAATACCATGTATCGCCGTGTTTCTTCATTTTCTTGAGCAAGACTTTGCAAAACTGAAGGACCTATTCCTACTTGCATGGCAGAGCTCCTCTTCTTTCTTTTCATCTCTCGCAGGAACTTAGCCAATTCCTTAGGATTCGGTCCCCACTCATTCACCCCAGGCTGACTGTCTTCAGAAAGCACAAATATCATGATAAGGAATACTACCAAATCCACGAAAGGGATAAAAGAGGCCAAACAAATAAGCAAACAATACCATCCCGACCTTCCTAAATCATGTAACCGCCTCACAACCAATGTTATTGTTGGCAATAATATAAATACAGGAGCTAACATAACAACACCTATTCCCCATCCTACAAAGAAACCATTTTTTGCAACATCTCCTACGCCCAGGCCTATGCATAAAGCTATCAACGAAGCCGCACACGAAATCGCGACGATGGCAAGGAATGATAGCCAAAAGGTTTTACGACACATGCGTCCTCGAAAAGAAAGAGTTAAACATACCGCCTTCGCATTATTGCGAATTGTGGCGTCTAACTCCGCTTGCTGTTGACCATCGACCATCTTCATCTACGTTGTGATTCCTACGTCCACCATAGCCCTTTCTAGCATACAGGCGACGCATTCGCCCATAGCAATGACATGAACCGCGCTACTTACTACAAGCGAACAGCTATAGACTGTCCCATCCCGAAAGAGAAGTCAAGAAAAAATTCCTTCCAGTTTACATCGCGCAATCGGACAAAAATGAGTGTACCGAACGGGGAAAAAGGGGGCAAGGGATTTATCATTTGGACAAAAATAGCGTACCATAATGTCTGTATGGTAAACACAGACAAGAAGCAAGGAGCCACTATAAGCACGTCGTACACGCGCGCAATCCGTACAAGATGCTGCCTCTTCCACAATGCGAGAATGAAAAAAATCGTCATTGCCATTGAATGATCAAGAAATTACTGACGACCTCACGCGTCCCAATAAAATCTTTTCCGGGCTCATTCAACCCATTCCCCATGCGCTTCTCCGGATGAAGAAAACAAAGCCCGCAAAACGGCAAAGCCCCCGAGAGCTCGAAAAGGGATTAGCTAAAAGCGACAGTTTTTGCCCCAACGGGATGAGGAGTCGTGATGCGCTCCTCGCGCGCAGCGCGCTAGCATTCAAATCGTAAATCGTCCTCGTAAATAGGCAAGCGCATTTCTTAATGCGTTTGCCCCGGTTGTGAGGGGAGAGAGGAAGAAGTGAGACGCCTTTGGTAAAAGACACACACAGCAACGATGAGAAGAGCGGTGAGACCCAGACTGACGGGATAGACCGCCATGATGCAGGCGAAAGTGTGGTAAATGGGAAAGATGACGTAAACCCAGAAGAAACGCGTGCCGCAAACGCAACCGAGGACGCACAGAGCCGGAGCAAGACTGAAACCGAAGCCTCGCAGGTAGCCGGTGAAGGCTTCGATGAAGACCGAGAAAATGTGCGCAACCAGAATGTAGCGCAAACGGATCATGCCGATGTCGACAACCTCCTGATCCGGATTGAAGAGAGCGAGCAGTTCCTCCCCGCAGGAAAGCATGAACCACGCAGCGGCGCCGAGAAGAACCCCGCTGAAGGCGATCGATGTCCAAAGCGTGCGATGGCAGCGTCGGAATTGGTTGGCACCGTAATTTTGTCCCACAATGGTCGTGCAGGCTTGACCGAAGGAACTTGTGATGCAGTAAGTGAACACCTCCAAATTGTACGCTGCGGCGGAGGCTGCCATGACGACAGTGTTAAGCGAATTGATGGCAAACTGCACGCAGATATTGGAAACGGAGAACACCATCCCCTGCACACCGGCGGGAATGCCAATACGCAAGATTTCATGCAAACTGGCAGGGTCAATATGCAGGTGGCGCCACTCGAGCTTTACATAGCCTTTCCCTCGGCAGAGCAAAAACCCGAGGATGGCGGCGCTGGCAGCATTAGACGCCACCGTGGCGATGGCCACTCCGTCCACTGAACG
>CANQSY010000119.1 GCA_947626635.1 uncultured Akkermansia sp.
CATGCCATTTTTGCTATCAAATGTGTAACCTATGTTTTGAAACTTTTCTGTTACCTATGTCATGAGACTGTACCGGAGGCGCAGAGGTTGTGCTGGGAGGATATCAACTGGGAGGAGAGGGTGATCCTGCTGCCGGCGAGGCACAGCAAGACGGGAGGGGCGCGTTGTATTACGCTGCATCCGGTGTTAAGGAATTGGCTGATACGAGTGTGTCAAGGGAAGAAGAGCAAGGGAGAGCTGTGTCCGAAGGACTGGGGACACAAGTGGTATGAGCTGAGGCGAGCGGCAGGGATAAGGAAGTGGCAGCAGGATGTGCTGAGGCATACATTTGCCAGCTACCACCTCAAGCGTTTCAAGAATCTGGCGCAGCTGCAAATAGAGATGGGGCATTCGACGCCGGAGCTGTTGCGCACGCGCTACCTGAACATGAGGGGGATCACGAGGAGGCAGGCGCAGAGGTTTTGGTCAACGCAGGAGTGGTTGATGGAAGAGAAGTGAGGGGGAGAGAGCGAGTAAGGAGCCGTCCGATACCGGACGGCTCCTTTTTGCCGAGGGACGGAGCAAGAGGGAAGGAGAAGTTTGTCGATGCTTTCATGCAGTAGCTGTCCCCTTCCTTCTCTTCTGCTCATTCGGAAATAGCGCGCTTGTTTGCGATTGACGCCCAGGCTGGGTCATGGTAGAGTGAGAGGCATGAGTACAAGGTTCCATTGGGTAGAGGACCCGATGAACGAGAGTGGGGATTTCGGAGAATCACTAAACCGCGAGTTACCGCCATTGGTCAGGAGATTGATGGCAAGGAGGGGTATTAGCGGAGCCCAAGAGGCGGAGCAGTTTTTACGGCCGAAGTTGGCCAACTTGGGCGATCCCTTTCAGATGGGGGAGATGGAGACAGCCGTGGAGCGCATTTTGCGGGCGGCGGATGAGGTCGAGTCTGTGTGTATATACGGAGACTACGATGTGGATGGGGTCAGCTCTGTGACATTGCTGCATGAGGTGCTGGATGCGTACGGTATAGAGCATGCCTGCTTCATCCCCGTGCGTACGAAAGAGGGATATGGTCTCAGTAAAATGGGCATTGAACACGCCTTGGCAGGCTGCAAACGCCCTCCCAGCCTCCTTATCACCGTCGATTGTGGTACGACCTCGGTGCAGGAGGTGGACCAGCTGCGTCAGATGGGGATCGATGTCATCATCCTGGACCACCATGAACCCGGGGCAAAAGGGAGGCCGAATGCTTGCGCGGTGGTGAATGCAAAGCTTGAGGAAAACAGCGAGTTAACATACCTGTGCAGCGCCGGCGTTGTCTTTAAACTGGCCCATGCCCTGCTTAAAAGGCGAAGACTGCCGGACTTTAATCTTAAGGAGAAGCTGGACGTGGTGGCAGTGGCAACGGTGTCGGATATCGTGCCGCTTGTGCATGAAAACCGTTTGCTCACGCGTGCGGGACTGCGTCTGCTCGGTCAGCAGCGGGGGAACGCCGGACTCCGGGCCTTGGCTGAAGTGACGGGGCTGCAACTGCCGATTTCTTCGGGCAATGTGGCGTTCCGCATCGGACCCCGCATCAATGCCGCCGGACGCATGGACTCGCCGCGAGATGCTCTCGAACTGCTCACCACGGCGGATGAACAGCGCGCCGCCCTCCTTGCCGGGAATTTGGAAGACTACAACAAGGCCCGCCAAAACGAGGAAGAGAGGATACGCGAAGAGGCGCTCCAACTACTTCAGGAAAAGTATGGCGGTGGGAAAAACGATCACGTGATCGTTCTTGGTTCGCACCATTGGCATCCGGGCGTTGTCGGCATCGTAGCTTCTACCTTCATGCGCCGGTTCCAAAAGCCCTGCTTCATCATCTCCATCGACGATGACGGCAACGGGAAAGGGTCCGGTCGCTCCATCCCCGGTATTTCCCTTGTGGAGGCCTTGCATGCTTGCCGTGATTTCATCGTCGCGGGTGGCGGACACGATATGGCCGCCGGCTTGGAGATTCGCGAGGAAATGATCGAAAGTTTCCGTCGCAAGTTTGACGAGTATGTGAAGATGCACTCCTCGCCGGAGATGTTCCGTCCGGAGCTCATGATAGACACGGAGGTGAGTTTCGATGAACTTGGAGCGGATATATTGGATGCCTATGAGTTGCTGGAACCCTTCGGCAACTCCAATCCACAGCCTCTGTTCATGAGCCGCGGCGTCATGCTCAGCAGCGCTCCTCGCCGAGTGG
The DNA here is from genome assembly GCA_947626635.1 of uncultured Akkermansia sp. GTDB lineage: Bacteria > Verrucomicrobiota > Verrucomicrobiia > Verrucomicrobiales > Akkermansiaceae > Akkermansia. The sequence continues at coordinate 2,219 of CANQSY010000119.1, forward strand.
GGAACAACCACCTGCGTCTCTATCTGCGCCAAGGTTTGCGCGAATTGGGCGCTATCTATTTCCACGCTGCCGATAGACAACTGCCTCCTCCACCTTGGGACATTGCTTTCACGATTGACCGCAACGTGTGGAAGGGTCGCTCCTACCTCGCCATGACCATCCAAGACCTGCGTCCTGCCCAATCATCCTCATGATGCCTCTTTCTCCCAAAGCGCCCCTCCCTCCTCCCGAACACGGCGACTGGCGTCTCCCGCTGGATCACCCCGAGGAGGCGGAGCATTTACCTCCCCAACCGCTCACGGTGTGGAAGAAACTGCGTTTGCGTGCGGAGTACCTGCAAACTATACCGGTGGGGAACGTCGGACTAGGACAAACGGACGCGGCAGGCTCAGACGTGATACCGTTGGGGGGAGCTGTTCGTTATGTGAGGTTGGCATTAGCGTGGCTCGTGTTGTTGCCTCTCTCGGTGCTGATGGTTTACGCGCTGTTGTTGCATTTGTATGATGCCGGAAGCAGTACGATGGGACAAAAATCTTTTTGGCTGAGTGTGCCGGTGTGGTACTCCCTGCTCGGCGCCGGAGCTTTTTGTTCGCTCATCGTCTCCCGTATCGCCACACCTGTTTTGGTTTATGTGTATGTATTAGGCCACGAGCTGACGCATGCCATAGCGGCCAAACTATGCCTGGGGAAGGTACAAACGTTCAAGATCGACCTTAACGGGGGGTATGTGGAGACGGATACGGACAACTTATTTATTGCGCTCTCTCCTTATTTTGTGCCACTCTGGATGTGTTGCTGGCTGCTGGTCCTGTGGGTTGCAAATCTCGTCTATCCTTTTCCGGAATGGGAAGCTTGGTTTTACGCCGGTTTCGGTTTTTGGTGGAGTTTTCACCTGTACTGGACCGCTTGGGTTATCCCCCGTGAACAACCTGATATGCTCGAAAACGGCGTTCTTTTTTCCCTCCTCCTCATTATGATCATGAACATCGGCATCCTCCTTGCCGTCCTTTATGCCTTCGGCGTTCTGTCCCCCTCGGCTTATGTCCGGAACTTCCTCCAAGCGGCTCAACACATGGCTGATTCCGCTTGTGCTCTTTACGCCTGGTTGGTGGATGTTGCCGGAAATTGGTGAAGGGGGGGAGAAAAGGATGTCGCTCACTCAGCTCCCCTTCTTCTCATCGGGTGCGGCGGATTTCTTCGTTCTCTTGAGCTGCTCAAGGGCGGTCAGGATGTCATTATAGCGTTTGACGTAGGAGGGATTGGTGCAGGAATCACGTAAGTGACGCGTCCGGTCGTAGACATCGGACTCACGTTCGCCGGCTTGAAACGGATCAACTCCCAGCCGCAGCATAATGCGCACCGCATCGATCATGGCTCCGGAGCACGCCCTGTCCAGCGCCACTGCTTTTTTTGACACAAAACCGGTATTGAGGAAGTAGTTGAAGACCTTGGGTGTATAGGCGCCACTCACGGCTTCACAAGGATTTTGGGGTTGGTTAATATCCATGCCTTTTTCCACAAGGAGGGGAAGGGCGAAGGGGCAGCTGCGGGCAACAACCTTGTAGGCCAGAGAGTACCCGGCATTATTCCATATGGTGAGATCAGCGCCGTTGTCGGCAAGATACTCAAGGATGCGCAGCATTCTCTTTTCTCTCCCGGTCAATTTCGCCGCTGGAGGCAAGAGGTCGTTCTTCGGGTAGTCGGCAGTAACGACACGTTTTTTGAGCCCCATTTTTTTGATACTCTTCTCTCTTTTTTTGTTTTCCTTCTGGAGCATCTTTTGCCGCTCAGGGGAGGAGGATTGGGAGAACGTCTCCATGACATCGACGTATTCTTCGGTGTAGGGAGGCTCCATCAGATTCCGTTCCGGGTTGGTACGGTCGCTGTCCAAATTTTGCTTCCGTAGCTCCGGCTCACCCTCATCATAAAATTCCAACGCAGTCATAATGGCCGCCTGGTCGTTGGCGGAGGGGTCTGCCCCATGGTCGATCAGCAGCTGGGCGGTCTCAAAATCGGCGGCACTCACGGCGATAGAGAGTGCTGAGCGCGGACTATCGGAAGATATCTCCGCGTATGCCACATTCAAATCAGCTCCTTCCGCAATGAGTTGGCGCACGCGGGCGAGCTCCTTTTTTGTAAGGTGGATTTCATGGGGGGCCAAAGTGAGTGCTCCTATGTGCGAGCGTTGCCCGAGATACCAAACGTAAAAAAGTTTGACGAGTTCGACCCCTTTTTCATGCGCCACCTGGTCCCCCGGATCCTCAATTTGAATGGTGGGTTTGCGGGTATCGAAAGGGGGTTTATTGCGCCAAGGCAGCTTGGCAATCTCCTTACGCGTGGAGGTCATTCCGCAGCTGTACGCAGCGAGAATCCACTTGCGAGCCTGCGAATCGTTCTTCTCTACCCCATCTCCCTCAGAGTATGCCTTGTAAAGTTTGTAACAGGTGTCGGCATCCTTGTCCGCCTTTTCGTAGAGTTGCTTAAATTCCGCTTCGGTCATTCCGCTGCTTACACCCCAGATCATCGATGTCAACAAGAGAGAAAGGAAGAGCTTCATTGGCTCATTGTACACCAGCTCTCCGGCAATGCAATCATAATTTTGCCACTACGGAGCACATTGTGGATCGCAAAATTAAATGCGACAGCTTCTTGGCACAAAAAAGGGGTGCCAAGAAGTTCAAAGTATACTATAT
>CANQSY010000120.1 GCA_947626635.1 uncultured Akkermansia sp.
CACGGCGAATACGAACGCAACGACATGGTGGAGTACTTCGGCGAAAATCTCGATGGCTTCATCTTCACCCGTAACGCATGGGTACAGTCGTACGGCACTCGCGCTACCAAACCGCCTATCATCATCGGCGACATCTCGCGCAAAGCGTCCATTACCACCCCCTGGCTCTCCTACGCCGCCTCCCTCACCTCCAAACCGGTCAAGGGTATGCTCACGGGACCGACCACTATCCTCAACTGGTCGTTCCCACGAGAGGATGTTCCTGGCTCTGTGTCCATGTACCAGATCGCTCTCGCCCTGCGAGAAGAAGTTCTTGAACTGGAAAAGGCGGGCATCCGCATCATCCAGATCGATGAGGCCGCCCTGCGCGAAAAACTGCCCCTACGTCATGCCGATTGGCACAGCGAGTACCTCGACCACGCCCTGCGCGCTTTCCGACTCTGCCACTCCGGTGTGCAGTCCTCCACGCAGATCCACACCCACATGTGCTACAGCGAGTTTGAGGACATCATCCCGGAGATTGACGCGCTGGATGCCGACGTCATCACCTTTGAAGCCTCCCGTTCCAAGCTCACCATCCTGCGTGCACTCGTGCAGAACCATTTTGAGACCGAAGTGGGACCGGGCGTTTACGACATTCACTCCCCGCGCGTCCCGAGCGTGACGGAAATTGCCACCTCCCTCAAGATGATGCTGCGCGATATCCCGGCCGACCGTCTCTGGGTCAACCCGGACTGCGGTCTTAAAACCCGCAGTGAACCGGAGACGATTGCTTCCCTCAAGAACATGGTGCGTGCCGCCGACTGCGTGCGCGCTACGCTGCGCTGAGGGATTCAAAATCTACGCAACGCGCGCTACAGATGAATTATTTTTTCAGCTGGGACTGCCTCTTTGCGTAATGCTCGCGCATCGCTTCTACCTCGTCCGGGAAGAGGTCGAGAATGACTTTGTCCCCCACGAGATTAGCACAGCGCCGTACAATATCACACCACCTCCGATATCGCTCGAAGCGTCCTGCTTTCAGGAAAAAGACCTTCCAGGCCTTTATTTCTTTTCCATTCGCACCCATAAAATAGCCTTTTTCCCAGTCTCCATAATAGGCAAAATCGACACCGCATTCCATGGAATACTTGTGCATCTGTTCTGATGCGCTTTTACCGTCTTGATGGTAGAGCTTTTTATCCAGCGTAGCCAGCAATAGCCAGCGCAGCTCATCCGGCACTTCTTGTAGCAAATATTTTGCCGTGTTGCACACAATGCAATCAATATCGTCCTTGAAAAAGCTCAAAACCGCCCCCTCCTTGAGTTTGTCCATTTGAAGAGTGGCGTCGTAACATTTTTTCCATGACTTACCCTCCTTCCACGCCTTCCCAAAAGGTTGAGGACGTCCGTTTCGGCCTACGAAGGAAGCTCTTGTATTATCTGTTGCCGGTCCCGCGTAACGCCGCATGACTTTTGAACCATCTGAGGCAAAGCAGAGCCCCAGCTGCTCACATAGAAACGCCTCCTGTGACTGAGCCGGCATTTTTTTGATATCCTTAACAATTTCTGAAAGCAGTTTTTGCTGTCCATCCGGCATATCAGAGACATTGACCGGTTGGTATCCCTCCGGCTTCAGCAAAATACAGGTGCTGATTCCTCCTATGACGATACCTATGACAAGTCCCACAACAAGCGAGAGGACCATCTTCAAGCTCAGAAAGCGTGCCGTCTTCGCAGGTTCTTCCTGCAATGGCTTAGCGGGTTCATCCGAAAGTGTGTTCATATGAATAACAAATTGTGCGCCCCCTTGTAGCCAATTTCCCCTTCATTGTCAAGAATATTTTTTATCAATTGCACGGGAAAATGGACCAGGAAACAAAGGCGGCCGTGACCACGTACCGAACAGCAGGCAAGCAAATTTCCTTCGCCCTCACAGGGTTGGGAGGCGACACCGCGCGCTTTTGCTGGTTTTTGTATTTGCCAACAGGTTGGTTTTATGCTTTAATCATCTGCGATGAGGCGGGGGCGATTCACCCTGCTTCATCTCTCTCGGGAGGCGGCGACGAGCCGCAGGAAACAGATGGGAAAGGCTGTGAGAATCAGCCGCTGTGCCGCAACCGTGATGCCCGTTCGTCGGGCTCAGTCGGAACACCAGCCCGTGAGATGCCTTCACCCGGGACGGCGAGACACTGTCCCAACGGCTACACAACATGAAAAAAACATTGATCTCTCCCAAAGGGAGTCCTGCTGTGCTTGCCCTTGCGTTGGCAAGCTCCTGCGTTTACGCGCAACAAGAAAACCCATCGACCCCGACAGCTGAGGTACCGGAGACAGAGCTTGCTCCCGTCACTGTATCTGCTCACGAGGGTACTGCCGTACCTTACGACGCCACAGGCGTTTCCGTCTCCATCCTCGACCCTGAGGAACTGAAAAAGGAGGGAATCTACAGCGTCACCGAGGCTCTCACCACCGTGCCCGGAACCTACGTCCTCCCCGGCGGCGGCTCCTACCAGCGCGGCAACATCTCCGACCTCGTCATCCGAGGCATGAGCTCGCAAAGGTACGTGCTCTCCATGATGGATGGCATGAGGCTGGACGGCATGAACAGTGACGGGCTCGTGACAAACGGGTTCATTTCCCGCGCCCCGATGTTCGGCATGGGCACGATGGAACTGCTGCGCGGCGCGGAAGGAGCCGTGTACGGCAGCGGCGCGATGAGCGGCGTGCTCTTCATGGAAACGCCGGAAGGCAAGGGGACTCCCTCCGCTTCCGTGTTCAACGAGTACGGCAGCTTCGACTCCTACACGGGCAACTTCACGACTCAGGGGCGCTCCGGCAAAACCGCCTACTTCCTCTCCTCCACCTACGAGCACACCAACAACGACGTCAAGTACGCCGACGGCAGCAAGCCCACACTCAAACACCCGGCGCGCTTCCTCAACTGGTCCCAGGCGCTGCGACTCGATCACTACCTGAACGAAAAAAACAAGCTGACCTTTACCTACCGACGTGAAGACGCCAGTTGTAGATACTACTCCCCGGCGGGTTCCTCCGGGGACTTCACCTGGCCGGCTAGCAACTCCATCTACACCTTCCGCACGAATCTCATCACGGCTAAATACCAGGGTGAAATCACGGACAAGTGGACGACGAGTCTCATGGCGGGCTACTACGACAGCGACAAGACCATCGGAGCGAGGGGGTCCTCAGTCTCGCCGTGGAACTACGAGTTGGACAACGTGCAAATCGAGTGGCGCAACCTCTACAAGTGGAACGAAAAAAATCGTACCACGGCAGGACTTGCATGGACGCGTACCGACTTCGACACCGTCAACGAGGATCAGGAACAAAAGAACAACGGGAACCTCGACAGCGTGCTGAGCGTTTTTGCGGAACATACGTTCGAACCCGTCAAGGGGTGGACCAATTCGCTGGCGGCTCGCCTCGATTCCAGCAACGTCTTCCATGAGCTCTTTACCCTCCGCGGCGCGACAAATTACAAGTTCAACCGCGAACGGACGCGCGTGTTCGCCTCGGTCGGACGCGGCTACGCCGCCCCCTCCGCCTTCCAGCGCAGTGGCGCGACATATGAGGCGGGATACGCATTCTACCACGGGAATCCGAACCTTGACTGCGAGACCGACTGGACCGTCGATTTCGGACTGGAGCAGCAGTGGATGAAGGATCACTTCCTCGCCGCCACTCTCTTCTGGACGCGCGCCGAAAACGCCATCGGAACCGATTCCTCGGATTACACGCATTACTACTACGTCAACAAGGAAGGGCATCAGACATACCAAGGTGTCGAGCTTACCGCCCGAGGAACGTTCGAACATCATTGGAACACCGGCTACACGCTCGCCTGGACCCTCACCCAGCCCAAAACCGGCGATGACGAGCAAGTCGTCAACAGCGTCCGCCAAACCTGGTCGGCGGACCTCCACACCAGCCCGGTGAAAAAACTCGTCACGGGCATCGGACTTGTCGCCGCTGTCGGCAGACGCGGGCTGGACGTGAATACGCGGCTCGACAACTATGTCGTCCTGCGTTGGTACGCTAACTACGAGGTGAACGACCACCTGAGCATCCACGTGCGCGTGGAAAACCTGACGAACGAGAAGTTCATTTTATCCCAAGGAGAAAGGAATACGCCGTCCGACACCATGATCAACCCCGGTACCGCGGTGTATGCCGGATGCACGGTGAAGTTCTGATCCCCGAACAAGCATGAAGCGAGCGTGGTTGACAGGCGCAGCGGCAATCCTGGCGATAACGACAGGTGTCGCCTGGTGGGCTGTCCGCAGCGTACAGACCGCGCCGCTTCATGCCGTCCGGCACACGGAGGTACTTCCCCCCGCCCCCTACCCGCCGGATATGTGGGAGCAACTCGCGCGGCTGCCGCAGATGCGCATCCGCCGCGCCGAGGCACCACAGCTCCCCACCGATCTCGACTGGACCCAGGGACTGCCGGAGGAAGAGCTCGGCGACGCGCAGGCCGTGCGCGGCGGGGTGGTGCGCACGTGCAGCGCGGGACCCTTCCCCGACAACTTACTGGTCTTTGGGAGTCCGACGCCTCAATTTTTCCACGCAAATGCCTTCGCGCGCGTGGAAATCCCGCTGCTGCGCTGTCATCCCGTCTCCCGCCGTGCCATCCCCGGTGTCGCGGAATCCTGGGCCGTACGCGGTCGCACGGTCTTTTTCCGGCTCCACGCCCATGCGCGCTACACGAATGGACGTCCCATTCGCGCGGCGGATTATGCCCTGGGGGCGCTTTTGAGACAACGTACGGCGGATGCCGGGTGGCAGGCTCTCTTCACGGAGGCGGAGGAGCTGTGCATCTACGACGAGCGCACACTGTCGCTCACGCTGCGCCACTCCG
>CANQSY010000121.1 GCA_947626635.1 uncultured Akkermansia sp.
TTGTGGTATTCTCTCTTTGGTTTGTTTTGGCTTGGTGTGTACGTATCATCAATCACAGGACACCTCTGCTGCATCGTTTGGCACCCGGCATGAATGAATGCCAGCATTCCTGGAATAATATGCAAATACCTGTTCATTTTCCCCTGACGCATCTGTTCTTGCAATTCATGGTCATGCATCGCATGGGGTCTTGCGAAAGAGCCCCACCGCTAATAAGGCATCCTTCCTGTGTCGGGCACTCGTTCGAGTCTCAGATTAGGAGCACCGAGAGCTTTAAGTTTTTTCACCGGGGCGCTTCCGGGAAGCATTTCCTTTGCAGGGCGTTTCGGGTTTTTCCCTTCTATGATAATCACTTTCTTCCCCGGCCATCTCCGACTGTTCCCCCAGCCCAGAGCATACATGATTTCCATTTCGGGTCCTGCTGCGGTTACCTTTGTTTGCACCGATAAGCTGTATGCCTCGCGGTAAAACCAGTCCCCCCACTTGCCGCGCTCCGGCAACACGGGGATCATGAGCTCGTTATCCCTCCATCCAACATCAATTTCCTCCAATCCCGGTCTCTCCCACAAATAACATTCCTTATCGTTATAAACCTCATCAAATACACGAATAATTCGTTCTGCCTCCTTCCCCGTGAAGACATCAAAGTAACGAGAACCATCATCTCGCCAATGACGTTCATGATCGAGAATTTTAATTCTCAAATCACTTCCTCGCCCTTCATTCCACGTTGCCTTCTGCTGGAAGCTGCACGCTACAAGACACAGCGTGATCAGTCCAACTACCCATCTGCAATTTTTCAGTTCCCTTTTCATAACGATTCTCCAATAACTGCATCCAAATCGACTTCCCCTCCATCCTCTTGAAAATCCAGACCGGGAAGCCTCATCTTGCGCACGCGCTGAACCGCCGGACTGTTCAGCGGAACTCGTCGAGACTCTCCAAGCCCCTCAAGACCTTTTTTCCCCCACTCGGACTTGTCCATGATAAGTACTTTTTCCTCCACGGTAAAATCGTAGTCCACAACCTGTTCATCCTTTCGAATGAAAAACGATATTGTTGGACCCTCAAACGGCTGTGCCCCGTATGGGCTGCTCTCTCCACTTTGATAAATTTCCTCCAATCCTTCTCTCAATTTGATCATCCTCTCCCCACGAAGCACGTAATGGGCACGTACGAAAGCCTGGTTTCCTTGAAGGTACAATTCCGCATACTGGATGTCCTTCAAACGGTCTCCCTTTTTAACTTCTCCCTCGCGCAGCAAAGAACAACTGCTCATTGTTACGAGTAGCATCCCTAGAATTAGGACTTTATTTCTCATTCCTTCGTATATTCTTCTCTTAATGGATTGACAGGATTTTCCATTAACTCATTATAGTATTTTTCCGCTTCTTGTCGGTTGACATTGCATTGCCACTGACTCGCATCTAGCCCTTGTCTGTTTACTTCATTCATGAGATTTTTCATACTGCGCAACACTCCTTTAAGTGTGCATTCTTTTCTTAAGGCTACATTACCACTGCAAGATGCACATTGCCCATAATACGATGCTCTAGTCTCACTTCTCCATACATTTTCACAATTTATCATTGGTCGCCCATGACAATTGTCAAATGCATGGATCAATTCGTGATCCACAGTCCTGTAAAGACCGCCTAACGATGGTACTGCCTTGGGATAATACACGACTATGTCGAGCCCATTTGTCGCAGCGAAGATGCGGCCCCTTGCACATTCACATCGGATTGTTATATTGCATCCATCAAAATTTTTATTTCCCCTCGTTTGCATTTCGACTCTCTCTTCAGCATAACGTGTACAATCGTCCAGAGACATTCTTAATCCCAATCTATCATACAAATATGTCAGTCTATTGTCTATGAATATGTAATAATTCCCACCCGTTCTCTCCTCCATAGGATCTCTCCTCGTCCACCTACCATCGCACGGATTGTAATAGCGGTAATTATAATACACCAACCCCGTCTCAGCGTCGTGATACTCGCTGCTCCATTGAATAGGCTGCGGGATAATCCCGTTCTCGCGGACTTGTCCGAACGGCGTGTAAACATAGTCGATTTGCAGACGTGCAGACAGTGAAAAGATTTCCGTGATGTTCTTTGTCAGGTCCCAGCCGTAGTAGTAGGCGGAACCTTTGTAGAAGATAGCAAGCGGACGCGTCGCGACAGGCTGCGTCGGATCCCACACATACGCGTTGATCAACGCTTGATTCTGTCCCTCCATCATGTCGAGACTCGCGATTTGCAGGTAGTCGCGGTAGAGGTAACGCTCGTGGGCGGTGACGACGCCATCCTTCTCCACCTTCTTGAAGACACGCCGTCCCAGATAATCGTAGTCGCAGGTGATCACCGTGCCGCTGCTTTCGTTTTCAAATCTGACGGCTCGGTTCTGGACATTGTAGGCAACGCGCCAGATGCCTGTTTCAGTTTGGATGAGCGTCTGGTTGCCGTCCGCATCGTACACCGGCGTGAAGTCGCTGCCGTTCGTGTCAATTTGCGTGTACTGGTTGAGGTCGTTGGTGACGTAAGCGACATCCGAGGTCGCGCCGGAATTGACCTCTTGCGCGGTAACGCGGTTACCGATGTTGTCGTAGGCGTAGTCGAAGGAATCACCCACCGTGCGCGTGGCATGGATGATTTCCGAGCGGTCGTTGTAATCGAACGTCTCATTCATGGCGCCGCCACTGCGGAGCGTCTGCCGCGTGAGAGGACGACCAAGCTTGTCGTACGTGTAATTGCGCTGCACCACGAGTCCACCGTCCGTGTTGCGGATGTAGCTCATCTTGGTAAGCAGGTCGCGTTTCTGCTCGTACTCCTGCAGCAGGTGCAGCCCGCAAGGCATGGCAAGCTCTGCCAGCAAATTGGCGCCCTTCAGGTACGTGTAGCCGAACTCGCGCATCACGCCTCGGTCGAGCAACCCCGCCGAGCCGATGCGGCCATCCGAGGCATAGCCTGTGGTAGCGGTGAGCAAGGGAGATGCCTCCTCCCCGCGCACGAGTGTGTGCCCGATATTGCGTCCGAAGTCGTCGGTTTGTTCGTTGAGGTGGTAAAGTATGTCTTCCACCGGATAATCCTCACCGGACGTTGTACCATACTTGTCATAGGAGAACGTGTGGGTGCCTGCGGCATCCGTGACCTGTGTATATTGAGCCAGGATGTTATAGAAAAAGGTCTGGAGGGGATCTCCTTCTTTAAGTCTCACCTGGACGAGCAATCCTCGCTTCTCCTCGTAGCCATACACGGTGAGCTCCCCGCGGGCGTTGGTCAGCGTTGCGAGGCGATTCATCCCATCATACGTCTTCACCACCTCCGCGTCGTCGGCGTAGATCTTCTTCAACTCCAGTCCGGTGGGTGCATCGTATTCCCAGCGTGTCGTATCGCCGCCTTCCAGTCCCGTGGGGTCAGATGAAATGGTCTGCTGGGCGTCCCGCCACGTGGTGAGCGCGATCAGGTGGTCTGCATCGTCGTACTCAAAGGTCGCGGGTTGCAGGGCTGTGCCGTATTGTGCTATCTTGCGACCGCGCGGATCATAGCTGTAGCAGGACGTGAAGCCCATCGCGTCGGTGACGACAGCAGGGTTGTTGTTAGCGGGGTCGTAAATTGTCGTCGTCACGTCACCGGCAGCATTGGTCTCCGTGAGCGGGCGGTTCAGCACATCTGTGATGGTGGTGGTCGTGTTGCCGCGACCGTCGGTGTCTTCGAAGCGCATGCCGCTCTCAAGGAATTTGCGGCTATGTGTGGTCGTGATGCCTGTGTTATCCGTCTCGGATGTCGTGAAGCCGTCGATGTTGATCACTTCGGCGGTAATGTCGCTCGTTGGGATGGTGCGTTTGGTGATACGCTCGGTGCCTTCGCCGTACTCCGTCCAGGAAGTGGTCACTTTCCCGCGTTCATTAATGGCTATCTGTTTACTCTCGATGGTGGGGGAGAGACGAGACACGAGCACCTTCTGCACGCTCGTGAGCCACTCGCCGGCAGGGTTGTTGCGTTCTTGCGTGAGCGTTTGGTACACCTCGCCATCTTCACCAAGCTCGTAGCACTGGGTTTGCCGCATCATTTGGTTCTTGGTCGCATCTCCGGGATTTTCTTCATCCAGCACGAGCGTTTGGGAAGCGACGTTGCCCATGGAATCATAGGTCCATGTCGTCGGCGCCATCTTCTCCGTCACACGCTTCGTTTTTTGTCCGAGCTCGTTGTAGTCCGTGTACGTGTAGATGCTCTTGTCGGGAACAGTGGTCGCCTGCAGCTCCTCGCAGGGTTGCCCGTAGCCGTTCGTGACTTCCCATGAGATGAGCGTGCCGTCCGGCAGGTGCACGGCCTGTGCAAGCCCTTTCTCGTAGCGGAACCAGTAGCGGTACTCGAGATTGCGCTGCCCATCGCCCTCCTGCCTGTAGAGTGAGCCGTCCGTGTTGTAAACGTTGATGAGCTTGGCTCCGCTCGGCAAGGTTGTGGTGACGGTAAGCCCGTCTTCACTGTATTCGGTGCGTGTTTCGCGACCCAGTTCATCCACCTTCCTGACCACGCGTCCTTGCAGGTCATACTCCGTGCGCGTCTCCTTCTTTTGCGCGCCGGTATAGACGGTTTCTCGCGTGACGCGTCCGGCGGCGTCGCGTTCGTACTCGGTGATGGTCTCGGGTGTGGTCGGCGTCTCGCTGCGCGTAGTTTCGATGAGCTGGCGCGCCGAGTTGTAGGCATAGGTCGTCTTCACGCCATCCGCATCAATCTCCCAGAGCAATTGTCC
>CANQSY010000122.1 GCA_947626635.1 uncultured Akkermansia sp.
GGGAAAGGGATTGACCGCGGAGGAGATGAGCGAGGCGTTGGGGATTGCGCGCTCCAACACATCGGTCGGCTTAAGAGAGCTGGAAGAGTACGGATTAGTGAGCAAGGAATCACGGCTCGGCGAACGAAAGACCTACTACACAGCGGAAGGAGATGTATGGGAAATCGCCCGCCGTATCTTGGAGGAAAGGCGAAGGAGGGAGACGAAGGGGGCTATGCAAGCCGTGGAAGAATGTCTGCGGGAAGCGACAGTGGAAGGAGATCGAACAACGGCAGGAAAGATGAAAGCGATGAAGGAGCTGCTGGAGGCGGCGGAGATCTTTGCACGCGCGGCGCAGAGCTACCCGACGAGTGTTTTTCGCAGAGCCATCAAAATGGGAGGCAAGCTGCTTCGACTTATTTCAAAATAAAACCGTAAAAACTATGAAAACGATAGCCATCACCGGAGTCCTCGGCTACAGCGGACGCTACATCGCCCAAGAAGCCTTGCGCCGCGGCTGGCGTGTTATCGGACTCACCGATTCCGCCTCCCGCCTTCCCAACCCTCTCGAACTCGAGCTGCGTCCCATGCCTTGGAGCAAGGGCGGAGAGACCTCTCTGCTCGGCACCGATGTCCTCGTGAACACCTATTGGGTGCGCTTCTCCTACAACGGACGCGGACACGCAGCATTCTCACACCGTTCAGCGGTAGAGAACACTCTGCGCCTCTTCGCCGCTGCGAAAGAAGCCGGCGTGCAGCGCATCATCCACACGAGCATCACACATCCCGACCCCACGAGTCCCCTCCCCTACTTCAGCGGCAAAGCCCGCCTGGAACAAGCCCTCACAGAAACCGGTCTCCCTCACAGCATCCTGCGTCCCGCCATTCTCTTCGGAGAATCGCCCGCAGAGTCCATACTCATCAACAACATGGCGTGGTGCCTGCGGCACCTCCCCTGCGTCGCCACCTTCGGACGCGGAGAAAGCTACAGACTTCAGCCCATCCACGTGCGTGACTTTGCGCAACTTGCCATGGATGAGGCGGAGAATACCGCGCAACATTGTATCGTAGAAGCCGTGGGCGCTGAAACGTACACGTTCCGAGGTCTGTGGAAAATGCTCGCCGATTCAATCGGCAAACGACGTCCTATACTTCCGGTCCCGGCATGGACCGGACTCCTTGTCGCTCGCGTCCTCGGGGCGCTCGTAGGAGATGTCATGCTCACCCGCGATGAGATCACCGGGCTCTGCGAGGATCGCCTCGCTGTGGACGGAGTTCCTGCTCCCGGCAAACGAAGTCTCCGCGACTGGGCTGCCGAGCACGCCGCCGATCTGGGACAATGCTACGCGAGCGAATTGCAACGCCGGCGGTAAAGAACATCGGAGGAATAGGAAAATCCGGCGATGTGTCGGAAAAGCAAAGCCGAAACGACATCGGAAATTACGAATTACGATATGGAAGAATGCGCGCGAGGCGAAGGACGGATTCATCCGGTTGGGGGTCGAGAGCAAGCATCTCCGCGAGCGTGAACCAGCCTATGTCGAGCGACTCATCCGATATCGTGAAAGATAGCGTGGGCGCGCGAAGCAGGAAGCGAACATCGTAATGCTTGTGCTGCGGCGCGCGCGGACTCTCGGGAATCACGTGAATATCCACGTCAACAATTCCCGGTTGAATCGGGTGAAGTCCGGCGATACCCGTCTCCTCCGTCGCTTCCCGACATGCCACGCGCAGGACATCGGCGTCCCCGTCGGCATGACCGCCCGGCTGCAGCCAACGACGGAGATTGCGGTGCAGCAGGAGGAGCGCTCTCTTCCCATCCGGCGAGAGCACCCATGCAGACCCCGTGATGTGTCCGGCGACGTGGCTGCGTTCAAAGCAATCCGGAGTACTGCGGACGAAGTCCAGCAGCTCTCGGGCGACAGCTCTCCGCTCCTCCGCACAACGAACGAGGTACTCCTCCAATGCCGCACAGAGCGGCGTCCTCGCGTCACTTGTTTCCATCATCTTCATCAACGGGAGAGGTAGAAAGACCTTCTTCAGCTGCAGCGGGACGGCGTCCCATGGGGAAACGAGCAACGCCGTTGAGATCCTTCAGCAGCGCGACATCCTCATAACCGCTTTCCACCATGAGCTCCTGCACGCGCTCTCCTTGGTCGTGTCCCACCTCCAGCATAAGTCGTCCCCCCGGTGTCAGGTAATTCAGCGCCTGAGGCACGAAGCGGCGAATGACAGACAACCCGTCGTCACCGGCAAAAAGGGCGGCGGCAGGATCATGCTGCACCTCAACGGCGAGCTGTTCATTCGTGGGGACGTAAGGAAGATTTGCGACAATGAGGTCGAAGGGAGAGGGAGGAATGATGCGCGTGTCCTCCGCCTGTTCGACGGGCTGCCAAGCGGAGAAAAGATCACTGCAAAAGAGGTTGACCTTGGCACCGAGCGCGGTCGCGTTCTCCAAAGCGAGATCCAACGCCGCCGGAGAAATGTCAGCCATCACGACTTCCGCCCTGCGCTCGCGCAACTCCAGCGCCAGCGTGATACCGATCACCCCGGAACCGCAGCCCATGTCCAGCACGCGCAAGTTCTCCCCTGCTCCTCTCACCTCGCGTAACGCCAGCTCCACCAGCTCCTCGGTCTCAGGACGCGGTATCAAAGCGCGCGCATCCGAGCGGAAAGAACGTCGGTAGAACTCCACCTCGCCAAGCAAGTGCTGCAAGGGCGTACCCTGTCCGCGCGAACGCAACATCTCCCGCAGCGGCGCCAGCTGCTCCTCCCGTATCTCGTCATCCATATGCAGGTAAATCCACGTGCGGTTCACGCCCAGCACATGTGCCAGCAGCGCCTGCATGGAGGAACGCGCTCCCTCTACCCCGCGCTTTTCCAAATAGCCGATACCACCTTGCAGGATGTCGCCGATAGTTTTCATCCATCCAGTTCGTTCATGCGCTCGCGCATTTCAGCGTGCTGCATGTGGTTGATGAGGTCGTCGAGATCGCCGGTGGCGACGACGTTGTCGAGATTGTACGCCGTGTAGGAGATGCGGTGGTCGGTGAGACGATTCTGCGGGAAGTTGTACGTCCGTATTTTTTCCTCGCGCCCGCCGGAGCCAATCAGGGAGCGCCGCATCGCCGAGTAGGACTGCTGCGCCTTCCTCTGCTCCATCTCAAAAAGTTTTGCTCGCAGGATGCGCATCCCCGTCTCGCGGTTTTTGAGCTGGGATCTCTCCTGCTCGCAGCGCACCATAATTCCTGTCGGCAAGTGGAAAATCTGCACGGCGGATTCCGTGCGGTTCACATGCTGCCCGCCCGCCCCGCCGGAGCGACAGGTCTCGATCCGCAAATCCTCCGGCCGTATCTGCACATCCACCTCCTGCGCCTCCGGAAGTACCGCTACCGTCGCCGTCGAGGTATGGATGCGCCCCTGCGTCTCCGTCACCGGCACGCGCTGCACGCGGTGCACCCCACTCTCGTACTTCAGAAAACGAAAAACCTCCTCGCCCGTCACTCTCGCCGTCACTTCGCGAAAGCCCCCCAAATCCGTAGGCGACGCATCCAGCAACTCAAAGCCCCAACCCCGTCGCTCCGCGTACCTCTGGTACATCCCCAGCAAATCCGCTGCAAAAAGCGAGGCCTCGTCTCCCCCCGTCCCCGCTCGTATCTCCAACAGTGCGTCGCGGTCCTCCAGTTCATCCCTCGGCAACAAAGCATACTGCACCTTCTCCGATAAACTCGCTTTCATCTCGTTCAGGCTCTCCGCCTCAGCTCGCGCCAACTCAGCCATCTCCTCATCCTCACCGCCCGCAAGCTGCTCATTTTCACGCAGCTGACGTTCCACCTCCTGCAAGTTTTCCCAATCCTCCAGCAAAGCGCGAATACGGCTATGTTCCCGCATCAATCTGCGCGCCTTCTCCTGGTCCTCAAACAATGACGGATCGCTGATCTGCTGCTCCAGCTCCGCAAACCTCTCGCGTCTTCGCTCTATCAGTGACCCATACTCCATCTTTCGACCATTCTAGCATGATTCCCTCCCCATGTGAAGACAAAACCAAACCATGGACGATGGACGGGGACAGCAGGCTGCTCCTATTTACGATTTACGATGTGGAAGTTCGCGCGCTTCGCGCGGGGATGAAGAGGCAAAGGCGGGGCGGAATTTTTGAAACGAGGAGACGTGTGGTGAGAAAGGTCTGTGTTTACGCCATGCTGTCTCTCTGGCTTACTTTCTTCATCAGAGGAAACGCAGGAGGAATGGGGTGAGTAACTCTTGGCATTTATTATCAATACTTTTCTGAATACAAAATGCAATTGAAGGAAGGAACTTTTGTTCTTTTTGTGCAGTTTAGTGAAGGAACTTTTGCTCTAAATATGCAATTTGATAAAGGAACTTTGAGATTATTTATGCAATCTGATGAAGGAAAACTCTCTTTTATGAGTAACGAAACACGAGCTGCTTCCGGCTCACCTCTTCGCTCATCCGCCAAATTCGCGGCGTAACCGCCGAACTCCCCAATTCGTAATTCGTAATTCGTAAATGGCAGAAGCATGATTATGATGGCTTGATGACTCCTACAATCGGGGAATAATCATCACACTCTACAAAAAAATATTCAAAAGGAACCAGACTTGCCCCATCAGAAAATTCCATCCACCCGACGGAGACCGGCTTTTGATTTCCCTTCAACCGAGGAATGCG
>CANQSY010000123.1 GCA_947626635.1 uncultured Akkermansia sp.
CGGCGCCAGAGAGGAAGCATATAACAGGTTTCTCCATAATCAACTCATATTAGATAATGTGGTGCAGGGATTCGAGCAGAGGTCGGAAGAAGAAAAGCTGAAAGCCCTTCCTTATGTTCTAAAAAGCGCGAAATTGGGGATTCCCCAGGCAATGTTAGCAATGCATTTGTATTACAAGCTGGGTTGTGGATTTTTATCGCCGGATAAAGATAGATCCGAGGATTGGCTAAGATTAGCGAAAGGAATGATTGCGAATGGCAAGAGCAAATGCGACCGGTGAAAGACAGATAGAGATGCTTAACTCAAGCCACAAAGTCAAACGCGACCTGCTCACCAAGATGAGTTCCATCCGCAACACGGACGGCGGACTCGTGGTGCAGCGCAATGACACGTACGACAAGCTTGGACGTCCGGTCACGCGGCAGACGCTCCGCAGTGGCGGCGGCGCTGAGTCAATGCGGCGCCTACGAGTCAACGGAATTCGTAATTCGTAAATTACTTTGACAGAAGGGGAGAGGTGTGCTAGATTAGACGGAGTATGAAAGCAGGATGCATCCATCGCGGTTTCACCTTATTAGAGCTCATCGTCGTGATCGCTATTTTGGCGGTATTGCTGGGCATATCCGCCCCGGTGCTGTTCAATTACTTGAATGCGGGCGATATCGTCAAGTGCCGGGCCAACATTGAGCAGCTGGCTAAGCTGGGGATCAAATACGGACAGGATCTCGGTCACAGAAACCTCCTGCCGACGAGTGGCATGGACGACGACGAGGACACCACGGAGATGAACGAAAGCGATGGGTGGTGGTTCATGCTGGCTCAGGAGCTGGATTCCACGGTGCTGCCCTCATCGACCAAAAAGCCCATGAAGGTGGCCACCATCTTTCATTGTCCCGGAGACAGGAGGAAGGAAGTGCCGGATGGCGTGCTGATGCCGGCCGACGAGAAGCACGTATCCTACGTGTCGTGGTCGGATGGATCGGAAGATGAGGATAATCCCAATTCGCAGATCCGAACGGTGGGCAGGAAGCACCTGGACCTCCTGCCGTGGCTGAGCGACGGCATCCCGAAGAAGCGTCGGAGCGTCACGAATTATGCGACATTCCGCGAGATGGTGTTACCCGTGGTTGAGCGACACAGCAGCGGCATCCTTGTAGCCTACGCCAGTGGGGTCGTGCAGCAGTTTGACATTGACTCGGAGGATGGTGTGGATGGAAAAAAACTGTTCCGCCGGATCAACCCGGACAAGCTTATCCCGATGAAGGAAAAGAAGAAGAGAGATTAGTAACACCGGGACGCAAAAAGGAAATGCAGACCGGTTTGGATCAATTCATTGTGCCGGATCAGCCCGTCGTCGTCGGACTGAGCGGGGGACGCGATTCCGTGGCGCTCCTCCGGTTGCTGTGCGAGCACGCTGTGCCGTCGTTTGCCTGCCACGTGCACCACGGGATTCGCCTGAGCGAGGCCGATGAAGACGCCGAGTTTTGCCGAAACCTCTGCGAGACCCTGGGTGTGCCGTACGCGCAGTACAACGCGGATGTGCCTTCGCTGGCACGGCAGCAGGGTGAATCCGTCGAGACGGCGGCGCGGACCGTGCGACGACGCCTGCTCATGCAGCATGCCCGCAAGATGAAGTGTCGCGCTATTGCGTTGGCGCATCATGCCGAGGACCAAGCGGAGACCGTTCTTTTTAACCTTGCCCGCGGAGCGGCCGGTCTGCGCGGCATGAAGGAGCGCCGGGCGGAGGAGGACGTGATCTGGCTGCGTCCCCTGTTGCACTGCCGCCGGACGGAGATCACGACATGGCTGCAAAGTATCGGACAGGATTGGCGGGAGGATGAAACGAATGCCGACCCGGAGGCGGCGACCCGAAACAGACTGCGCTTGCAGGCCTTGCCTGCGCTTGAACAGGCGATGGGACGTGATGTGGTGCCGCTCATTGTGCGCGCCGCGCGCCTGCAGGAGGAGGTGTCGCAGGCGCTGCAGGAGGCGCTGTCGCAGTTACCGCTGCTGGACCCGCAAGGAAGACTGTATTTGCCGCTGTTGCAGGGACGCTCTCCTGCTTTTTGCAAGGCGGTCGTGCATGATTATTTGCAACGCGTCGGGGTGCCGAATATCACGGAGAAGCATGTGGAGATGGTATGCCGGCTCCTGCAAGAGGGGGCGGAGCAACATAGCTGCAACCTTCCCGGTAACCGCATTGCGCACCGTGCGCACAAGCGTCTCCGAGTGGATTGAGTCTTCGCCCCTCGGATCAATAGTCGCGGTTGAGCAGGTAGTCGCTGATGCTCAAAAGTCCCTGTCGCGCTCCTTCCCCGAAGATTTCGAGTGCGGCGCGAGCAGAGGCTGTACGCTCGCGCGCCTCCTCCCGGGCTTTCTCCGGCCCCACCAGCGTGCAGTAGGTCGCTTTCTCGTCGCGCGCATCCTTTCCTATGCTCTTCCCCAGAACCTCAGGTGATGATGTCACGTCCAACACATCGTCGATGAGCTGGAAGGCGAGTCCGAGGTCGCGTCCGTAGCAGGTAAGCGCCTCCAACTCCTCAGAGGAGCAGCCGGCGCTCATGGCGCCGAGTCGCACGGATGCCATGATGAGGGCTGCCGTCTTGCCGAGGTGGATGGCCCTGATTTCATCGATGCTGAGTTTGCGTCCCTCCCCCTCGAGATCCAGGGCCTGTCCGCCGACCAGATGGCGGCTCCCGGTGAGCAGGGCGAGTTCATGCACGTAATCCCGAGTGCCATAAACGGCGTTCCCCGGCACCCCGGAAAGCACGAGGAAAGCCTCCGTCAGCAGCGCATCGCCTGCCAACACGGCCATCCCCTCGCCGAAGACCTTGTGATTGGTCGGCTTGCCGCGCCGCAGATCATCGTTATCCATGCAGGGCAGGTCATCGTGGATGAGGGTGTAGGTATGCAGAATCTCAAGCGCACAAGCCGCGTCCAGAGCATGCTCTTGCGTGCCGCCGCAGGCCTTCGCAGCCTCCAGACAGAGCAGGGGTCGGATTCGCTTCCCTCCGGCGAAAAGACTGTAACGCATGGCCCGGTGCAAGGTGGGACAGGGCGCTGCGTCTTCCCGCGGCAGGAGCTCGGCGAGCCGTCTTTCGACCAGCGCCGAGGTATCGCTTATGAGTGAGGAAATGTCCATGGCAACTCAGCGGATGAGAAGTTCGGCAATCTGCACGGCATTCAGCGCGGCCCCCTTGCGGACCTGGTCGCCGACCACCCAGAGGCTCAGGGCGTTGGGTACGGCAAGGTCCTTGCGGATGCGCCCCACATAGCAGGTGTCGCCGTTCGTGGAATCCAGAGGCGTCGGCCATACGCCGTTCGCCGGGTCGTCCATCAGCTCCACTCCCGGCTTGCCCTCAAAGCACGCTCTTGCCGCGGTGACATCGACAGGTTGTTCAAATTGAGCGACGCAGGAGATGGAATGGCTGCGGTACACGGGAACACGCACGCAGGTGCAGGAGACCTGCAGCTCGGGTAATCCCATGATCTTGCGGCCTTCGTTGAGCATCTTGAGCTCCTCCTTCGTGTAGCCGCTTTCCGTAAATTGATCGATCTGCGGCAGTACGTTAAAGGCTATTTGCCGGGGATAGGTGGAGCAGACGACCGGTTGGTTGTTGACGATTGCACGTACCTGATTCTCCAACTCGACGATACCATGCTGTCCGCTGCCGGAGACGGCCTGGTAGCTGCTCGCGATGATGGTGCGCAGCCCGAACCGGAGATGCAACGGGTAGAGCGCCATGAGGGTGATGATGGTGGTGCAGTTCGGATTGGCGATGATGTTGCGCGGGTGGTCCAGTGCGGCGCTGCCATTGATTTCGGGTACAACGAGAGGTATGTCCGGCTCCTGCCGAAAAGCAGAGGAATTGTCGATGACCACGCAGCCGCTCGCCGCCGCCAGGGGCGCATATTTTTTCGATATGTCGCTGCCGGCGCTGAAGAGCGCGATATCCACGTCGTGGAAGGAGTCCGGCGTCAGTTCCTCAACGGTGAGCGTCTCGCCGCGAAAACTCACTCTTTTCCCCGCAGAGCGATGGGAGGCAAGTAATTTGAGGGAGCTGAGCGGATAATTCCGACTCGCAAGACAGCTCATGATCTCCACGCCCACCGCTCCGGTGGCGCCCGCTATGGCTACTCTCGGTTGCGCTTTCATCTTTCTTTGCGCCCGCGAGTATAGACCTTTCCCGACAAATGGCAAGCTCAAACACACCGGACGCCCAACGCGTCCCCATAAAATCTTCTCCGGTCCCATTGAATCTCTCCCATGGCTCCGTCGATGAAGGAGGTAAGCCGGTAAGACGGCATGGCTGCGGTAGAAGAAAAGCAGTTGCGGAAGGAGGGATAGAGGGAGCTATAGAACCTCTATCCCCGGTACATGGCGGCTCGTCAACCGATCAGGGGGAGAGCCCCGTTACGATGTCAGAGCACCATGCGCCCCGCCTTAGAGACGGCTCCGCAATTGATTGTATGATGGTTGAGAGGGCAGGAAACAATTCCTGGGCCCGCAACCGTGTGAGATAAAACACGGAAGCACTCATTGTATGAAAGCAGCAAAAAAAGTCAAGCTCAATACCGAGCATCGTCATCGTCCGCAATCGGACAAAAATGAGTGTACCGAACGGGGAAAAAGGGGGCAAGAGATTTATCATTTGGACAAAAATAGTGTA
>CANQSY010000124.1 GCA_947626635.1 uncultured Akkermansia sp.
ATGTGAACGGCGCCACGGAAGAATACACCCCGCTCATCGCCGCGGCAAAGGAAGGTTTCGAGGAAAGTGTGCGTTTTTTCCTTGCCCACGGCGCGGATGTGAACCTGGCGACGCAACGATACACCCCACTCGCAGCAGGGGCTTGGGTCCGAAATGATCGCTTTGTGCCCATTGCTCGTGTCTTGCTGGATGCCGGGGCGGATGTCAACAGGGTTGCGGGAAACTATACCCCACTCATTGATGCCGCAGAGGCTGAGCTGACGGAAGGCGTGCGGCTGTTGCTGGATGCCGGCGCCGATCCGAATAAACCGACGCAGAAGTACACGCCGCTTATTGCAGCTGCTGAGGGAAACAACACGGAGGTAACACGTATGTTGCTGGATGCCGGAGCGGATGTCAATCTGGCTACGGAATACGCTACGCCTCTGATCGCCGCGGCGTACGATGGGTATTATATCGAGAATCTGCACGTACTGCTTGCCGCCGGCGCCGATGTCAACGCGGTAGCGAACGGCAAAAATGCCCGCGAAAATGCCCTGGACGAAGGGAACGTGAGGGGTGCGCACGTTTTACGACTCGCCGGCGCTCAAGATCATCCAAAAACTATTTTCTACAAAGAACACCGAGAGGGACTGAGACCGAAAGAAGAACACTTGGCAGAGGCTATTACCAACGGCTGCAGCGCGGAGGAATTCCGCAAGCTCATCCGCAACGGGCTGCCCAAAGTGAAGGAACTTTCTGCCGAGGAAGACGCGCCCTCGCCCCTCTACCTTGCTGCGCAGGCGGGACGGTGCGACCTAGTGCAGATCCTGCTGGAGGCGGGGGCAGATGTGTTCCGCCGAACTTGGAGCTGTGATTCCGGCTCTACTCCGCGCACGGCGCTGAGCATCGCCGCCCGCCACGGACATATCGACGTCGTGCGCCAACTCATGAACAGCAAGCCGGATCCCCGCTGCTTGCGCTATTTTCCCGAGGTGCCGGATAAAGAGAAAATCGGCGAGGAGGAGTGGCAGAAACGCTACGTCCGGCAATTCCGCCGTTGTCTCGGATTCCAGGGCGCACTGAGCTCCGCCTGCCTCGCGGGGCATGGTGACATTGTGCGCCTCATCCTGGAGGCGGGGGCGGACGTGGATCTGGATGCGCATGAGTACCTGAACGATAACCCGCTCACCCTGGCCATCAAAGGCGAGCGGTGGGAGGTGATTGACATCCTGCTGGAAGCCGGGGCGGATGTGAATTGGGATCACCTCATGGATATGCCGCTGGGCGTCGCCGCCCGCACCAATAATGTGAAGCTTATGGAGCATCTGATCGCTCACGGAGCCAAAATCAACCCGAAGCTCAGAAGAGGCTTCTTCGATGCCTACACCCCGCTCATATCTGCGGCGGATGAGGGCTGTGAGGAAAGCGTCCGTTTTCTGCTGGACCACGGGGCGGATGTGAACGCCAAAACGCGGGGAACGACTCCTCTCATCGAGGCTACGGGATCCGGGCATGAAGGGGTAGTGCGTATGCTGCTGGACGCCGGTGCCGATGTGAATGTCGTGGGTCGCTTCCATACTCCACTTTCGGCAGCTGTGGGAAGTGAAGACCCCACCCTCGTGCGTCTGCTGCTGGACGCCGGAGCGGACCCGAATCTCGGAGCAGAGCGTTTCACTAACCCGCTCATTGCCGCCGCAGAAATAGGGCATGCGGAGATAGCGTGGATGTTGCTTGCCGCCGGTGCCGATGTGAACGCCGCCACAGACAACAAAACCCCGCTTATCGTAGCGGCAGGTCAAATACGGGAGAGCATAGTGCAGCTGATGTTGGATCATGGGGCGGATGTCAATGCGGTGGCAGGGGGCGAGACGGCCCTCATGAACGCTTTGGAGCAGAATCATCTCGCTATCGCCCGTCTCCTCCGCCGTGCCGGCGCCGTGGATATTCCTATCCAATTCGTATGGAACAAATGACCTTGGAATCGACTCCTTTTTCTTTCCTTTCAATCAATAACAAACAACCTCAACAACCACACACAATCATGACAAAGACAGAACGACTCAATCAGCACCTCATCCAGGAAATCTCTGATTCAGAGGCATCAGTAGGTATTGCAAATGTAATTCAAACCATCATTGATATCGGAGTCTATGTCGATGCACAGGCTCAGGAAGGAGATTACGTCCTAGCCCTCATCGCGGCAGTAAGGAGAGGGAACGTGGATATCGTCAAGCAGCTGCTCGATTCCGGAGCAGATGTTAACGCGCAGGCTCAGGAAGGAAATTACGGCACAGCGCTCATCGCGGCGGCAAGAGGAGAAAACTTGGAGATTGTCAAGCATCTGCTGGAAGCCGGAGCCGACGTGAATGCGCAGGCTCAGACTGGAGTTTACGGCACAGCGCTCATCGCGGCGGCAAGAGAAGGAAACTTGGATATCGTCAAGCTGCTGCTGGAAGCCGGAGCAGATGTTAACGCGCAGGCTCATGGGGAAGGAACTTACGGCACAGCGCTCATCGCGGCGGCAAGAGGAGAAAACTTGGAGATTGTCAAGCATCTGCTGGAAGTCGGAGCAGATGTCAATGCACAGGCTCAGGACGGGCGTTACGGCACAGCCCTCATCGCGGCGTTGGGAAATTGGGACGAGGCGGCGGTGGTGGAAAGAGGGAACGAGGATATCGTTAAACTGCTGCTGGAAGTCGGAGCCGATGTGAATGCGCAGGCTCAGACTGGAGTTTACGGCACAGCCCTCATCGCGGCAGCGAGAGGAGAAAACGAGGATATCGTCAAGCTGCTGCTGGAAGCCGGAGCCGATGTCAACGCGCTGCCTCAGACTGGAGCTTACGGCACGGCGCTCATCGCGGCGGCGGCAAGAGGAGAAAACTTGGAGATTGTCAAGCATCTGCTGGACGCCGGAGCAGATGTCAATGCACGGGCTCAGGACGGGCGCTACGGCACAGCCCTCATCGCGGCGCTGGGAAATTGGGACGAGGAGGTGGTGGTGGAAAGTGGGAACGAGGATATCGTCAAGCTGCTGTTGGAAGTCGGAGCAGATGTGAATGCACAGGCTCAGACTGGAGATGTCAGCACAGCCCTCATTGCGGCAGTGAAAAGAGGGGACTTGGAAATTGTCAAACTGTTGATTGATACCGGAGCAGATGTCAACGCGCTGCCTCAGACTGGGGATTACAGCACAGCGCTTATCGAGGCGGTGAAGGACGAAAACATGGATATCGTCAAGCTGCTGCTGGAAGCCGGAGCAGATGTCAATGTACAGACTCAGCGTGGAGATTACAGAAGTCGCGGCCCGATCCTTATCGCGGCAGCAAGAAGAGGGAACGTGGATATCGTCAAGCTGCTGTTGGAAGCCGGAGCCGATGTGAATGCGCAGGGTCAGGTGGGGTATTTCGGTACAGCGCTCATCGCGGCAGCGGAAGGAGGGAACGTGGATATCGTCAAGCTGCTGCTCGATGCAAGGGCTGATGTCAATGCACAGGCTCAGACCGGGTATTGCGGCACAGCCCTCATCGCGGCAGCGGCAGTAGGAAACGAGGATATTGTCAAACTGTTGCTGGAAGCCGGAGCCGATGTCAATGCGCACGCTCAGACCGGGGAGTACGGTACGGTTCTCATTGCGGCGGTGGAAGATGAAGATGAGAAAGAGAAGATCGTCAAGCTGCTGCTCGATGCCGGGGCTAATGCGGATGGGAGAGCGCTTGCCACTGCAGAGGAAAAAGGGCATGAGAATATCGTGAAACTTTTGCTCGCTGCCGGAGCGAAGGACCCGACAGAGGGCTCCGAAACATCCGATTGAATCATCGTAACTCAAAAATGAATGAGAAAACATCCGACATTCTCGGTCCAGACACCGTTCCATCGACGGTGGAGGAGAAACTCGAAAACGCCAACAAAGAGCAGGTTTACCTGCGCGAACTGTTGCAATCCCCGGAATTCCGAAATCCGGATTTGCGCATTCCCATTGCGCTGGGGAAAGATGTGCATGGCAATCCGGTGATCAGGGATCTGTCGGCGATGCCGCACGTGCTTGTCGCCGGCTCCGATGGTTCCGAAAAATTCGTATGCATCAACAACATACTTGTGTCGCTCCTCTCCCAATTCCGTCCGGATGAACTGCGCCTTGTGTTGGTGGATACCCGAGGGATCGATATGCCGTTCTACAAAAAGCTGCCGCATCTTGCCGTGCCGGTGGTGGAGGATCCGGCTAACGCAATCGAGGTCTTGCGATGGGCCGTTGATGAGGTGGGGCGTCGCTACGAACTTTTCAGCGCAATCGGTGTGCGTACTCTGAGAGACTACAATGCACTGCCTGCAGAGGATGAGAGCATGCCCGTACACCTTCCTTATATCGTTATCGTCATCGGTGAATTGTTCGATCTCGTGCTGGAGAGTAAAGAGGAGCTTGAAATGCTTATCTGTAGATTTACGCAGAAGGCATACGGAGCCGGGATGCACCTCATCGTTGCTACTCAAGTGCCGACAATGCATATAGTATCCGATACTATTAAAGCCAATCTCCCATCCCGGATTGCATTGAAGGTTTCCGGACAGTCTGAATCGCGCGTGATTCTGGACGA
>CANQSY010000125.1 GCA_947626635.1 uncultured Akkermansia sp.
ACCAGACTTGCCCCATCAGAAAATTCCATCCACCCGACGGAGACCGGCTTTTGATTTCCCTTCAACCGAGGAATGCGGGCGGTAGCCCCGGTGTCCTTCGTTATCACGATATTAGAAAGTGAGCCTTCAAAACACCTTAGCTGGAGAACATAGCCACCGAATGTTCCACCTTTCCAGGTCATCATGAGCGGCATGAGAGAAGGACGGAAATCATTGAGTCCTTGCATCGTATCCAACGCCATTTCAGAGTAACGATTCCCTTTGGCAACACGCACGTAGAGTTTCTCGCCAAATTGGAAATTTTCGAAATCACTCATTTTAAGCGATATTTCGCCATGAGGAGGAATCGGATCCAAGTTAAACGTTCGATCCTGCTTCGTGTCTGCACAACACAGCCGAATGGTTGCTCCTCGTAACCTCTTCCCGGTCGTATTTTTTAGGATAATGGAAGGCTCTTCCGGAAAAAAATTCTCGTTTTTGTCCCATTTCTTTTCGACAAGATCATCCCGACAGACGATCCAGCCACCGGCAGTGGGAGTCGCTTCTATTTCAATTTTTACTCCGAGATCGTTACCACGTCTCATTATAGAAGCCCCCAAGGCGCACGCTCTCCACACGTTGCGCTCCAATTTATCGAGATCATCATTCCGATTCGCACCGACTCGCCACAAGAAATCGCATAGATAGGGGTATCCGGGGGTAATCCTTAGAGCGTGTTTCAGAGTCTTATTCGCCTCCTCGAGTTGTTCTTGAGTGACCTGAACAGCTACTTTTGAGAAAAGGCTCAGAACATCGTCTTCTGCACAGCCTGCCTCGATAATTTCCATAACTTCCGGCCTTGGGGAGGAAGCGTCATCAGCCATCTTCAAAAGAGCCATGGCTAACCAACCATGACGCGAGGGCCAATCCGAATTTTCGCGGTATTTTAGCGCAATCTTTTCAACAGCGTGCCAATCCACCTCCTCCCTGTCCGCCATGGTGCCTAAGAGAGCTTCGAAACGGATCGATTCATCGACCCCGGGCAGAGGCTCGGAGCAATATTCGAACACTTTGGACCGGTATGCTTCCCCCTTATCCGGATCCATGGCTGTGCCTCTGCCAAACGAACAGGCGTCTGACAGTAACCGATACGCCGGATAAAAATTTTTATCGCCGAGATCCGAAGCAATTCGGAAAGATTGATCGAAGTCGCGGGCAGTGCCGTACCCAAAGGATAAACAATCGGCAAGCATATACCCGGCATTAAGGTCGCCCTTGGCATAGCCCTCGCGGAAGCATTGCACAGCACGTTGCGGATCACGTTTCGTTCCGATGCCGTGGAGAAGCTTTGCTCCCTTCCTGTATAGAGATTCATCGGGGGGAGTCTCCTTTTGTTGACGATCCGCTTCCGCACTCATACCGACACTCTACATCAACCTACCCACGACGGCAAGTCCAAAATATCGTCTTTTCATACAGTTATCCACACGTATCCCCGGAGCAAACGCATTTGAGAGAAGTGCATCAACAGAGAGAATGCTCTTATTGATTGATATCATTGTTGACGCGTACCAAAAATCATGACAACGAACGGTCATCATGATGATGGCTCTCAAGAAGCCTTCTCGTTCGTCCAATTCGCGGCGTAGCCGCCGAACTCCCCAATTCGTAATTCGTAATTCGTAATTCGTAATTCGTAATTCGTAATTCGTAATTCGTAAATTATCGCCCGCGTCGTCAAACCAAACGACAGGGAATTCGATTTCCTGCCTTCCAGGCTTCCGCAAACAAAATTTTCAAGCTACAACGCCAAATTGGCGCTGGATATCGCGGAAGATGCGGTCACGCAATGAGCGGGCTTTCTCAATGTCGCGCGTGCGCAGGGAAAAGCGCAGACGTTCAGCCGTAGCATCAGGCTTGTGAACGGTAACATGACACCACCACACGCCGCGGTTGTTCCAAAGATGATGATTTTCATTTTCATCATTAATACGCAGGCAGACTTTGGTTCGCTGTGGAGTCATGGTACTTATAGGAAAAGGAAAACCGACGAATAATCGGCGATTTTCGGAGTTAATTGTTGAACGCAGGTTGAGACACACCCAAACCTTCCCGCGTTCAAAAAAGCACCCGAAAAAAATCAGAACAGGATGCCGGCTTTCTTTAAAGTATTGAAAGCGCCGTTCTTAGAGATAGACCTCAGGGCTTTGCAGGAGAGCTTCATACGAATGTACCCCCCGCGGCCGCCGTTAAGTTCCGGCACCCAGATGCGTTTCTCCTGAAGGTTAGGATAAACCGTACGGCTGACAGTTTTCGTCACGTGGCGCCCGATACCGCCCTTCTTCTTAGCGAGACCGGAGCGATGAATGCGGCGGCCCTTGTGCGGGATTGCGAGCGTAATGTTGCAGATTCTTGACATTGTCTTAATCGAATTAAAGGTTGCGCGAAGCGAATTATACATTTTTTCCCTCCCACGTCAAGCAAAACTTCTGCCCTAACGCACTTTCTTTTCATTTACCCCTAAAATTGATCATCGAAAACGGGGGCAGCGAACACATCCCAAAAATTGGAGCAAAAGACGATCTATCGGATTGACAGAAAATTCATCATCGCATAGGATAAGAGCCATGAAGCGCTTCATGAGCATGCTTGCGTTGTTATCCGCGCTCATGATGGCCCTGCCGGGGTGCGTGAGTTCACCCGCGCCGTATCCGCACCGTCCCCTGCCGGGGCGATTAATCAAATCGGACGATGCAGTGATATCTGCCCTGCGTGAGGATTGGAGGAGTTTGCACCTCGTGCGGATGGATGATGAGCCGCGCCGGCAACTTATCAATAGTTATAACCAAAAAGTTCTGCTCCTGCTGCGCCGGTTGCGCCACGACGCTCTGAGGCGGGGCAAAAGCGTACCTTACGATGTCGTGATCGATGGATTCCGCGGGGGCACTCCCGTGAAGCTTGAGCGTTTTTACGACAACATCGTAGCGGCCCGGGATATCCCCATGCGGGATTTGGAGGAGCGCTATATCTCGCCCGGACTCGGCATTGCTGCCGTGGGCATTGTGCCGGCGAGCAAATTGAGAAAGAGCGATCGCATCGCAGCATTCCACGCGCGCGGCGCCGTCCGGACACTGACGCTCCTCGTGGAATTCCGAGGCGCAGGGGAGCAGACGCGTCCCGTGCTGCGCCTCATCCCGCGCCAGGAGACAGAGCGCGTGCAGGTGGGACGCCTCTCCTACCCACTTGCCGGGGACTTTTCCGCGCCCATCGAGATGTATTGGCGACTCACCCAAGTGGATAAGAACAGCCTCCTGGGGCTCCTGCGACCGCAGCGGGGCGTCAACTGCATGGGAATCACCTGCATCGAGCGCTACGACCCGGACAAAATCCCCGTCGTGCTGGTGCATGGTTTGGCGTCCAGCGCGGCTACCTTCAGCAACTTGGTGAACCGTCTCCAGAGCGATCCCACCATCCGTCGCAACTACCAATTCTGGTACTTCAATTATCCGACGGGCACGGCATGGACCATCAGCGCGGCGTCCTACCGCAAGGCATTGCGTGAGGCGCGGGAGAGGTTTGATCCCGAGCGGACCAACAAGAACTGGGATCAGATGATTGTGGTGGGCCATTCCATGGGGGGACTCATCACTCGCTACAGCCAGTGCGTCGAACCGTGGAAGATGTTGACAAGTCTCGCAGACAACCGTCATCCCTTTCTCAAATTTTTCTCGCGGAACCCCTCCTCCCTCTCGTCGCCTGCGTTGCGCGAACTCAAGGACGTCTTCTACTTCCAACCCGTCAAGGCGAGCGCCGTCGTCTATATGGCCACCCCGCACCGCGGCGCCCCCATCGCCCGCAATCGTCTCGCCCTCCTTCTGAGCAACATGGTACGCCTGCCGGAAACCATCGTCGAGGAAGCCTTTAACATCACAACCCTGCAACGCGACAACTTGATCGTCCAACCCCACCGCCTCACCGAGTGGTTCACCAGTATCCGCCAGCTCTCCCCCGACAGCGACTCCATCCGCGCGCTTTCCTCCCTCCCGGTGCGCAATGTCCCCACCTACTCCATCATCGGCGATCGCGGGTACCGGCCATCCACCCACGGCTCCGACGGCATCGTCCCCTACTGGTCATCGCACATCCCTTGGGGCAGTGAGTGCATCATCCCCTCCGACCACTCCGTGCAGGACACCCGGGAGGCTGCCGATGAAATGAAGCGCATCCTCCTCGCTCCCCTCCAACCTCCGACTTCCACGAAAAAGGCATCGTAAATAGGCGGTGGAACACCACCCATGCCCGCACGCTCCGCGTGCGCACCGCCGGAACGCGCGCAGCGCGCGAATTCCCCGAAATCGTAAATCGTAAATCGTAAATCGTAAATCGTAAATCGTAAATCGTAAATCGTAAATC
>CANQSY010000126.1 GCA_947626635.1 uncultured Akkermansia sp.
GTGAAAGAGGTGGCGTGGTTTGTGAGCGGGGCGAATATCCACGGGCGGCAGTTGACGGCTGAGGAGCTGGCGGAGTACGGGCTGAACGAGGAGCAGAGCAACAAGGTGCGCATTGGCATTATGCTGGGGAGGTATGGCGCGCCGGAGGTGCTGGATGCGCTTTTTGACAGACCGGGTGAGTATGAGTTTGAAGAGGATGTGCTGGCGCGCGGGGGTATTTCGCTGGCGGATGCGGTGCGTATCGTGGAGTACGCGAAGGGGGATAGGGATGTGCAGCTGGAGGGGCTGCGCGCGCTGAGGGGAGAGGCTGATGAGAATGGAGTGTACGGGCAAGGGAGGAATATCGAGGCGGCGCGGAGGGTGATGCAGCTTTTCTTGGTGAATAAGGCGAATCCTCTTTATGGGGAGATAGGAGAAGTGGAGGCAGAAAGGACGCGGCACTTTTTGCGGTGGCTAGCGGATTATCAAGGGAGGAAGCTCAAGGAGGTTGAGGAGGATATAGCGTTGCTGGAGGCGCAAGGGCTGACAAAGGAGCTGATGGAGAAGTACGGCATAGACCGCCAGCAGGGAGGGAACGAAGAAGCATTGGCGCAACTGCGCAACGAGGCTGGGATGTGGAGAATGCTATCAGTGGGCGACTGGGAGAGCGACAGGCTGAAAGAAGTGCGCGAGGCGTACGCGCAAGAGATTGGCGGCGAGGAAGAGGTGAAGCGGCGATATGTGGAGGACGCATTGGCGACGATGCAGAGCTACAAGCGCAGGCTAAAAACGCCGGACATTATCAACAGCCTACCGGAGGAGAAGATTAAGGAGTACCACGGCGCGACCAAAAAGATGAAGTATGCGGGAGCGCGGGCAGAGGTGCATGAATGGCTGAACGAGATGCGCGCGAAGTATGCGAGGAAAGCGGCAGCATGGCGCAAGGCGTACAAAGCAATGCACGAGGAAAAAGACATAGAGAAACAAAGAGAAGCGCAGAAAAAGATTATCGAGCTGGGCGCGCCACTGTTGGAAGAGGCGCGTGCGCGCGGGTATATATGGGAATACGGAGACCCGCACGTAAGCAAGCAGATTGGCGACGCGCGAGTGGGGGCGTATATTGCAGGGGCGATAATGGGAGACAGGAAGCTGCACTTTGAGTCGCAGCTGTGGGAGTTTGCCAACTACAAAGGAAAGAAGCCGGGACTGAAAAAGAAGTACGATGACGCTTTCTTTGCGAAGTGGACAACGGACGGCATCGACGAGAGCATGAAGATGCTCAAGAATCCTGACTTTTACGAGAGAGAGAAAATAGACGAAGAGTATAAGAAGAGCAAGAGAGCCTTTTTCGAGAATTACGCCGGGGAGAAAATCAAGGAGCTGCAAGCGGAGGAAGAGAGGCTGCGCAACGAGGGGATAGAAGAGGGAGGGAATGATAGGCTGGAGGAGGAGACTGCGAGTGCTGTGGCGAGCAAGATGGCGGATGCGGCGCTTTCCAGCAGTGTGGCGCAGGGGAATGCGCTGGAGACGGCGCTGGGGTACCGGAGGCAGGGGGATGCGGTGATGAGGGCGGCGGAGAGTGAGGCGAAGCAGTATGAGCTGGCGGCGAAGAGTGTGAAGCAGGGGGCGTGGTTTAGCACGGCGCTGAGTGCGGTGGGGGCGGTGGCTGGTGCGTTTATTGGTGGGCCGGAGGGTGCGATGCAGGGGGCGAATTTGGGGTGGGATTTGGGGGCGAGTCAGAATCCGTTTTTGGGGGATACGGTGGATGGGAAGGAGTTTAGCAGCGGGTTATCCGGGCTGGTGGGGAAGGCGCAGAGTAATAAGCGGATGACGGGGAGTTATTGGAACCATAATTATTAAACGAAAGGAGAAGAGAAGTTATGGCAGCAGATATGTACAGCGGGACGCGGTATGAGGCGCAGAAGGTGGCGCGAGGGGTGGAGTTGCGGGATGTGGTGAGCGGGGATATTGCGCGGGGGGTGCAGGCGGTGGCGAGGGCGGCGGATGCGGCTGTGGGGGAGTGGGCGAAGTGGCGTGAGGATAATAAGGTGCTGGAGGATAGTTTGGAGATGAAGCGGGTGGCGAGGGATTTTGACGCGGAGCAGGAGAGGCGGCTGGGGCTGAAGGATGGGGATGCGGGGAGTTTTTTCACGGTGGACGGGGAGGTGAACCGGGAGGAGATTGTGAAGTTTTTGAAGCCTTACCAGCAGAGGCTGGACAGGGTGGGGACGAAGTTGCTGCATCCGCGGAATCAGGCGGCGATGGCGCTGCAGAGCGGGGCGATGAGTTTGGAGCTTGGGAAGCAGGCGGAGGTGCTGGGGGAGAGGCTGGCGCGGCAGAAGCAGACGCGGCTGATGGATGATAATTACCGGCTGAGTATGGAGACGGGGGATTATGGGAGGGCGGCGGCTTTCGCGATGGCAGGGGCGGAGAAGGGGCTGTGGACGGGGCCGGAGGGGGAGAGGCGGGCTTTTCTGGCGGGGAAGGCTGGGGCGGCGAATACGATGGCGCGGCTGATGGAGGAGGATCCGGCGGGGGCGTTTGATTATTTGAATGGGGCTGGGGGAAGGTATTTTGATGAGGCGGATAAGGCGAGGTATGCGGGGGCGCTGCGGGCGCGGGCTGATGAGGAGCAGGCGCGCAAGGAGGAGGAGTGGATGGGCGGGGCGATTCCGGCGAGTGTGGCGGAGGATTTGGGGGTGCAGGTGAATGGGGAAGAGGTGGATGAGGATGGGAAGGCGATTGGCAAGGGTGGGAAGAAGAGCGGGAGCGGGGGCAGCGGGAGCGGGAAGAAGAAGGAGGATGTGGGGCCGGAGTGGTGGGGGAGGTATAGCAAGCAGGAGATTGGGTGGCTGATGCAGATTAAGGCGGGGCACGGGGAGGAGGTGCAGCCGGCGGTGCGGGGGCAGGCGATGGCGGAGGCGCTGGCGCTGAAGCCGGAGCTGATGGATGATGAGGCGGGGCTGGAGAGGGCACGGGCGGAGTATGAGCAGAGGTATAAGCGGCTGGGGATGGGGGATGATGATATTAAGCGGGCGTGGGACAAGGGAGTGAAGCATTTGGAGGGGCTGCGAGCGGGTGGGATCAATCCTGCGGCGCGGTTGCAGATAGCGAGGAGCGGGGGGCAGTTGCTGAACCGGGAGCAGATGAAGGGGTTTGAGGATGGTTTTGCGCGGGATAAGGATGGGGATATGACGCTGGAGGAGTTTGCGAAGGGGGGATGGGCGAGGGAGATGTATGGGGCGATGGCGGGTGTGACGGGGAAGGATAGTGCGAAGGCGGCGTGGGAGAAGATAAGGAATAAGAGGGAGAAGGATATGGTGACGCAGAGTGAGGGGATGATATCGGAGAGGTATGCGGCGTGGCGGGCGACGGAGGAGGGGAAGAAGGCGACGCCGCTGGAGCAGCTGGAGGAGCTGCGGGCGATTGCGAAGGAGGTGACTGGGCATGAGGTGCGGTTTACGGGGGCGGATGCGCTGGAGGGGAGGCAGACGGATGTGCTGGATGCGCAGGAGCTGCGGGCGCGTGAGTTTGAGAGGGCGAATGTGAGGGGGATTAAGGTGACGAAGCGGGGAGAGCCGGAGAGGCCGGAGTATGGGAAGGTGGATTTGGGGTTTGATACGGAGCAGAAGGAGCTGCCGGTTGGGGTGCTGATTCCGGAGGGGATGGCGAAGGGGAAGGACTTGGGGAAGATGGTTTATGATGTGGTGTTTGACAATAAGCATTTTCGGCGGTTCCGTGTGGTGGGGACGACGAAGGGGGAGAGGCCTGTGATGACGTACCGGACGGCGGCGGAGAGCGGGCGGATGGTGAATGCGACGTACACGGTGGTCGGGGCTGTGCGGAGTGGGGATGTGCCTGCGCTGATGGATGAGGCGGATAATATGGTGGGGAATGTGAAGGTGAGGCCGGGGAATTATGTGACGGGGCAATGGGCGGGGACGCTGAAGCCGGGGAGGGTGCCGAAGGGGCTGGCGGCGTATGTGCCGGATTTTGTGGAGGCTGGGGAGAGGTATGGGGTGAATCCGGCGTTGCTGGTGGCGATAGCGATGAATGAGACGGGGAATGGGACGAGTTATGCGTTCCGCAAGAAGAGGAATGCGATGGGGATTAGCGATGAGAGGGGGCCGAAGTGGTTTATGAGTGTGCGGGATAGTATTTTCCACCAGGCGAAGGCGCTGGGGGAGAGGGGGTATTACAAGGGGCGGAGCCTGCGGGAGATTGCGGGGGTGTATGCGCCGGTGGGTGCGGTGAATGATCCGCGGGGGCTGAATGGGGGATGGTATGAGGCGGTGAGCAGGAATTTGCAACGGATAAGCGAGTGAAGGCATTTACGATTTACGATTTACGATTTACGATTTACGATTTACGATTTACGATTTACGATTTACGATTTACGATTTAC
>CANQSY010000127.1 GCA_947626635.1 uncultured Akkermansia sp.
TATGATACAAGTATCAAACAGAAGTGTAACCCATGTTGTGATACAAATGTGTTACCCATGTTGAGGAACTACCATCCTCGGACCCCTCCCCCCTCCCGACAACAAGCCTTCAGAGACTCTGACAGGGGAAAGATGAATGAAAGGAAAAACGGACTTCCTCCCTCTGCGCAACCACATATGTCTCAATAAAGCATGAAAGCCGCCTCTGCTCCCTCGCCCCCGGAAATTCCGCTTCGCTTTGGCTTAGCAGGAATGCGCGCAGCGCGCTAGCATCCCAAATCCCAAATCCCAAATCCCAAATCCCAAATCCCAAATCCCAAATCCCAAATCCCAAATCGTAAATCGTAAATCGTAAATCGTAAATCGTAAATCGTAAATCGTAAACAGGCGTATCACGTCGCGGACAAAAAAATCCCCGCGACCTGTGAAGGTGGCGGGGCGGTATCATCAGACCCGAAGGAATGTCTTAGAACTCGCCGCGGCGGGAGTAGGTGTACTTGCTTTGGAAGCCCAATTCCTCCGGGAACTCGGAAAATCCGGACCATGGGTTGTACTCCTTGAGTCCACTGCGACCGCAGCTGCCTTGGTAGGGAGGACGATAGGTGCACTTGTAGGTCGGAGCCCAGAAAGTGACCAGCTCGTACAGACCGTAGCCCATACGGTTGAAGGAGCGGGAGAAGCCATCGACAATACCAACGGAAAAACCGGCATAATTGCCCTCCCGGTCCTGCCAGCGCAGCATCGTTACGGGGAGTTCTTCAATCCCCCAGAGGACGTTACCAACGGCACGACCCAATTTCCGCGTAGCGGTGTACTCGGAAGCCGGAGGCGCTTGGATATCGGCATACACCGTGCCAACCATCGCCAAAAGGAGAACTGAGAGAAGTGTGCGCTTCATGGTAGAATGACCATTAGCATATCCGCAGCCAGCTTGCAAGAAAAAAATTGTGTTTTTCGCCATTTTTTTGCGTTTTTTGCCGTAGCACCCGCGTCAACAGGTCCCGGGCTTCTTCTGGCAATGAGAAGCAGGATTGTATGCAAATGAGCGTAAACGCAGGGCATTGGTCACCACGCAGAGGCTGCTCAGTCCCATTGCCACAGCTGCTACGGCGGGGTGCAACTGCCACCCGAATATCGGGAAAAACACTCCGGCGGCCAGTGGAATGGCAAGCACGTTGTAGATGAGCGCCAAGAAGAGATTCTGACGAATCTTGGCAAGGGTAGCGCGACTGAGTGCGAGGACGCGCGGTATATCCACCGGCTCACTGCGCATCAGGATGATCCCCGCACTCTCCACGGCGATATCCGTGCCGGCGCCGATGGCGATGCCCACATCAGCGCGCGTGAGAGCCGGCGCGTCATTCACCCCATCGCCCACCATCGCGACGCGTTCGCCTTGCTCCTGCAAGTGACGCACGAGTTCTTCCTTGTCCCGGGGAAAGGCTGAGGCTTTCCACTCGCGCAAACCAAGTTCTCCCGCGATCGCTTTGGCCGTGCGTTCATTGTCGCCGGTGATCATGAGCGCGCGCAAACCGTCCCCCTGAAGAGCCGTCACAGCCACCCGCGCCGTTTCACGCGCGGCATCGGCCACCGCGATACAGCCCAGCCACTTGCCGTCGCGAGCCGCGTACAGCACTGTTTTGCCGGAATCCTGCAGCTCGGTGTTTTCCTCCACCTCCACGCCGAGTTCCTGCATGAGTCGCGCATTGCCGAGGGCGCACAGCATCCCCTGCACCTCCCCGCGCATGCCGCGTCCGGGAATATACTGCAGGTTCACCACCGGCTGCAATGCCTTTTCCCCGCAATCCAGCAGTGCATGCGCCAATGGGTGGTTGGCCCCATTTTCCAAGGAAACGGCTAAGCGCAACAATTCCTCGCGACGGCAACCACGCGGCAAAACATCCGTCATCGTCGGTTTCCCCGTCGTGAGCGTGCCTGTCTTGTCCAACACGACACAGCGCGCGCGTCCTGCCGCTTCCATGGCCTCGCCGGAACGAAACAGAATACCCCATTCCGCGCCCTTGCCGGCGCCAACCATAATGGCCACGGGTGTCGCTAAGCCCAGCGCACACGGACACGAAATCACCAGCACCGCCACAACCCGTGCCATGGCCGTATCCCAACCATACCCGCAGGCAAGCCACGCGAGCGCAGTCAGCGCTGCGATGGTCACCACGGCAGGGACAAAGACGCGCGCTATGCGATCCGCCATGCGAGCGACGGGCGCCTTTTTTGCCGCTGCATCGCTCACAAGACGTATCACGCCCGAGAGGGTGGAGTCGCGACAGGACTTGGTCACGCGCACGGAGAGCACGCCATGCAAGTTGACCGTGCCGGCGTACACCTCTGCGCCGCACTGCTTCTCCACGGGCATGCTCTCCCCGGTCAGGGCCGATTCATCCGTCGCGGAAATCCCTTCCGTCACCTCGCCATCAGCCGGCACCCGATCGCCGGGACGCACGAGCACGGTCTCCCCTACGCGGAGTTGCTCAATGGGCACGTTTTCTTCCCGTCCGTCACGCAACACGGTGGCGGAAGAAGGAAGAAGCGAGGAGAGTTTTTCGACGGCTTGCCCGGTGCGTTGGGTAGCGCGTCTCTCCAGCCATTTCCCCACCGAGATAAAGGTAAGAATCATGCCCGCGGATTCGAGGAACAGCATCCCATCCATGCCGCAAATCAGATGCACCCAACCATCGACAAGCGCAACTCCGCTACCCATGGAGACGAGGGCATCCATGCCCGGTGCACCCTCCAACACAGTGCGTACTCCCCGCGTAAAAAAGGGGTAATTCACCCCGGCAATGGCAAGCGCAAGAACCGCCTGCACCCATGGCAGACCAAAGCCTCCGTAATGCAGCGTCACCAAAGGAACGAGCAAGGCTACGGAGAGCACCACGCGCCAACCGCCATCACCACGGCGTCTCTTCGTTCCTTCCGCCGACCGGTCCTCCTTCCCGGCGGAAGAGAGTCCCACTTCCTCCGCGCCGAAGCCCAAGCGCCGCACAACTTCCACGACCTCCTCCCCGTTCACGCCCTTCTCGCTCTTCACCAACAACTCCCCGAGCGGAAGGTTGACCAATGCCTCGCTCACGCCGGGCAGGCTTCCCGCCGCTTTTTCCACACGCCCCGCACACCCCGCGCAGTGCATCCCGGTTATCTTGAACACCTGCTCCGTCAGGGCAGGCATCTGCAGAGGATTCACTTCCTCCGCGCCGAAGCCCAAGCGACGCACAGCTTCCACGACCTCCTCCCCGCTCATGCCCTTCTCGCTCTTCACCAACAACTCGCCGAGCGGGAGGTTGACCAGTGCCTCGCTCACGCCGGGCAGGCTCCCTGCCGCTTTTTCCACACGCCCCGCACACCCCGCACAGTGCATCCCGCTTATCTTGAACACCTGCTCCGTCATGACGGATCGTTGCTTGATTCCGTTTCTACTCTTGCGAACTTTCCTCCACACCGAAGCCCAAGCGATGCACGGCTTCCATCACCGTCTCACCGGCAACCCCGTCCGAGCTCTTCACCAACAGCTCGCCAAGCGACAGATTCACCTGCGCCTCAATCACGCCGGGCAGGGCTCCCGCCGCTTTCTCTACTTGCCCCGCGCACCCCGCGCAGCGCATCCCCGTTACCTTGAATTGTTGTGTTTTCATGATTTGTCTGCTTCAAAATATCGTTGTAACTCGTCCACTTTTTCTTCGGCGCTCTTCCCGCCGAGAGCCTGCGCCACACAGTGTTGCAGGTGCCTGCGCAAGATGTTCCCCTCCACGCGCTTCAACGCCGCCCGCGCCGCCCGAAGCTGAATCAGGATATCCATGCAATACCTCCCCTCCTCAATCATCTTCCTGATGCCCGCCACCTGCCCCGCTATGCGCCCCAACCGCGCCAATTGATCCTCGTGCATCGACACGGGCAACTCCTGAACGACACTCTCCGTCTTCTTCATGCCATACCCTATACCCTGTACCGGGTATTTTGTCAAGCGATTTCTTTTCGAAAAAAAATAAGAATTGCTTTTCAACACGAGCTATGCTTGAATACGAACAGCAACGGGCGGCATGAGTCCGCCTGTCAGGAGTCGATATGACATTCCGGCAACTCCAGTATGTATTGGCCGTGGCGGCAAAGGGGAGCATATCCGAAGCCGCAAAAGCTCTCTATGTTTCTCAGCCCAGTCTCACCAGCTCTGTGCAGGACTTAGAGGATGAACTAGGGATCACCCTTTTCAACCGGACGAACAGGGGCACGGTGGTTACGGCGGAGGGCGAGGAATTTCTTTCCTATGCTCGTCAGGTGGTGGACCAAGTCGATCTGATGGAGCAGAAGTACGTCGGCAAGAAACGAGGCCGACAGGATTTCTGTGTTTCTGCTCAGCATTA
>CANQSY010000128.1 GCA_947626635.1 uncultured Akkermansia sp.
ACATCCTCCGCCGCCACGCTCTGCACCCCGTCCTCCGTCTGCACGAGGATGATCTTCGGCACACCGGAATCCTTCGATTCCCCCGACTTCAGGAAGGAACCCTTCACCTCCCGCTTCGCCTGCGGCAAAAGTTGACCCTCCACCCGGCGATCTTTTTTCAGGAAAATTTTCACCTGTTTCCCCACATTCGCCATCAGCAAATCCGCGTAACCGTAGTCCCCCACACTTTCCTCAACCTCCGCGCTGCTGCCCTCCAACTGCCGCACGCCGCTCGCCGCGTCCCACCACACCGTGCCCAGCAGCGCATCCGGCATCCCGGTGATCCGCACGCGCGACGCATCCGGCAAGGTAGCGCTCATCTCCACCCAGTTGCACCCATTCTTGAACAGCGCCATCTTGCGCACCTGCGCCTGCGCCGTTGCCTCCTCCGTCCCCATCGTCAAACCTCCCGCCATCGTCACCAACAGAATAAAAAAGGAAGCTTTCGCATTCATAGCCTCCGTATAGCACAATCCACCGCGCCATGTCAAGGCCGATCCCAGGCAAACGCATTAGGAATCGGCGAATTCGCGCACCAATGGCGAGGGATTGCTGAGCCGATGCGTAGCGGAATTCCTGAAATGATGATGCGTTGATAGGAGGAAAGCGGCGGGAGTTACGCTTTGACGCTTTGGTACCGCACTACCTCAGCGCCCTGCGGGCAAAAGCTGTGCTTTTGTCCAACCGCTTTACCGCCCGCTTTGAGTGCGCCCTGCACGGGACCGTCGGTCGTCTTGATAAATCGTCAATCATCGGCCGTATTCCACATAGCGCAAGCGGTCCCGCAGCAGCTCGTGGTCCTTCTTTCCCTGCGGCGTTAGTTCTCCCGCGTGCTTCCGCAAGGCTATCCCCGCGTGCATCATTGCGCCGCACGCTGCATGATACGTGCGCGGAGCTGACACCTGACGCGCCGTGAGACTCTGCGCGCACGCACGCTACAAGCTGCCGTCCCCGTGTTCCGCCACTTCCCGTACCCAACGATCATCTCGCTGTCGTTCATCATGTTTTTGAGCGTTCGTATTTTCAGAAGCGCAACTTTTGAAGATTTTTCTTTGCCTGCTCATATCCCTGATCCGCCGCTTTTTGGAACCACTGCTTTGCCTCTGCTCGATCCCTCCGTACGCCGTTACCATCGTAATAAGCCCAGCCAAGGAGATTCTGCGCCACCGCATACCCCTGATCCGCTGCAAGACGATACCACCTCACCGCCTCCGCCGCATCCCTGCTCCCCTCGTCGCCTCTCTCATAACACATGCCGAGCTCACACTGCGCTACCGCATATCCCCGATCCGCCGCTGTGCGATACCACTTGACCGCCTCCGCCACATCCTTGTCCACCCCTGAACCGACATAATAGCACACGCCAAGCTTGTATTGCGCCATCGCATAACCCTGCTCCGCCGCCGCGCGGTACCATTTTACCGCCTCTTCGCAATTCTTGTCCACTCCTAAGCCGTTCTGATAGCACACGCCGAGGTTGCTCTGCGCATTCATCTCCCCCTGTTCC
This sequence comes from uncultured Akkermansia sp., assembly GCA_947626635.1. Lineage (GTDB taxonomy): Bacteria > Verrucomicrobiota > Verrucomicrobiia > Verrucomicrobiales > Akkermansiaceae > Akkermansia. The sequence goes on from CANQSY010000128.1 coordinate 1,547, forward strand.
GCTGACTTCAGCCACCACTTCACCGCCTCCGCCACATCCTTGTCCACCCCTGAACCGGCATAATAGCACACGCCAAGATTAAACTGTGCCTTTGCATTCCCCTGTTCCGCCGCTGTGCGATACCACTTCACAGCCTCCGTCACATCCTTGCTCACCCCCTCGCCATGCTCATAGCACACGCCGAGGTTATGCTGCGCCTCCGCATCCCCCTGTTCCGCCGCCGCGTGCCACCACTTCACCGCCTCTACTGCGTCCTTGTCCACTCCCGAACCGGTATAGTAGCACAGACCGAGTCTTTTCTGAGCCGTCGCATACCCTTGCTCCGCCGCCGCGCGGTACCACTTCACCGCCTCCGCTACATCCTTGTCCACTCCTGAACCGGTGTAATACCCCGTACCGAGGTTACACTGTGACTGCGCATTCCCCTGCTCCGCTGCCTTGCGATACCATTTCATCGCCTCTGCTACGTCCTTACTCACGCCTAAGCCGGTGTAATAGCACAGACCCATGTTACACTGCGCCTCCACGTCCCCCTGCTCCGCTGCTGCGTGCCACCACTTCACCGCCTCCGTCATATCCTTGCTCACCCCCTCGCCGACGTAATAACACGTACCGAGGTCACGTTGTGCCCCCGCTTGCCCTTGCTCCGCCGCCGCGCGGTACCACCTCACCGCCTCCGCCATATCTTTACTTACGCCATCGCCTTTTGCATAGCACAGACCGAGGTTTTTCTGCGCCATCGCATGCCCCTGCTCCGCTGCCGCACGGTACCACTTCACTGCCTCCGTCATGTCCTTGCTCACGCCTTCACCGTTCGCATAGCACGCACCGAGAGCGCCCTGCGCCTCCGCATCCCCCTGCTCCGCTGCCGCGCGAAACCACTTCACCGCCTCCGTCATGTCCTTGTCCACCCCCTCACCGTTCGCATAGCACAGACCGAGAGCGCCCTGCGCCTCTGCATGCCCCTGCTCCGCTGCCGCGCGGTACCATTTCACCGCCTCCGTCATGTCCTGGCTCACCCCCTCGCCGTTCGCATAGCACAGACCGAGAGCGCCCTGCGCCACCGCATGCCCCTGCTCCGCTGCCGCGCGAAACCATTTCACCGCCTCCGTCATGTCCTTGTCCACCCCCTCGCCGTTCGCATAGCACAGACCGAGAGCGCCCTGCGCCTCTGCATGCCCCTGTTCCGCTGCCTTGCGGTACCACTTCACCGCCTCCGTCATGTCCTTGTCCACCCCCTCGCCGTTCGCATAGCACGCACCGAGGGCGTCCTGCGCCTCTGTATGCCCCTGCTCCGCTGCCTCTCGGTACCACTTCACCGCCTCTGTTACATCCTTGCTCACTCCCTCACCGGCGTAATAACACGCGCCAAGATGAAACTGCGCCTTCGCATCCCCCTGTTCCGCCGCCAAGCGATACCACTTCACCGCCTCCGTCATGTCCTTGTCCACCCCCTCGCCGTTCGCATAACACACGCCCAGTTGATTCTGCACTCCTGCACCCCCCTGCTCTGCTGCCTTGCGAAACCATTTCACCGCCTCCGTCATGTCCTTGCTCACGCCATTGCCGTTCGCAAAGCACCACCCAAGGTTACCTTGCGCCTGCGCATTTCCCTGCTCCGCTGCCGCGCGGTACCATTTCACCGCCTCCGCCATGTCCTTGCTCACTTCTTCACCGTTCTCATAGCACTCGCCGAGTTTACCCTGCGCGACGGCGTTGCCGCCCTCCGCTGCCTCGCGCAGGCGCCCCATCGCCTCGCTCACCTTTCCTTCTTCAGTCAACCGCTGGTACGCAACGTACGGATCCTCCCGCAGCACGTAGTACGCCCCCACGCCTCCACCGAGCATGACCACTATCCCTGCAGCCACAGCCACCCACAACTTGCGCCGTCCTCCCTTCTTGGGCTGCGTCGTCTGCGGCGCCTCTGCCGGAGCCGGTGCCACCGGTGCCGGTGTCGGGCTTTGCTCCGGTGCCGCCGTGGTCGGGGCGGGATCAGAAGCCGGCGCCGGTGTTGCGTCCGTGGCTGCCGAGCCCTTGCTCTTCAGCTCTGCTGCCTTGCGGAACCACGCCAGGGCTTCTTCCTCGTTCTTCTCCACACCCTCGCCCTCCATGTAGCATTCCGCAAGTGCCATGGCAGCTTCCGCGTCCCCGCGTTCCGCTGCTTTTTTTGCCCACAGGATCAGTTTACTTGTACTCATTTTAATATCGGCTGGTTCAAGCTTGTTATGTAGAAATGGTTGAGTCCGGCATTTGCTTCCCGCCTCGGTGAACCTCGCCCTCCGCCTGTAGCTGCGCGGAGGGCGGCTCATAGGCTGTTCTGTTCAGTGGGTCATAGAAATCACGGGACGAAGGAAGCTGTACTTTTAGCGGGTCGATCGACGCGTGTCAAGGTCACCGAAAAGCACGGAACCCAGACACCGGGGATCTTCCGGACAGGAACGCGCACGGAAGAGAAAGCGTCAAGCCTTGGCGGGGGCATCGGCCTCGCCGGATGAGGCGGCGGCTTTTTCCGCCTCCAGCTTTTGGCGAAGTTTCTCCGGAAGCTTGACCTGGATGTGGATGTCGCGCAACTGGGTGGGCTCGGCAGGCGCGGGCGACTCGCTCATGAGATCCGCCCCGCGGTTGTTCTTCGGGAAGGCAATGACCTCGCGGATGGAGGAACACTCGCCCAGCAGCATCACGACGCGGTCCAGGCCCAGCGCGAGACCGCCGTGCGGCGG
>CANQSY010000129.1 GCA_947626635.1 uncultured Akkermansia sp.
AATATAGTATACTTTGAACTTCTTGGCACCCCTTTTTTGTGCCAAGAAGCTGTCGCATTTAATTTTGCGATCCACAGTTGACGCTCGGAGAAGGTAATATGCTTGACTTTTCGGGAAACGGAGCGACAATACGCTTGGGTGCCATGGTTCATGGTGTTTGTTTTTTGGTGAAGAGATTACTCTAGTATGCTTTGAACTTCTTGGCACCCTTTTTGCCATGAACCCGTCGTACTTCATTTTGCGATCCACACGATGAAAGTGAAGAGGTGAAAAAACTTGAAAAATCGATAGGTGCGGGATATACTTGAGGGCATACTTTATATGGGAGAAAGCGGATCGATAAGCCCGATGATGGATCAGTATCTGCGGATGAAGCAGGCGCTGCCGGAGGACGTTTGGCTGTTTTTTCGGCTAGGGGATTTTTATGAGATGTTTTTTGAGGATGCGGTGGCGTGTTCTCAGGCGCTGGGGCTGACGCTGACGAAGCGGCAAACGGTGCCGATGTGTGGGGTGCCCTACCATGCGGCGGAGGGGTACATCAACCAGATTGTGAAAATGGGGAAGAGGGTGGCGATAGCAGAGCAGATGACGCCTCCTGTGCCCGGAAAGCTCGTGGAACGCGAGATTACTCATATCATATCGGCCGGGACACCGGCGGACATGTCACAGATAGCGGCGGAAGAGCACAGCTACATTGTTGCGTGCTACCACGAGAAGAAAGCGTGGGGCATGGCGTGCGCCGATCACAGTACGGGGGAATTCAGCGTGGCGGATTACGAAAGCAGGGAGGCTCTGGTCGAGGAGATTGAGAGGTTGAGACCCCGGGAATTACTGGTGAGCGACGAACAGGCAGAAGAATTTGCAATGCTGCCTGTAACCTTGAAGTACGATGGCTATGCGTTTTTGCCGAGCCTCGCGAAGGGAGCGCTCGAAAGCCACTTCCACGTGCACTCGCTGGCAGGTTTCGGCTGTGATCAACTCACGGCAGCACTCGGCGCCGCCGCGGCCATCCTGCACTACCTCAAGCACCAGCTGCGCCGCAGTACGGATCACTTGCAGAGGCTTACGCTGCGCCCCACGGCGAGAGTGGTACTCATCGACACGGCAAGCCGCCGCAATCTCGATTTGGTGGAGGCGCGCGGCGGGACGAAAAACACACTACTGGGCGTGCTGAACAATACGTCCACGCCGATGGGAGCCCGGTTACTGCGCGAATGGTTGCTCCATCCGCTTTGTGATTTGCAGGAGATAGCGCGCCGGCAGGACATCATCGCTGCTTTTTTATGTGAGCCTTATTTGATGAACAAACTGCGCGATTCCCTCAAGGGCGTCCGCGACCTTGAGCGGCTGTCGTCCCGACTTTCGCAGGGAGCGGGGAACGCGCGGGATATGCTGGGCTTGGGTATCTCGCTTTCGCGCTTGCCGGATGTGGTACAGGATCTGGAAGCTCTATCTGAGAAAGAGACGCAACTAGCGGAGCTGCGAGGGAAGATAGGAGACTTTGCAAAACTCACGGAACTTTTGGAGAAGGCGTTGGTGAATGAGCCTCCGGTCACGATCAAGGAGGGAGGAATGATACGGGATGGGTACGACGCGAAGTTGGACGAGTTGCGCAGCGCCTCGCGAGAGGGGAAGGTGTGGCTTGCGGAGATGGAGGCACGAGAACGAAAAGCCACCGGCATCGATTCGCTCAAAATTCGTTACAATAGCGTTTTTGGCTACTACATTGAAGTGACCAAGGCCCACTACGCCAAGGTTCCGGATCACTACAAGCGCAAGCAGACCCTGGCCAACGCAGAACGGTTCATCACCGATGAGCTCAAAAAGATGGAAAGCTCGATTTTGGGCGCGGATGAGCGAGCGCGGCAACTGGAGTATGAGATATTCGGTCGCCTGCGCATTGAGGTCGGGAGTTATCTCGGCGTGATTCAACAGAGCGCCGAAGCGCTCGCAGAGTTGGATGTTCTGCTCGGATTGGCAGAGACCGCTCGGTTGCACAATTATTGCCGTCCTACGCTGGATGAAACGCGTTGCCTGCAACTGAAAGATGCACGACATCCGGTCATTGAGCAGGTGCAGCAGGATACTTCCTTCGTACCGAACGATACGGAAATGGACGAGGAGAAGGACCGAGTCATCATTTTGACCGGACCCAATATGGCGGGCAAATCGACCTACATTCGCCAGGTAGCGCTCATTGTGCTCATGGCGCAGATGGGCTCCTACGTGCCGGCTTCAAGCGCACGCATTGGCCTCGTGGATCGCATATTTTGTCGGGTGGGCGCAAGTGACGATATAGCAGGAGGTCAATCAACCTTCATGGTGGAGATGAGTGAGACGGCCATGATTCTCAACAATGCCGATGAGCGGTCGTTGGTCATACTCGACGAGATAGGCCGCGGCACGGCAACTTATGATGGGCTTTCCATTGCCTGGGCTGTTGCCGAGCACCTGCACGACGTTATCGGTGCACGCACGCTCTTTGCTACGCATTACCATGAGATGGTCGATCTACAGGAAACGCACCCAGGCGTTTCAAATTGGCACGTGGAGGTTCGGGAGTGGAAAGAGGAGATTATCTTTCTGCGCAAAGTTTTGCCGGGACCGGCGGACAAATCGTACGGCATTCAAGTGGCCCGCTTAGCCGGTCTGCCGGCGTCTATCATCGAGCGCGCCAAGCGAATTCTGACCCATCTGGAAATGAGCGCGTCCATGCGCGAACCTTCGCCCGCGTCGGGCTCGAAAAGACGGCGTCCAGCAAGAGAAAAAAAACGGACCGATGAGCAAAATTTACCCAACGCTCTACCGTCCCCCGATATTACTCAGCTCGACCTTTTTGACAAACTCGATCCGGGGATTTAGAGTGCCTCCCCTGTGCGTATGAGCGCCAAGTTTTTTTTGATCAGGCGTGGCGACTTGACGAAAAAAACAGGGGGCAGATATACTGCCCCCTGCCAAGATCGGATGACTTGATGATGTCAACGATGATCAGATGGAGTCGCCAAGCTTCTTCATAGCTTCGGCGGCGCGGTTGGAGTAACCCCATTCGTTGTCGTACCAGCCGCAGACTTTGACCATGTTGCCACCCACCACGTAGGTAAAGCCGGCGTCGAAGATGCAGGAGTGCGGGTTAGACACAATGTCCTGCAGGACGAGAGCCTCCTCCGAGTACTCGAGAATACCCTTGAGCGGACCCTCAGCGGCGGCCTTCATGGCGGCGTTCACTTCCTCAACCGTAACGTCCTTCTTGAGGATAGCGACAAAGTCAGTGAGCGAGCCGGTGGGAGTGGGCACGCGGAAGGAAGCTCCGTTGAGCAAACCCTTGAGCGTGGGAATCACCTCGCCGATAGCCTTGGCGGCGCCGGTCGTGGTGGGGATGATGTTGATAGCGGCAGAGCGCATACGACGCGGATCCTTGTGCGGGAGGTCGAGAATGCGCTGATCGTTGGTGTAAGAGTGGATCGTGCTCATCATGCCTTTCTCGATGCCGAAGGTATCATTGAGGACCTTGACCATCGGGGAGAGGCAGTTCGTGGTGCAAGAAGCATTCGACACGATGTGGTGCTTGGCCGGGTCGTACTCCTGATCGTTGATGCCGATGCAGAAGGTGAGATCCGGGTTCTTTGCGGGAGCAGAGATGAGGACTTTCTTGGCGCCGGCCTTAAGGTGACCCTCGGCTTTGGCGCGATCCGTGAAGAGTCCCGTGGACTCCAGGACAACATCAACGCCGAGTTCTTTCCATGGAAGTTGATCCGGACCGAGCATGCCGCCGAGGATCTTGATATCGTGACCATTCACCACAAGAGTATCTTCACCCTTGATCTCGACAGTTCCCTTAAACTTACCCTGAGTAGAGTCGTACTTAAGCAGGTGAGCGGTCGTCTCAATAGGAGTAAGGTCATGAATTGCCACTACCTTTTCGAGTTCACTTTGAGACATGGCACGCAGCACGTTGCGTCCAATGCGTCCGAAGCCGTTAATTGCGTATTTAGCCATACTGATGAATATGTAGTTCGTTATTAAAGCCCCTACCGAACCACTCGGCTCAGCAGGCGGCAAAAGTTTAATCTCTACCTTCCCGCAAGTCAACACAAATTTTTAGCTGCCGCGCTCGACGCATTGCCTCAAAAATAAAGTCACCGAAGGGACGTAAAAAACGGGAAAAAAGAATTTTCTGAAAGCTTGATGCCT
>CANQSY010000130.1 GCA_947626635.1 uncultured Akkermansia sp.
AAATCGTAAATCGTAAATCGTAAATCGTAAATCGTAAATCGTAAATCGTAAATCGTAAATCGTAAATCGTAAATAGGGCGCCCATAGGCGCCCCAGCCCCAGCCCCTTTCTAGCTAACACCTCGCATTGCTTCGAAAATTCCGCTCCGCACCGGCTCCGCTGGAACGCGCGCAGCGCGCGAATTCCCTGAGATCGTAAATCGAAAATCGTAAATTGTAAATAGGCGCCGCCAGGCGCCCACGCCCTGCGGGCAACGCATGCGCGTTGTCCAATCGCCCTTCCCGCCCGCTTCGCGTGCGCCCTATATGGGGCCGTCGGGCGCTTTCGCTTCCCCGCGCTCCGCGCGCGAATTTCCTGAGATCGTAAATTGATTCGTCGGCACCGCACTGCCTCCTCACCCTACGGGCAAAAGCTGCGCTTTTGTCCAACCGCCCTTCCCGCCCGCTTCGCGTGCGCCCTACACGGGGCCGTCGGGCGTCTTGTAAATCGTAAATCGTAAATAGGCGTAGCCCAGCGCCTAGCTTCTGGTGCAGCCGGGACAGTTCCGGACGAAATGTCCGGGAAAGAGCTCGACCAGCGGAAGATTGCCCGCGGTGGGACAGAGAGTCGGGTCGCCGAGGGTGTTGCGCTCGCGAAAGGAGCAGCCCTGCGGCGGGGTATGGAGGGTAGGGGGAAAGCCCGGCAGAAAGGGCAGGGGATGACCCTTGAGCTCGGGGGTGGGTGCCGAGGCGATGAGGGCTCGCGTGTACGCATGCACGGGGTTTTGCAGCAGCTCTTCCGTCGGCGCTTGCTCCAGAATGCTGCCCGCGTACATGACCTGGATGCGATGTGCGTACCGATGCACAACGCCGAGGTCATGCGTGATGAGGATGACGGCGGTACCGAGGTCGCGCTGCCGCTCTTGCAAGAGGTCGAGAACCTGCTTCTGCACCGTGACGTCGAGAGCGGTGGTGGGTTCATCGGCGATGAGGATGCGGGGGCGGGTGATAAGAGCCATGGCAATGGCGACGCGCTGGCGCATGCCCCCCGAGAACTCGTGCGGGAAGCAGGACGCGCGGCGCGGCGCATCGGGGATGCCGGTGAGCTCTAGCTCGCGGATGGCGAGGTCGCGTGCCTCCGCTCGACTGATGTTGCGGTGGATGATGAGGGGTTCCGCTACTTGGTCCACGATGCGCATGCAAGGGTTGAGCGCGGTCATGGGGTCCTGAAAAATCATGGAAATCAGGTTGCCGCGTATGCCGCACAGCTCCTTTTCTCTCAGCCGCAGCAGGTCTCGTCCTTCAAACAGTGCGCTCCCCTTCGGGTCGATAAAAGCCGGCGGCGCGGGAAGCAGTCCCATGAGCGCTTGGCAGGTGACCGATTTGCCACTGCCGGATTCGCCGACGATGCCGAGTGTTTCTCCCGCCGCAAGGTCAAAGTCAACGTCGTTCACGGCATAGGTCGTGGAACCGTGGTTGCGGAATTGCACGCTGAGACCGTGTACTTGCAGCAGGGGGGTCATAGTGGATTCGTCGATTTGATGGCAAAGGAGAGGGTGCGCAGCGGCAGCTCCTCCAGCTGCAGGGAGCGCACCACGCAGCGCAGTACCTCCAGCGAGGCGGCTGCATCATACAATGCGTCGTGCCAGCTCCGACCCGGAACCAGTCGATCAACCTCTGACACGATGCCGAGCGAGGTGCACACCGCCCCGAGGCTGAGGTCCTCTGCGTGCGGGATGCAATGCCGAGCGAGTGCAAGCGTGTCCAGCCAGGGCGAGAAGCCGTGCGCCGGGAAGACCTGCAAAAAACGGCGTTCGGTGCCCAGGTTGTGTCCGACAACGACGCAATCGCTGAGAAGGCGTCGGAATTCCGGCCAGAGGGAAAGCATGCCGGGCGCTCCCTTCAGGTGGGCGGAGGTGATGCCGTGCAACCTGGTCGCGTTGCGACGTACCGGTCGGTCACAGGCGAGATAGGAGCAAAAACTTTCCTCGGCGCCGTAGAGGGAATCGACCCGCACGATTCCCACCTGCACCGGCAGATCCGTTTCCCCGGGAGCTACCCCGGCCGATTCAAAATCAATGGCGGCAAAGGGGAGCTCCGCCAGGGTTCTGTTCATGATTTGCGGATCCATGCCTGAGCTTGCCGGAGTTCTGCCGAAAGGGCGTCGTAGTCACAGGTTAAAAACTTGCCATCGCGGTAAAGCTCACGCCCATCAACAACGGTGAGTCGTACTTCGGCGCCCGTTGCTGCATAGACGATTTGCGAGGGCAGATTGTGCAGGGGCTGCATGTTCGGCGCCGCGAGATCCAACGCGATGAAGTCAGCCTTCATGCCGGGTTCCAAGGTGCCGATGAACGGGTCGTGCAAAGCCGCCGCGCCGCCCCGCGTAGCGAGGTCCAGCGCGGCTTGCGCGGGCAGCGCCGTGGGCTCTGTCGTGTGCACTTTCTGCAGAAGGCTCGCGACGTACATCTCGCGCAGCATATTTTGCCCGTTGTTGCTGGCCGGACCGTCGGTTCCGAGTCCCATGGGGACGTTGTGGCGGAGCAGTGAGGGGAGAGGCGCGACCCCACTCGCCAGTTTCATGTTGGAGGCGGGGTTATGCACGCCGGCGCAGCGTGATTCAGCAAGCAGGTCCATATCCTGCTCATTGAGATCGACGAGGTGAAAGTAGGTCGAGTCGGGCTGCAGGAGACCGAGATCGGCGCAGTAGGCAACAGGGCGTTTGCCGTGGGTCTTCAGACATTCCTGCGTCTCCCATTCGGTCTCAGCGAGGTGCATGCCGAAGAGGCTGCCCGTTTCATCGGCAAGTCGACGGCAGGTGCACAGGATGTCGGGGGTGGTGGTGTAGGGGGCGTGCGGGACGATGGCCTGTCGGATGCGCGGGTGGTTCTTCCACTCCTCAGCGTAGCGGAGGATGCGTTCCTGGTACTCGGCGAAATCCCTGCCGGCGAGGGAGGGGAAGAATTGCGTCACACTCTCGCCCAGCACGGCCCGCAGTCCCATCTCATCCGCCGCGCGAAAAACAGCGTCCTCCAACATATACATGTCGTAGAATGCCGTCGTTCCGTAGCGGATCATTTCCGCCATGCTGAAGCGAGCCCCGAGCTCGATGAGTTCCGGGGTGAGTTTCGCCTCCTGCGGGAAAATATCCTGATGAAGCCAGTCCTGCAGCGCTTTGTCGTCCGAATAGCCGCGCAACAGGCTCATCGGAACATGCGTGTGCCCGTTGATGAGTCCGGGCATGATAACGGCGTTTCCCAATTCCAGCCGCCGCGCCTCCGGATAGAGTATCTTCAGCATATCGGCGTGACCGACACAGAGGATGCGTTCTCCCGCCACCGCCAGCGCAGCTTCGTGGATGACATCACGCCCATCATTCTGCGTGAGCAGCCAATCGGCGGTGTACAGCGTGTCGCAGGTCGAGTTCATAGAGCTCAGTAATCAAGAAAGGCGCACGTGAAAAGCAGCACCCCATAAAGCATACCCACGAGCGCCAGTAGGCGGAAGATGCGCGGGTGGCGCGCCAGCCCGTCCACCCAATCGCGCAGCAAGTACGGCATCGCTACCCAGATGATGGCAGCTGTGAGCACGGGGTACCACCACAACGGTATGAGAATACGCGTCGCCGGGTCCTTCAGGAAGGCGGCCTCAAGCGGAATCAGTCCCAACAGCAACAAAAAGAGTCCCAGCGCGCGCCCCATGAGGTTCTGTTTGCTGTAGCTGCACAGCGTGTAGCACATCACCGGACAGAGCACAACCAGCGTCGTTCTCAGTCCCTCAAAATCAAACAAATCCATGCGCAACGCGTTCCATGGCGCATCCCAGAGAAGAAGAAAAATCCATACAAAGTCGATGATCGTGAGAATTTGCGCCCACAGCGGCGTGCGACACGCCTCCTGCATCACGGCCTGTACCTGCTTGCTCCAAACAAGAGCTACGAGATGCCCCACGATAAGCACAAGCCCCATCACGACCTCAACCGTCGTCAGAGGTATCTGCTCATAAATGTGTATTCCCTCCATTCCTCCCCATGCTACTCCCATCACCTCCAAAAGGCAAGCTCCTTTTGCGCCGCACCCCCCCGTGCTTCGCGCTCTTCGTATAATTTTGTGGAATGACTCCACAAAGCAATTCCAAAAAGTCGGCAAAATACCCAGTATTTGACAAA
>CANQSY010000131.1 GCA_947626635.1 uncultured Akkermansia sp.
GATTTTGTTGGTTTACCTGTTATTTCTCTTGCCTCGTCCGATACATTATGCTAGATTGGCATTGGTCCCAACACAAAACGTCACCATGAATTCGGTCCCTGCCCCATCCGCGCATTTATTGTCCATTCGCACGAAGCGGTTGATGTCTCTGTTCATCAGCTGTGTCATTTTGTTCATGGGCATGGTGACAGCGAGGGTTGATGCCGCGCAAGCTGATCCCCATGCTCGTGATTCCGAGGGACGCACCCCGCTGATGCTGGCCGTTCGCAAAAATGGCGGTGAAGGAGAGATCCGCTCGCTCCTCCGCCGGGGCGCTGACGTCAACGCACGCGACAACAAAGGTAACACGGCCCTGCACTATCTGCTCATTGAAAGGCACAACATCGATGCTCGGCTGAATGCCCTCCTGGCCGCTCATCCCGATGTGAATATCGCCACGAACCTGGGAACAACTCCGTTGATGATTCTTGATGCATGCCGTGATCGCAAAGACCGTGCGGCTCGCATCAAAAGACTCCTCAAGCTCCACGCCAAAGTCGACTTGAAGGATAACGGCGGCAACACGGCTGCCATGCGTTACGTGGTAAAGGACGACGATGCGAAATCTCTTCAACTGTTGCTCGATGCCGGAGCGGATCCCAACCTCAAAAATAAGAACGGCAAGACGTTGTTGCAGTTTGCTCAGGAATACAAACGCTCCGCTTGCGTCCAGGTGATTCAGGAGCATTTCGCTGCTGCCGCCTCTAACCAACTGTTGTGGTACACCATCATCGGAGGCATAGTGCTCGTTCTCCTCATCGGCGGTGTTATCTTCCTCCTTCGCCGCAAAAAATAAGGAACAGCAAAATCATGCTGCGCTTTCCCCTTCCGATGGCAAGTAGCAAATGTTCTGTCCTCGCGCTCCCTTCCGGAACAGGTCTGCTGCGCACAATTTCACCCACTTCTCTCACTGTCATGCTCATCGTCGCTACCCCCCCCCTGTTTTTGTTATTAGCTTGTTATAAGCGTTTTATCTTTTTTATTCTAACAGCTGTCCTGCTGCTCATCGGGACAGCGGGCGCGAAGGAAACGGCGCCGAAGCCGGATGCGCCGCCGCAAGGAGTGGAGCTCCTCTTCCCGGCGGGTACGGGGAAGCAAGCAAAGGACGCCAAGCTCAGCAAGGAGCAGAAGAAAGCAGCGGTCCTGCTCCAAAAGCTCAAGGCGATCGAAGAAGGCGGCGACGTGAATGCCGTGGACAAGCTCGGTCAGACTGCCCTCATGCACGCCGCGGCGCAGGGTAATCAACTCGCTGTCTGCTGGCTCGTAGCAAAAGGAGCGGATGCCGCCATCAAAAGCAAGAAAGGCAAGACGGCGAGCAGCGTGGCTCACGGAGACATGGTTGATTTTCTGGCAGCGCTCGAGAAGGAAAAACAGCCGCTGAGCCGCCAGGAAGCGAGGGATATGTATGCATGCATGATTACATGCTGGGATTCACCTCGGCGCATTACCCCGGGAGAGTATGCAATTCTCATGCTACGTGGGGCAAAGGCAAAAGGTTTCAACCAATTGGAGATGTATCATAAAGCGATGGATTCCTGGGCAATAGAGGACCCCATGAAACTGGCCATTCGTTACCGTACAGGCGCTCGTAAGTTCTCTTTCCCGGAGGACCTCTCCAAGGCGAACGCGGAACTGCTGCAACTCCTCCGCGCGCTCGGGGTCAAAGAGGACGCTACGACACCCGTACGGCAAATGAATATCGCGCTTCAACTGAAGCAAAAAGCAACCGTACTCGCGCTCCTGAAACAAGATTCGTCTCTGCTCCAAAATCCGGAGATATTCTCCTCCATCTCCGATGCGAAAACGCTGCAAGCTCTCCTGGACGCCGGACTGGACGCCAAGAACGAAAAGCTCATGGAGGCGGTCATCAACGAGGGCGACGTGGCGATGCTGCGAACGCTCCTCAAGGCGGGGGCGACCATTCAAGACCCGGACAAAATTCTGGAAAAGGCGACGAAGCAGGCAAGCGCAAGTTTTATCCTCGCTCTCATTGACGCCGGAGCTAAGGCCGATGTGAACACATTGCCTGTGGAAGTGAGTTCGGTTGCACCCGGAAGCACCGTTTTTTGGGGATTCACACTCTACAATGACCAAGCTGTGGCGTATAGGAACTCTGCAACTCTTCTTCACCAAGCAGCAAAAGAGGTTAATCTTAGAGATGTGAAACTGCTCCTTGCCCGCGGAGCGAATCCCAACATACCGGGTAAAAAGGCGAAGGACAATCAAGAGGAACCCTACGGCATGACTCCGTTGATGGCAGCCGCCAGTTCTGCAACGCGGAAAAATGCTGCACATCGCACCGAGATTGTAAAACGTTTGCTGGATGCCGGGGCCGATGTGCATGCCAAGGATTCTGCGGGGAATGGCGTCATCTATTACGCCGTTTGCGGGGGATCATCCATAGGTACTGTAAACAAGAAGGCGGAAGCGGACATCCTGAGCATGGTGGAGGTGCTGCTCAAGGCGGAGGCGGACGTGCCCAAGGACATCCTGGCTCAGGGTGCACTGCGCCCGGAGATATCCCCCGCCGGACGGGAAAAGCTGGCCCTCATGCTGCTGGATGCCGGCGCCGACCCATTGGCAAAAAGTGAAAGCGGGAAGACCACCCTCATGGTCAACGGCATTGGAGTACCCAAGATTGCCAAGCGTTTGCTGGATGCCGGCGCCGATGTGCATGCCAAAGATTCCGAGGGGAAGGGCGTCATCTATTATGTGATCGACGGAGGCCTTTGGAATCCGGACCCCTATGTCTATACGCAAGAAGGCGAGCCTGTCTCCGGGAGCAAGAGGGAGGAAGCAGACATTCTGCGCATCGTGGAGCTGCTGCTCAAGGCGGGGGCAGACGTGCCCAAGGACATCCTCGCTCAGAAATGGCTGAAACTGGAGATATCCCCCGCCGGACGAGAGAAGCTAGCCCTCATGCTGCTGGATGCCGGCGCCGATCCGCTGGCGAAAAGTGAAAATAAGGAGACCAACGGATGGACCACCCTCATGGTCAACGGCATTGGGAGCCCTGAGCTTGCCAAAAGGCTGCTGGATGCCGGAGTGGATCCCAGCGTAAAATGCGGAGAAACCTCCGCGATGAGTCTCGCGATGGGGAAAGGTGCGGTGGAGGTCGTCAAGCTGCTCAAGGAAAAGGGAATCGCCCCCGGTGAACTTCAGCTCATGAATCCGCTGGATGACAAGCCGCTGCTTCCGGAGAAAATCGAGCCGCTGCTGAAGCTCGGCGCCCGCATCCCCAAGGACATGACCAACCGCCTCCTTGGTAATATGACGGGCGGTCACGTGTCAAGCCCCCTTCTCCCCTACGAGGACTACGTTGACATCATCCAAATCCTCAAGAAGCACGGGTACAAACCGGAGCTGATGGCGTGGGCAAAAAAAGGCCACAGTGACTGGCATGACTTCAACACCGAAGTCCTTCGCGCATTTTTCAAAACAGGAGAGAATCCGAATGAAGTCGATGAAAGCGGCAACTCCCTTCTCGCCAACTTCGTTTCCTCTGCACATGTGTATGAGTACGATAAGCACAGGATTGCCGACGTGCTACACGCCTTTATTGAAGCGGGAGTTGACCTTAACCTCAAAAACAAAGACGGCAAAACCATTCTGCAGCTCGCAAAAGAAAAGGAGCTGGGAGATGAGCTGGGAGATGACGTCATCAAGCTCCTCAAGGAGCACGGCGCGAAGGAGTGAGGTAAGAATCGCTCAGGGAAGCTACGACCGGTCCCATTCAGCACGCGCTTCGTCCAGGCGCGATAAGAGCCTTTCCTTCACCCGTTCGTAGGCTTGGGTGGGAGAAAAATCAATGGAGGGACGAAGTATGGGGCGAGTGTCGTTCAGGAAGGACTCATCCTTCATCTTTTCATCCATATTTAGCAGGAACTCGCGTTCCGTCGGAATGGAAGAAGCGCTTCCTTTCATGTATTGGCAAAAGGAGAGAAGTACGGCATGCGGGTTAATGGTCGCGTGATTCAACGCGTAATCTACGTCG
>CANQSY010000132.1 GCA_947626635.1 uncultured Akkermansia sp.
CCGGTAACTCTCAGCCACGAGGAAGAGCCTCTGGATTCCGGCGGCGGTCTGCGCAAGATCATGCCGCTTGTCCACCCGGACGAACCTCTCATGGTTCACAATGGCGACATCTACATGGACTTCCCCATTCAGGAGCTCCTTCACGAACATCAATGCCGAAGCAACATGGTCACCCTGGCTTTGCGCAGCGTTGACGGCAAACGCAACGTCGGCTTTGATCCCTCCTCCGGTCGTGTCACCGATATGCGCCACGCGCTCGGTGTCGATCCCGGGTCCTACCAATTTGCCGGCACCTACCTCATGCAGCCGGAACTTGCCGATCTCTTTCCCGATCTTTCTTCGGAAACTCCTTTTTCTATTGTCCCTATCTGGTTGGAACTCATCAAGCAAGGGAAAGTAGGAGGTGTTGTCGCCGATTGGCCGACATGGCACGAGATGGGCACCCCGAAGGACTACCTGGACGCGGTGCTCTCCATGAACTCCCGGGAGCGCATTCACCCGACCGCTATCTTGTCCCCTGCCGCCGACCTCAGCGAGGATTGCGTGGTCGGCAAGGATGCCGTCATCCCGGACGGCTGCACACTCACGGACTGCATCGTCTGGCCACGCACGCATGTAGCCCCCGGGGTGTACAATCGTTGCGTGCTCACGCCTCGGCTCAATGTGCCGTGTTAAGGGAAAGGCTTGAGTGAAGGGGAAGTTCCTTACGGATGTGCGCAACATCCTGTCCCCTTCACTTCTTGGAGCGGCTCCGGGCATTTGCCACGTCAAAGGGAAGAAAAGACCCTTCGAGGCTCAGGAGAAACCG
Source organism: uncultured Akkermansia sp. (assembly GCA_947626635.1). GTDB lineage: Bacteria > Verrucomicrobiota > Verrucomicrobiia > Verrucomicrobiales > Akkermansiaceae > Akkermansia. Next base: position 809 of record CANQSY010000132.1, read on the forward strand.
TTTGCGTTCGAGTCCACCGGCGTAACCGGTCAGCGAGCCATTGGTGCCAAGCACGCGATGGCAGGGAATGAAGATGATCATGGGATTGTGGGCTACCGCGTTGCCCACCGAACGCGGCGAAGCCATGATTCCTCGGGCGTGGAGCTGCTTGCAGATATCGCCGTAGCTGGCAGTCGAGCCGTACGGGATACGACACACCTGCTCCAGGATGTTGCGTCGAGCCGGCGTACAGAGGGGGCGCAATTTCGGTCGCTCAGCCCCGTCTATTTTGGCGAAATAGCACCGCAGCCACTCGCGAGCCTGCTCCAGCGGGGGAACAATGCGACGTTTATGCGGCGGGAAGATGAGTCCCTCCTTGTAATTAGTCTGTCCCTCTATCCAGGCTCCGCGCAGTGCCTCCTCATCGCTCACGAGGTAGATTTCCCCCAGAGGAGATTTAAAGGTGGCTGAATAAAACTCACTCATAGCAAGTTAGGAGGCAACGATGTTGACGAGACGTCCCGGAACCACAATCACCTTCCGCACAGTTTTTCCATCCGTAAATTCCTTGACACGCGAACTGGCGAGAGCAGCTTGCTCCAATTCTTCCTTGGAGGCATCTGCTGCCATTTGGAGCTTGTCGCGCAGCTTGCCGTTCACTTGTACAACTATTTCGCGCGTGTTCTCGACAAGCAGTTCCTCGCTGTAGCTTGGCCAGGGCTGGAGAGCCAACTGGGCGGTCGGAAGCGCCGGGAATGAACCACAGAGGCGACTGTAAAGTTCCTCCGTGATGTGCGGAGCAAAGGGGTTGAGGATGTGCAGCAACCCCACGTAATCCGACACGCACACGCTTTCGGCGCTCGTCATGGCGTTCGTGCACTCCATCATCTTGGAAATGGCCGTGTTGAAACTCATGGTCTCAATATCCTCGGTGACCTTTTTGATGGAACGGTGCAGTTCCTTGCGAGCGGGCGTGGCGCCCAGATCCTGTTCCGTGAGTTTGGCGGACACTTCCCAAGCGCCTTCCTGATTCTCCACCATGCCGATACGCCAGACGCGCGCGAGGAAACGACTGATGCCCTCTACCCCCTTCGTGGCCCATGGTTTCACTTCCTTAAGCGGGCCCATGAACATCTCGTAGAGGCGGATGGCATCTGCTCCGTACTCGCGTACAATGTCGTCCGGATTCACGACGTTGCCACGGCTCTTACTCATCTTCTGCCCGTCCTCGCCGAGGATGAGTCCTTGATTGACCAGCTTGTTGAAGGGTTCATTGGTGGAGACGAGACCGTAATCGAAAAGAACCTTGTGCCAGAAACGCGCATAAAGCAGGTGGAGCACGGCGTGTTCTGTACCGCCTACGTAGAGGTCAACCCCACCCGGGTTCCCGGAGGAGCCCATCCAGTACTTCTCCACCTCCGGGGAAACGAACGCCTCGTCATTGTGCGGATCGAGGTAGCGCAGGTAATACCAACAGGAGCCCGCCCACTGTGGCATCGTGTTGGTCTCGCGCGTGTAGCGCTCAGAATAGTGGATCCAATTCTGCGCCTTCACCAGCGGACCTCGAGGGTCACCGCTGGGCTTAAAGTCTTCCATCTCAGGCTGCAAAAGCGGCAGCTCACTCTCCGGCAGTGCCTCATGCAGCCCGGTCTCCTTGTCCCACAGAATGGGGAAAGGCTCACCCCAATAACGCTGCCGGCTGAAGAGCCAATCACGCAGCTTGTAGTTCACCTTGCCGCAACCGTGTCCCTCCTTTTCCAACCACTCGATCATGGTGGCTTTGGCCTGTGTGACGGTAAGACCGTTAAGGTGCTGCGAATTGACCATGACGCCCTCATAGCCGCAGAAGTCCTGCCAAGGGGTGGCGGGATCATCCGGCTGCACAACCTGGATGATAGGCAATCCAAACTTGGTGGCGAACTCAAAATCGCGTTCATCGTGCGCCGGCACCGCCATGATGGCGCCCGTGCCATAGCCGGTGAGCACATAATCCGCAATCCAGATGGGGATTTGCTCGCCGTTCACCGGGTTCACGGCGTAGGCTCCGGTAAAGACCCCGGTCTTTTCCTTGGAGAGATCGGTGCGTTCAAGGTCACTCTTCTCGGCGCACACCTTCTTGTAGGCATCCACGGCCTCCTTCTGCTCCGGCGTCGTGATGGCATCCACGAGTTCATGCTCCGGAGAAAGTACCATGTAGGTGGCGCCAAAGAGGGTGTCCGGGCGGGTGGTGTAAACGGTGATGACGTGCGAACCGCAGGTAAAGCGCACCTCAGCGCCGGTGGAACGACCGATCCAGTTGCGCTGCAGCAGCTTGATGCTCTCCGGCCAATCCAGAGACTCCAGCTCATCAATGAGTCGCTCGGCGTAAGCCGTGATCCGCAGCATCCACTGACGCAACTTGCGCCGCTCAATGGTAAATCCCTTGCTCCTCCATTCCTCCGCCTCTTCATTCGCCAACACAGTCCCCATGTCCGGCGACCAATTGACCAATCCCTCGGCAACGTATGCAAGACGAACGGAGTCGATCTGTTCGCGCGTCCACCCTTTCTCGACGAGTTCACTGACAGGTCGCGCTTTTTTGAGTTCGGTGTTGTAATAGGAGTTGTAGAGACGCAGGAAGATCCATTGGGTCCAACGCACGTAATGAGGATCAGTTGTCGCGATCTCGCGCTCCCAGTCGTAGGAGAAGCCGAGCATCTTGAGCTGACGACGGAAGGTGTCGATGTTGGCAGCCGTGGTCACGGCGGGATGCTGCCCCGTCTTAATAGCGTACTGCTCAGCAGGCAACCCAAAGGAGTCCCACCCCATCGGGTGCAGAACATTGTACCCCACCCGCCGCGAATAGCGACTCACGATATCGGTAGCTGTGTAGCCCTCCGGGTGCCCCACGTGCAATCCCGCCCCACTCGGGTAGGGAAACATATCCAGGATGTAACGCTTCGGTCTTGTAGCATCAAAACCCGGCTCCCCCGGATTGCCCACATGAAAGGTTTTCTCCTCGTCCCAGCGTTTCTGCCAGGC
>CANQSY010000133.1 GCA_947626635.1 uncultured Akkermansia sp.
TACGTGAACCGGGACTCGAACCCGGGACCAATAGATTAAAAGTCTACTGCTCTACCGACTGAGCTATTCACGCGTGTACGCGCGACGCCGGAGCGGCATCGGGGGAGCATCCTACTTCCTCCTCACCCCCTTGTCAAGCGAAATTCGGTTTGCCCCTCAACAAAGTTATCTTCCTGTACGTCGTCAATTCGGACAGGGCAACCGCATTCGAAAATGCGGTTGCCTATTGACGAATTACGATTTTGCCACCTCTAAAAACTACCAAGATGAAAAACGAGAGAAAAAAAAGTTGAGGAGAAAGAAGTCAATAAAGGGAAAAATGGGAGGATTTTGAGGGGAAAACATGGGAAAAATGTCCGAGAGGATACGCACCATCGTTTGCCCGCTATCTAAAAAAAGAGTTTTTAGAGGTGCCAGATTTACGAATTACGATATGGGGAGTTCGGCGGCTGCGCCGCGAATTTGGCAAACGAGAAGGATTCTCTCGATCCGTCATCATGCTGACCGTTTGTTGTCATGATTCTTGATACGTATAAACGATGATATCAATCAATAAGAGCATTTTCTCTGTTGATGCACTTCTCTCAAATGCGTTTACTCTGTCAATTCGGCTTGCTTGCGAGTGGAAATTTGCTATAATCCGCGACGAGCGGACGAGACCCGCAGCTTTTTCATCTAACCAATCAACCCCTGATCATACCATGGCAAAATTGACTGTACGCGATCTTGATGTAACCGGCAAGGAAGTCCTCATGCGTGTGGATTTCAACGTGCCGATGAAGGACGGAGTCATCACGAATGACGCCCGCATCGCCGCCGCGCTTCCGACCATTAAGTACCTCCTGGAGCATGGCGCACGCTTGGTGCTCTGCTCCCACTTGGGACGTCCGGAGGGCACCGGCTACCAGGAAGAATTTTCGTTGAAGGCGGCAGCTGACAAGCTTGCAGAGCTCTTGGGGCAGCCGGTTGCCTTTGTGCCGGAGACCATAGGCGAGAAGGCCACGGCAGCGCGCGCGGCGCTGAAAGACGGCGAAGTGCTGCTGCTGGACAACGTGCGCTTCGACAAGAAGGAAAAGAAGAACGACCCCGACTTTGCGAAAGCCCTGCTTGGCAATGCCAAGCTGTATGTGAACGATGCCTTCGGTTCGGCTCACCGCGCTCATGCCTCCACTGAGGGGGTGACCCACTTCGCTGAAAAATCTGCTATGGGGTTCCTTATTGAGCACGAGCTTGAGTACCTCGAGGGTAAGCTGGAATCTCCCGCCCAACCCTTTGTCGTCATTATGGGCGGCGCTAAGGTATCCGACAAGATTCAGGTGCTTTCCAAGCTCATGGAGAAGAGCCAGACCTTCCTCATCGGCGGAGCCATGGCCAACACCTTCCTGGCCGCGCAGGGACACAAGGTAGGCAGCTCCAAGATTGAAGCCGACAAACTCGACCTCGCCAACCAGATCCTCGCGGATGCCGCAGCGAAGGGAGTGCGTTTTGTCCTGCCGGCCGATGTGCGTTACACCTTCCAATTCGAAGAAGGAGCGGAAACTCATGTGACGGCCCCCATCGCGGAAGGCGGTGAGATTCCCGAGGGAGGTATGGGTATTGACATCGGGGATAAAGCTATCGAAGAGTTTACCTCTATCCTTAAGGGCGCCAAGACTGTTCTTTGGAATGGGCCTCTCGGCGTGTTTGAATTAGATTCATTCTCCAAGGGGACCAAGGCAATTGCGGAGTGCCTCGCAGAAGCTGACTGCATCTCTATTGTAGGCGGCGGCGACTCCGTGACTGCCGCCAAGAAGTTCAAAGTGGCCGACAAGTTGTCCTTCTGCTCCACAGGCGGAGGCGCTTCGCTCGAGCTGCTGGAGGGCAAAGTACTCCCGGGCATCGGCTCCCTCACCGATAAGTAATTTTCCCGTAGTTAACAGAGAAAGGCAACTTCAACCTGCCGTGCAGTCATTCTGTACGGCAGGCTTTTTCATGCTGCGGATGGCCGCAGCCATATCCGGTGCACGGAAGGTAGAACTACCCGCCACGAGACAATCAGCTCCGGCAGCCGCACAGAGCGGCGCCTGATTCGGACCTATGCCGCCGTCCATTTGGATGATGTACGCTAAGCCCGCGCGTTCTCGAGCCGTCTTCAAAAATTGAACTTTCGCCAACGTGTCCGCGAGGAAGCTCTGTCCGCCGAACCCCGGCACCACACTCATCACCAGGACGAGATCCACTTCAGACAGGTAGGGCACGACTCGCTCCACCGGCGTCGCAGGATTCACCACAATACCGCTCTGCGTCCCACTCTCCCGGATACCCCGCAGCGTTGCCTGCAAATCCACCTTGCCCTCGCGTTCAACATGGATGCTGATGAGATTCACCCCGACCTTCACAAAGCGAGGATAATAGTGATCCGGCGCATCAATCATCAAGTGCGCGTCCAAAAATACATCACCCCCCACACTCTGACGAACAGCTGCACATATATCCGGTCCAAACGATATATTGTCCACAAACGATCCATCCATCACATCCAGATGAAGCCAATCCGCCCCGGCCGCAACGGCTCGCCGAGCCTCCTCCCCCAGATTCCGAAAATCACACGCCAACATCGATGGTGCTATCAGCATGCCCCTATCCTACCACATACCCTGCCACCTGGCAAGTCGCTTCCCGAAACCCCCGGGGCAACCGCATTGGGAAATGCGGTTGTCTATTGACGATTTACGAATTACGATTTACGATTTGTTGATAATGTGCGCGTTGCGCAGATTTTTTTTGAATCGTCAACGTATATAAGCAAGGTCTTGAAAACTATCATCATGATGACCGCTTGTTGTCATGATTTTGATGCGTCTCAACGATCCTATCAGCCAACAAGATCATTCTCTCCGTTGATGGACTCCCCTCCAATGAGGTTGCCCCGAACTCCCCTCCAGGGTAAACGCATTGGAAAATGTTGCGACCGCTCTCAATTTTTGCCTTGCATAGTTTCTCCCTGCAGAGTAAAAAGGAGGCTGAACATAGGTTTGAATCATGAAAAAGTTTCTAGTAGCCAATAGTTATCCGCGGGGAGAGGCACCGGAGTGGGAACTGATGGAGGCACGTGACGCTGATTCAATGAGTTTCACGTACGGTCCGGTCAGGCCGTCGGAGGAGGGGACATGTTTAGGGACAGAGACACGCCCGGGGATAGCGGGTTACCCGGAACAGGAGAATCCTCCGGATACGGACACGTATGATGTGAGGGCGACAGGGGTGGTGGATGATTATGCCATGGTGCAGGTTGCTGATAGGGAAGCGCAGGAGGTTGGCCCGGGAGATGACGTCAAGATTGACATGAAATTCGGAAGCTTTCCGGCGGGATATTATAGCGTTCATGTGACGCAGAAGAACAGTAGCAACGAAGTGCCGGAGGACAATGAATCTAAGCTGGTATGTACAATTGAGGGACTGAGGGATGGAGTATTTAAGCCCAAGAAGGAGAAGGGGTGTGCATGCAGCGAAGCATCGGATGGAGAGAATAGCTCGAGTAATAGCACGCAGCAAGGAGGGAATCGAGCATCCGGACGCATGGCGCGGATGGGGGCTCGCTCGCTGCATTTTGAGAGATACGCAAGCACATCGGGCGGCACAGAAGTATTGCGCAGTTCGGATGCGTGGAGGATGTCATGGTCGGCGGCATTTGGGACATTTCGGGGCATGGCGCAGGTGCCGACAGGGAGGTTGCAGATAAGCGTTCAAGGGGAATACTATGCAGGGTTGCATCATCCCGGGGGATTGATATGGAATCACC
>CANQSY010000134.1 GCA_947626635.1 uncultured Akkermansia sp.
ATGCAAATGCTCTCAAAATTATAATTGACTTTCCCGCCCGCTTCGCGTGCGCCCTGTACGGGGCCGTCGGGCGCTTTTGCCACCCCGCGCCTTTGGCGCGCGAATTCCCTGAGATCGTAATTCGTAATTCGTAATTCGTAAATAGGCGCCGCTAGGCGCCCAGGTCCTTCGGCGCTTTACTAATCGTAAATCTTCCCTTCCCTTTCCTACTACCCCTTACGCAACGCCCCCGGAAATTCCGCTTCGCATTCGCTTCGCAATCCCGCGCGCAGCGCGCGAATTACCTGAAATCGTAAATCGTAGTGTGGTTCTATGCTTGAAAAAATGGGAAGATTATGGTAAAATGGGTGCGCACGGCGTATGAGTGACGAGAACGTACCGGTATACATGCAGGAAAACCCGAGCAAAATCCAGCGGATGTTCGGGGATTACTATTTGGAATACGCGTCGTATGTGATTCTGGAGCGTGCCGTCCCGCACATCGATGACGGACTCAAGCCCGTCCAACGCCGCATCCTTCACTCCATGGAGAGAATGGATGACGGTCGCTTCAACAAGGTGGCCAACATCGTGGGCGACACCATGAAGTACCATCCTCACGGGGACGCCTCAATCGGCAGCGCACTCGTGACTCTGGGTCAGAAAAATCTGCTCATTGAAACCCAAGGAAACTGGGGCAATATCCTCACCGGGGATGCAGCCGCAGCTCCGCGTTATATTGAGGCTCGGCTCTCTTCCTTTGCCAAGGAGGTTGTGTACAGTCCCAAGGTCACGCAGTGGAAACTCAGCTACGATGGGCGCAACAAAGAACCCGTGGCTCTTCCGGTGAAGTTTCCGCTGCTTCTGGCGCAAGGCGCGCTCGGCATCGCCGTGGGCATGAATTGCCTCATCCTGCCGCACAATTTCAACGAAATCATTGAAGCGGCCATCCACTACCTGCGCGGCGAAGAATTTGAGCTCTACCCGGATTTTCCCACCGGCGGACTCCTCGATGTCTCCGGCTACAACGATGGCACCGGCAACAGCCGCCTGCGCTGTCGCGCCAGGCTGGACACCTCTTCCAAACGCCTCATCCGCATCACGGAAATTCCCTACGGCACCACCACAGAATCTCTCATCCAGAGCATTGAATCCGCCATCGAGAAAGGCAAGCTCAAGCTCGCAAAAATTGAGGATAACACGGCGGCTCAGGCCGACATCCTCCTCCAGCTTCCCGCCGGGGCGGATGTGGAGAAAACCTGCAAAGCTCTGTACGCCTTCACGGATTGCCAGGTCAGCATCTCGCCCAAGGCAGTCGTCATCCGCGATCGCAAGCCGGTTTTCATGGGGGTAAGTGAGATTCTCAAGGCCAACGTGGACAACACGCGCGAGGTGCTGCGCCAAGAACTGGAGGTGCAGTTTGCCGAGTTGCGCGAAACATGGATGCAGGTGAGTCTGGAAAAAATCTTCATTGAAAATCGCATCTACAAGGTCCTTGAGCAAAGCAACAGCTGGGAGCAATCCCTCTCCCAAATAGCGAAGAAACTCGCCCCCTTCGTCAAGGACTTCTTCCGCGAAGTCACTCAGGAAGACATCATTCGCCTCACCGAAATCCGCATCAAGAAGATCGCCAAGTACGAGATCCACGAAGCCGAAGAACGCATCGCCGACCTCGAAAAACAGATGGAGCAAACTCGCAAGAATCTGGCGCAACTGACTCGCTACACCATCCGTTGGTTTGAGGGATTGCAGAAGAAGTACGGCGAGGGACGCGAACGCCTCACGGAAATTTCCACCTTTGACGCCGTCACGCGCGCCGAAGCAGCCGTGGAAAATGAAACGCTCTACATCGATGAGGAGGGCTTTGCCGGCTACGGCGTGAAAAAGGGGTCGCCCGTCGAAAAATGCTCTACCATGAGCGATATTCTGACGATTGACAACCAAGGCGTCCTCATGGTTCGTCGCATCCAGGAAAAATTTTACGTCGGCAAGAAGCTGCTTGACATCCGCGTGCTGCGTCCGGGACAGGATTGGGTCTTCAACATGATCTATCGCGACGGCAAAGAGGGCGTCAGCTACGCCAAGCGTTTCCGCATCGGCGGCTTCACGCGCGACAAAGAGTACCAGCTTACTCAAGGAACCAAGGGTACCCGCGTCTTTTTCTTCTCTGTCCACGCCACGGAGGAAGACAGCTCAGCCATCAAGGTGAACGTCTTCCTCAAAAACCAGCTCAAAAAACTGCGGCGTCCCGTCCCCTTCGACTTCGCGAAACTTCGTATCAAGGGACGTTCCGTGCTCGGCAACATCGTCACCAAAAACCCGGTGGAGCGCATAGCCCGCATGATGCCGGATCCCACGGCGGTCCCTGCTCCCCGGGACGAGGAGACAGCGCCCGACCCAGCAGCTCCCTCTCCCGCGCAGTCTGCGCAAGCCCCCGCCCCGGAATCTCACACTCCCCTGCCCCCGAACGTGAATGACGCCGACCAGATGACTCTCGACATTTAACCTCGAGTCTCAGTCGTTCTCATACTCGTAGGTGTAGGTCAGCTCGACCTCATCGCCCGGCGGCACAGTGAGCTTCCATGTAATCACTGAGCGTGGGTTGCCCGAATAACTGGGACTCACGTTGACTTTACCCTCCTTGCCGGCCTCCGTCACGAGACCGTTGACCTCCTTGACAAGCCTCAGCTCCATGGCGCGCTCAGAGCTGTTCTTGAGCGTAACGGTTCCCATAAGGGTGCTCACCGTCACGGAATCGTTGCGCCGCCCGGGAACATTTCTCTCCTCGCGCTTCAACAATTCCTCGCTGCACTGCACCGTGGCCTGCATACTCTTGTTAAGCCGCAGCAAAGTGTCCGCTCCCGGCGCGGCAAAATAGAGCGTGGAGCGTGCGGCGATCTGTCCTTCCGCCGTGCAAGTGACGATTCCCGTGCTCCACGCCTGCTTGCTCGAATTGTTGAGCCGGATGCAATGCCACACATCCGCCACCGGCTCGCCGCTCCGCGAAAGTCTTTCCAGAACCGATTGATTCGGCACCCTGCAGGTGTACACGTGGCTGTAGGGGAGCTCACAGGAGAACAGTTCGCGCAGGATGCTCTTGCCTTGCTCGCAGCTGAAATGCGGCAGGGTGTAGAAGAAGAGGTCTTCCACCTGCTTGCTGCCCTCCTCCCCCTCGTCATCTTCAGATTCATCCGATTCTGCTACGCAAGGCGCTGCCATGCCTGAGCTCATCATCCTCATGGAGACGTTTCTCTCCTCCGTCAAAAAGCCCAGTCTCTTCAAAAAGTCCTGCAGCTTCATCGCGCGGTTGAGGGGAGAAGGAATCAACGCCTCGCCCAACGCCGGAAATCCGCTCACCAGCCGGAGGTCCACATCCTTCATGTCGGCCAGCTCGTTGATGATGTTCGCGCGACAGGTGAGCTTCGCCTTACCCTCCTCCCCGAGTTCCAGACTGTATTCCGGCAACCAACTCATGCTGTCGGACACGTAGCCGAAGCGCAGCTCTGCCCCCGGATTCGGCTTCCCCAACTGCGCGGTCACGACATGGCTCATCACCTTCCTCATCGGCAGCTGAGGCATCTCCTCAAAATCCACACCTGTCACATCCTCCGCCGCCACGCTCTGCACCCCGTCCTCCGTCTGCACGAGGATGATCTTCGGCACACCGGAATCCTTCGA
>CANQSY010000135.1 GCA_947626635.1 uncultured Akkermansia sp.
GAGTCGTAAATGGAGTCGGCGGAGGATTGGAGGTCGGAGGCAAAGCCATGGCCGAGCTGTTGCAGGGCGGCGATTTCGGACGGAGTGAGCGCCGGCTCGCTGGCGCTCGCCTCAGAATTACGAGTTACGAGTTTCGAATTACGAATTGGGAAATTCGGCTCGCTATCGCTCGCGGTTGCGGAGTTGGAGACAGGGAGCAAAGCCGGAGAGGAGGGGGATGGGTTGAAGGATTGGACTTCGAAGCCGATGAGTTCGGAGACGGTTTCCGGGGAGGGGCGGAAGCCGGCGGAGGAGAGGGTGGCGATGATTTGGGCCTGGGCGGCGCGGTCGTCCTCTTTTTCGGGGGCGAGGGAGAAGGCGGCGAGGATGGGGGAGGAGGGGAAGGCGGAGCGGAGGATGCGGCGGCAGAATTGGCGGTTGATGCACTCGGAGATACCCCGGGCGGAGGCGGCGCAGAGGCGCTCGAAGGATTCCTGGTGGGCATTGCCGGCGAGGGTGCCGGAGCCGGCTTCGGTGGCCATGGTGAGCTTGCCGCCCAGCGTGAGCTGGAGGAGGGCGTCGTCGCACCAGCGGGCGCGTGCTTCGAAGGTTTGGGTATTATCGCGGGAGGTCTCGAAAGTGTGGAGTTTGGCGCCGGAGGGGAGAGTGCCGGAGCCCTCGCCGATGATTTTCTGCACGACCGCATCGAAAGCGGCGGCTTGCTGCTCGGTGGCGCCGGGAGGGGTTTCAAAGAAAGCGGCGGGGATGCCGAATTTATCGAGGAAGGCATCCCATGCCTGGACGCCGTGGCGCTTGGCCACGATGAGGAACATGGCGGGGAGGTGCATGGGGAGAGCCTCGCGGAGGATGACGGCATCGGGGTCGAGCAGCTCGGGGTTGGAGGGGACGGGGTCGGCGTTCTCGTTGTAGAGCCAGGGGGAGTGGATGGAGGGGCGGCAGAGGTGCCAGGGGTTGATGGTTTCCCAGCGCATGCGCTGCTCGTTGCCGGTGATTTCGAGGGCGGCGACGCCGCAGAAGTCGGCCTTGCCGAGGGCGGAGATGGCGGCGGAGAGATTCTCCACGGCGGAGAGGCGGGAGAGGAGCAGCTGCTTTTGCTGCTCGGCGAGGGATTGCAGAGAGGGGTCATCCTCCACGGCATCGATGGCGACGGACCAGTGCATCTCATCCAGGGCGGCGAGGCGGGCGCGGACGCAGGCGAAGAGGGTGGAGTCGAACTTCTCGAGGCGGTCCCAAACGAGCTGGACCTCGGCGGTTTCGCCGCGCATCCAGGATTCGAAGAGGTCATCGGCGCGCTGGGGAGTGAGGAAATCGAGCTCCTTGCGGGATTCGCGCTGGGTAAGAAGGGAGATGAAGCGCCACCAGGGGAGGACGGAGCCGGAGCGGGCGGAGGGGTGGAGGGAGGAAGGCTGGGCGTTGGAAACGATGGAATCCATGGGAAAAATCAAAGATTTTTTATTTACGATTTACGATTTGGATTTTAGCGCGCTTGCGCGCGGAACTGCGAAGCTTTAGCTGAGGTGGTGGAAGGAATCATGAGCGGGAGATGATGCGGGAGATGAGAGAGTTGCGGGGGGATTGGCGGGAGGGAAGGCGGGCGGACCAGCCGCGGAAGGGAGGGCGGTGGATGGGGGAGGCGTGCATGATGTTGGCGGAGCCTTCCGCGGCGCGGACGGCGAGAGCGAGCGCGGTGCAGCGGTCGGAGTGGCCGTCTTTGGTGTGGGGGGCGGCGTAGGTGTACTCGCCGTTGTGGATGATTTGCTCCATGGCGTGCAGGTCCTCGCGGATGGATTGGGAGACGGGGATGCGCAGGCGCGTGGGCGCCACGAAGGCCTTGCGGAGCTTGGGGAAAATCTCGCGCTTGAATTTAGCGGTGAAGGTGCAGAGCTCCAGCTTGCCGAACTCGTGCGCCTCCGGTTTGTACGCGCCGAATTGCTTAACGAGGTAATCGCCCAGGCCGATGCCGGGTCCCGTGTAGTCGAAACAGACGCGCCTCGCCGCGGCAATGCGCGTGCGCAGGATCTGCTCCTGCGCCGGGGAGTCGATGTCGCGCAGCACGAGCACCTCGCGCGTTTGCAGCACGTCGCCCACGCGCTCCAGAGTCCAGCAGACGGTGGGGTCGTTCGTGCGCCCGAAGTCGATGCCGATGCGCAGGTCGCGCCCGCCTGCGGGGGAAAAGACCGACGGCTCGCAGCTCTCCGTAGCGTCCGAAAAACTCTCGGCGAGAGAGATGAGCTCGTAGGGCAGCAGCGTCTGTGTGCTGTCCAGGAACTCGCAGTTGAGCTCCTGCGCCTCGGCGATGGGGTCATCCATGGCCTCGGCAAGGGCGTTGTAGTCCACCGGCAGGCCGTCGGCAATGGCGTTGCGGAGGGTGACGGTATGCACACTCCAGCGCATATTCGCGCGCGGCTCGGAGTTCACGATGTCGAAGAAGCGCTTGCCGGAGCCGCCGCGTCCGTTGGGCGTGGAGGTGATGATGAAGCGTTTTTCCCCGCCGCGCAAGGGGTTCGTGATGGAGGGGAGGATGGCGCGCCAGGTGGCGTCCGGCTGCTCGAAGAAGGCGAACTCATCCAGCCAGATGTTGGCGGACATACCGCGCACGGTGTCCGGCTTGCCGGGGACGGCGATGCAGCGCGAGCCGTTGCCCAGGGAGATGGCGCCTGCCTTGTCCTCCACGTTGTGCAGGGTGAGGGACTCCTCCTCGAATTGCACGCGCAGCGCGCGGATCCAGTCCTTCACCTTGGAGAGAGACTCCATGGACTGCCTCTCGGAAGGCGCGGCGATCATCCAGGTGGTCTTGGGCGTTGCCACGAGGTCCAGCGCGATGGTGGCGCCGGTGGAAAAGCTCTTGCCGGTTTGGCGCGCCCACACGCCGCAGAGGAAGCGCGCCTTGTCCTCCACCCACGCGCGCTGGTAGGGCAGCAGCAGCGCGAGGAGCGAGTCCATGCGGCGCTGCAGGTCGGAGGCTGGGCGAGGGGGCTTCATTGGGAATTACGAATTACGAATTACGAATTACGATTTAGAAAAGAGGCTCGCCTCCGGCTCGCTAGACCAAGCCGAAGATTTCTCGTATTTTTTGCTCGCGTTCTTCCGGGGTGAGACCATCCTGGCGCAGGGCCTCCTGCGCGGCATCCGCGGCTTTCGCCTTCGCCTCAAGCAGGGCGAGCTTGCGCTCATCCACCGCCTGCTTCTGACCCGCCAGCATGAGCTTGTAGAACTCCGAGAGGAGCTTGGGGTCGGCCTTCGGGTCGGTGGAGAGTTCAAAAACCTTTTGCGCGACGGCGCGGTGCGCGGCGTCCGTAGCCGCGGCATCGGGGACCTTGTTGAGCGCGGTGGCTACGCGGTTCATGCGGCGCCATTTGGAGGGCAGCACGTGGTTGCGGTAGTACTCGGAGATGGATTGGAGACTCACCTTGACGCCCTTCTTGCCGAGCCATTCCTTCACCTCCTCCAGCCCCGCCTTGCCGGAAAGCATGAGCTCGGCCAGCGAGTCACGCTGCGCATCTGTGAGCGAGGAGAACTTGGAATCTTTGCGCAATTTTTTCATCGGCTTTTTTCCGCGCGAAGCGCGCTAAAATCTAAATCGTAAATCGTAAATCGTAAATCGTAAATCGTAAATCGTAAATCGTAAATCGTAAATCGTAAATCGTAAATC
>CANQSY010000136.1 GCA_947626635.1 uncultured Akkermansia sp.
GTCACTATTTTACCCCTCTCTTCGCATGACCTCAACTATTTCTGTCATATGTCGCATTTATTCTTGCAATTCACAAATTTTTTTGAAAAAAAATGACTTTATCGGGGAAAAAGTCCGTGTCGAGGCGGACCGAAAAGGGGGTAAAGACAAACCGGCAGCCCCACTCGGAGCTGCCGGTAGCGAGAAAGACTCGCGTTTTCGATTACTTGCTGTGGATGTTGAGCATCTGAGCATAGGTGGGCACCGGCCAGAGGTCGGCATCCACAATGGCTTCGAGGGCATCAACGGTTTCGCGGGCTGACTCCATCGCTTCTTTCATGCACACGGGGCAACCCTTATCGATGGCAGCTTGGAGGACCCGTACCTTGTCGGGCAACTCGTCGTAGAGTTTGCCCACGGCGTTGGCCTTATCTTCTGCGGCCTTGAGACCGGCCTTAAGACCGGCGGCCTTGATGGCGGCGACCGTTCCGCAGATTTCTGTCATCTGTCCGGCGACAGCCGGCAGGTAAATGGTTTGTAGCATATTCAGGCAGGTCTTGGCTTCGATGTGGATGAGTTTGAGGTAGCTCTCGACCTGCACCTCCTTGCGAGCTAACAGCTCCGCCTTGGAGAGGATACCGTACTTCTTCATGAGTTTGATGGTGTCCGGACGCGAAAGGACCTCGAGGGCTTCCGGCGTAGTTTTGAGGTGGGGAAGACCGCGACGTTCCGCTTCCTCAATCCACTCCTGGGAGTAGCCGTTACCATTAAAGATAATGCGGTCGTGCTCGGTGATCATCTTTTTGATGAGGGAGCTTACCACAGAGTTGAAGTTCTTCTTGCCGACCACAGGCTCCAGCTTGGTAGCGACCTCATCCAGCGCCTCGGCAACGATGGTGTTGAGTACGGCCATGGGCCATGCGCAGGTCTGTGATGAACCGACGGCACGGAACTCAAACTTGTTTCCGGTAAAAGCAAAGGGCGAGGTGCGGTTGCGGTCGGTCGTGTCCTTCGGCAAGGTAGGCAACACATCGACGCCGAGTTCCATGGTGGTCTTGGCGGCCGAACTCTTGGCGCCGCCTGCTTTGATCTGCTCGATGATATCCGTCAACTGGTCGCCAAGGAAAATGGAGATGATGGCCGGCGGAGCTTCGTTGGCACCGAGACGGTGATCATTCCCCGCCTTGGAGATAGAGGCACGCAGCAAATCCGCATGCTTATCCACACCTTGAATCACACACGCAAGGAAGGTGAGGAAGAGGAGGTTGCTGTGCGGTGTTTTGCCCGGTGAGAAAAGCGAGCCCAACTCCGGGGTACCCAACGACCAGTTGTTGTGCTTGCCGGATCCATTGACACAGGCGTACGGTTTTTCGTGCAACAGACAAACGAGGTTGAACTTCAGGGCCTGCCTCTGCAGGATATCCATGATCATCACGTTGTGATCCACAGCCACGTTGCTCGCTTCGTAGAGCGGGGCTATCTCAAACTGTGCCGGCGCCACCTCATTGTGACGCGTCTTGGCCGGTACGCCAAGTGCCCAGAGCGCCTGATCCACGGAGTTCATGAATTCCAACACACGCTCTTTAATGGAACCGAAATAATGATCCTCCATCTGCTGGTGCTTGGGCGGCAAACATCCGAACAGGGTGCGTCCGGTTTCAATCAAATCGGGTCTCTGTAAGTACAGGTTGCGGTCGATGAGGAAGTACTCCTGCTCAGCACCCAAACTACTCTCAACACAACTGGGTTCTATGCCGAAACAACGCAACACGCGCGTGGCATGCCTCGATACGGCTACCATCGACCGCAACAACGGCGTCTTCTTGTCCAAGGCTTCGCCGGTGTACGAACAAAATGCCGTGGGTATGCAGAGCGTCGCGGTGTGTTCCGTGCGCTTGATGAAGGCGGGAGAGGTCGGGTCCCACGCCGTGTAACCACGTGCCTCAAACGTGGCGCGTATGCCGCCGGACGGAAAAGACGAGGCATCCGGCTCCGCCTGAATCAGGTTCTTACCCGTAAACTCACATATCATGCCACCCTTGCCATCCGGCTCCACAAAGGAGTCGTGCTTCTCCGCCGTGGCGTCCGAAAGCGGTTGAAACCAGTGCGTGTAGTGCGTAGCCCCCTTGGATAGAGCCCACACTTTCATGGCCTGCGCTACCTCATCGGCCACACTCATGTCCAATTTGCCTCCGCGCTGGACAGTTACGAGCATTTTCTTAAATGCACTCTTGGAGAGGTATTTCTCCATCGTCTTGATCCCAAAGGTGTCGCTGCCATACAACGCAGCCAACGCCTCCTCTGCACTGTTGTGTTCCGTTTCCATGTCTGGTTTCTTTCGTTCTGTTTAAAAGTTCCGCTTTCCAGGAAAGCTTCCCCCTTCACTTCTCAATCAGCAAATACCATGCCAATTTTGAATTTTCTTTTATATCCGCTTATTATTAAAGATATAACCGCACCGACCTCTTTCGACATCAATTTTAATATTTACAAATTTGTCGTTTTATAATTATTCCTTACATTTTTGTTTAACAATTTTGTTGGGACACGTGTGGGTAGAGACAGAAATCTCCGACTATTTCTCGGACGGCACAGTGAATTGAAGATTCATGGTGCAACCACGGATGCCGGTGTAATCATTGAGCGTGTCACTCCCGTTGTGATAGTAGTGAATCTGAAGACGATCATCGACGACACTAGCATAACGGCATTTGTTTTCATCATCGAGAGCGTAAAAGCGGATGGTCATTGTTCCTTCCCATTCGGCTTTGTTTGATGAACTGGTTACACTCGTATTATCACTTTCCCATTTAAGAAGAAATCCGGCATTACCGCCAAGCCTTTCAACTTCCACCTTACCGGCAAGCGTGTATGAAGTTGAAGTACCGGCATCTGTCTTCAGGTTAAACGAGGCACTGCCTGTTACATTTGCTCTCCATGTTGGGGGTGTGCCTCTTTCCTCCGTGAGCTTAATGTTTCCTGGAACGTCGCTGTCGCCTCCTTCAAAATTGATCGTAATCTCCGTCACGCCCTCCGGGAGGAAAGTAGAGGGTTGATCGAAGGGATCTTCGTTTTTATCACCACCACCTCCTCCGCCGCCGCAGGAAAGGAGGGAGAGGGAGGAAAGGCATGCCACGCAATAAATAGAGAAACGAGAGCGCTTCATAAAAAAAAGTTATAACACGAACGGAGCGGAAATCAAGTCATTATGCACTTTTTTTCAGCATCTGTCCCAAGAAAAAGCAAGCGCAATGGATGGTTAACGGCGCATCATGCAGCATAAGCCCTTTATTATTTACGATTTACGATTTACGATTTCAGGTAACTCGCGCGCCAAGGGCGCGGGATATGCGATGCAAGAGCATCGGTGGTGGGGAAAACCTCGGGCGGGAGATATGAGGAAAGCGGCGGGGGCGCCTGCTGCGCCTATTTACGATTTACGAATTACGATTTACGATTTGGGATGCTAGCGCGCAAAGCGCGAGGAGTCAAAGCGCCCGACGGCCCCGTATAGGGCGCACGCGAAGCGGGCGGGAAAGTCAATTATAATTTTGAGAGCATTTGCAT
>CANQSY010000137.1 GCA_947626635.1 uncultured Akkermansia sp.
GGCAAAAGCTGCGCTTTTGTCCAACCGCTCTTACCGCCCGCTTCGCGTGCGCCCTACTCGGGGCCGTCGAGCGTCTTGTAAATAGGCGAGCACCGCTCGCCCCCGCTTTCGCTCTGTATCTCCCGCGCGTAGCGCGCTAAAATTCAAATCGTAAATCGTAATTCGTAAATCGTAAATAGGCGGCGGAACGCCGCCCCCGCCTTCTTCCATGAACAAGGAAATCACCCCACGTGTCCTGAGGCAAGTTTTCACGAAATTACGTGAATCGCGTCCACTCGTCCTATGCCTCACGAACGACGTCGTTCGCAACTTTACGGCCAATGTTCTGCTCGCCTCGCACGCCGTCCCGGCCATGCTGTCCGACCCGACGGAAGCGACCGAGATGGTCACCCAATGTGCAGACGCTCTCCTCGTCAACGTGGGCACTTGGACGCCCGAGCAGGAAGCAACAATGCGAGCGGCCGTCGATGCGGCGACGCTCCACTCGCGTCCGTGGGTTCTGGATCCCGTTGCAGCAGGACTCCTTTCTCCCCGCACGGCATTATGCCGCGAACTCATCCTCTCACACCCGCCGACCCTCATCCGCGGCAATGCGGCTGAAATTCTCGCTCTCGTCGGTGAGGACGCCCTTCCACGCGGTCCGGAATCCACGGTCGCTTCTGCCGCAGCCCTCGAAGCTGCTCGCCATCTCGCTCGCTCTTCCCATGCCGCTGTGCTCGTCACCGGAGAACAGGATTTCGCCACGGATGGAACGCTGTGCATGACGATCAACGGCGGACATCCGGTCATGACGCGAGTGACGGGGGTCGGTTGCGCCATGGGGGCTGTTGCCGCGGCGTTCTGTGCCGTAGCGGATTCGCCCCTACAAGCAGCTGTGCTGACTTCAATGCTCTTCAGCTCGGCCGGCAGTGAAGCAGCCTCTCGCTCAATTTCTCCCGGTTCCTTTGCCCTAAACTTCCTGGATGCCCTCGATTTCTTCTCCTCTCATCCCGAAAGTCTCCGCTATTTTCCCAACCATTGACGATTTCACGTAAATTCTCAGCAGCTTTTTTTTGAACAGATAGCTTCCGTCAGGTGTCTTTTCCAACAAGTATGAGAATCAATCCTATTTTATACAGCTTGATGGTTCTGCCTGCGGTGAGCGTTACCTGGGCAGATATTTCCATGGGACGACCGGGCATGGTAAACACGCCTCGCCAAGGTGTGTACCACAGCGACCTGCTCGCCTCTAATGCGGTGCACGCCGTGTTCAAAGAGATCCGCTCCATCCCCGTCGTGGACCTGAATGTGCCCGACCCGGGTATGGAGGAGGTGGCGGTGTTCGAGGTGAAGCAAAATCTCGCCAACCGCCGCTACGATCGCATGGGCGATGGCGCGATGAACCCTGGCAAAATCTTTGCCGTCTCTCTGTCGGCAGATGTGCCCGGACAGGATGCCGATGTCGGTCGCCAGATTCGCGAGATGAAGCCCGGCGACGAGGCGCTCCTGAATATCGACCACATCTACCTCTTCCGCGAAGAGGGCAACAAGGATGTGCGAGCCTGCACACGTTTTGCCCGCGTCCAGCCGCAGACCCCCGCCCCGGCGGCGGATACTGCCTCTGCCGAAACTCCGACGACCGACGGCGCACCGGCACAACCTGCGCCGTCGCCCGATCAACCGGCTCAGCAAACGACCACGCCGATGCCCTCTTCCGTGCCGGCCACTCCACTGACGCCTGCACAAAAGACGGCGGGAGATGTCCCCGAACCGCAGCCGCTTCTTCGGAATGACTCCGGCAGCTTCTCGCGCAGTGTCGAGACGAGTATTTCCATTGTCCCGGACGGCAAAGGAGGCATGAAGGAAACGCGTATCGAAATTCGTCGCGAACGCTCCGGCGACGGTCCGGAAAAAGTGCGCAAGTTCATCAACGGGACCGAGGTGGACCCCCAAACGGACCGGCCTCTTCCCCTGCCTCAGCCGGCTTCGTAATTCAACGTTATATAGTTGTTCCTCCAACGCCCTCGCTCCGAGGGCGTTTTTTTATCACCTCTCATCCCGGCGATGCGACACTCCCCATCTCACGCTGCGTCCTCACCGCTCGGGATAAGTTTGAGCACCGTGATTTCTCCGCGTATGCCGAGACGGAGTGGCACAAGCGTCCAGAGACTCGTCCCCGGTGAGACGTAGAGCTTCATCCGGTCGAGACTGTAAAGACCGTGAACAAAACCGCCGTTTAACGCGGCGATGACGAGGTCGAGTCCGCGCACGAGTCCGCCGTGGGTGTGACCGGAGAGCTGGAGAGCTACCCTGCCGGAAGCTGCGGCCCGGTGGGCAAACTTGGGTTGGTGCGCAAGGAGGACGACCGGGCTGCCGCTCGGGATGCCGCTGAGCGCCTTGCGCAGGTTCGGACGCTCCATGTGGAAATATGCCGCCGCCGGGTCCGTCACCCCCGCTAGAGAGCAGCCGACTCCGGACAGTCGGACGTGCTCGTTGTCCAGCAGTCGGATGCCCAGCGAGCGGATGCCTCGCCGCCACTCGCGATAGCCGGAATAATACTCGTGATTGCCCGCCACGGCGTAAACTCCCAACGGAGCTCTCAACTCCCGTAGCGACTGCATCTGAGGCAACCGATCCTCCACGCGTCCGTCCGCAAAGTCGCCCGTGATGACAATCAGGTCCGGCTTCTGCTCATTGGTGAGTTGTACGATTTCCTCCAGAAAATGCTCGTTCTTGATCGCATCGACATGCAGGTCGGAGAGCAAGGCGATGCGGAAAGACTTCTTGAGATGCGCCACCGGCACCTCCACTTCCCGCACGTGCGGAGCGGACAGTGCACTGTACATTCCCCAACCGCACAGCAATCCCGCCGCCGGCAACAGCCAGAGATACAGTCGTCTCATCGCCCGTCGCCTCTCCTCCCTCCCTCTCCTCTGCCACCGCGGATTCACCCACCTCATCAACATCCCTGTCGCGTCCGTCACCAGCAGCAACACAAAACTCATCATCAGCGTCATGTAAAACCACGTATATGTCAGTACCATCCAGCCAGGCAGCATCGTGTTGAACATAATGCCCCCTCCGAACCAGCTCAACACGCTGTAACAACTCGCCGCTGCCGCCAAAAACACCGCCACGACAAGCTTCTCATACCAACTCTGTCCCTTCGTGATCCGACTGTACACGTACAACCCTGCCAGCAGCCCTATAATCGTCAGTATTCCCATGTCCCCCTCATTTTACACAATCCTCCCCCATTTGTAAATCTGCGTTTCTACCATTGTCCCTTCTTTCCTCTTAGAAACAAGGCTTCATTCTCCCATCAATAGATTGTTAATTTTTCTTATTTCTTATCATTGATAATAAATGATATTTCATAGTTATTCACTTTGGTAATAAGTTCAAACTTGCCCGGTGTCCTCCTCCTGCGGCGTGAAACGTCGAGTCTCTTCCTCGCCGGAGCATATATCCACCCCGATGAACGAGGAAAGTGTCGC
>CANQSY010000138.1 GCA_947626635.1 uncultured Akkermansia sp.
CCGCACCTCGTGGAGTTCGCCATGCGCCGCCCGGATTCCGACAACGCCACCGGCACCATCGCCAACGTGGCCAGCCTGGCGGGAGCGGGGTACAGGACCGACGCCGCGCAAGTGGCAGACCTCACGGGACTGGCCGTGCAGGACACCGGCGCGCCGAGTCCGGAGCCAAGGGAGGACTACCCCGCC
Source organism: uncultured Akkermansia sp. (assembly GCA_947626635.1). GTDB lineage: Bacteria > Verrucomicrobiota > Verrucomicrobiia > Verrucomicrobiales > Akkermansiaceae > Akkermansia. The sequence continues at coordinate 187 of CANQSY010000138.1, forward strand.
CTGCGCAGCCTGCACACGCGCTACGCGCCCACCATGCTCTACCCGCCCGCGCGGGAGACCTTTGAGAGAGCCATCAACAGCCGCCTCAACACCCCGCCTGACGAAGGAGGAAGCGAAGAGCAACCTCTCACGCAGGAAGAGCTCGCCGCGCTGCAAAGCCTCGGCAAAGGCTTTGCCGAGGGGGAGCTAGCGGAGGCAGCGGGGAGCATCTACGACGCGCTGGAAGAAGCCGTGGCCGAGAACAGCTGCAACCAGTACGGGCATGAGGACGGATGCAGCGGAGCCACGCAGAAGGCGCAGAAAGGAGGGCGCGCCACCAAGGGCAACCCCCGCGCCAAGACCACGCGGAGCAACACTCCGCTCAAAGCCGCGCCGGGAGCCAAGCCCCAAGCCAAAGTGGATGCCATCGAGCATGCCCTGCGCGCCACGCAAAAGGGAGGCAAGGTGGAAGGAGTAGCAAAGATCGGCAAGAAGAGCCTGGACATCGAAGCCGGGCATCCCGACTACCACGGCACCCGCCACGCTGCCCGGCATTTTAATCCGGAAGAAACAGACCCGCGCGAAGTAGCAAAGACTTTAATTTATGGAGAAAAAAAGCAAATCCCTGCCGGTACAGGTAAAATAGCGACAAAAAGAAAGGGATCTCTCGCTATACTGGCGGATAAAAAAGAAAACCTGAGATTGATCACCTCATACAAACCGGAAGCCCAAAAAAAGAGCCCAGGCCGAGAGCCTGAGCCTACGGACGGATAACACGGCGCACGTGCCCAGTTTACTCGCAAAAAATCTCAGTTCCCTTTCTGCAAGTTGCCGTCCGGATCTTCAAGATAAACCAAACCTCTTCCCATGTCAACACGAAACAAAATGAAAGACTCATTCGAGGACATCTACGACAAAGCCATCGAGGCTGCGCTGTGGGTGTACGTGGTGGTGACTATCGTTTTTTCGGCGGCGGCATTTTGGGGTCCGATTTGGGAGACCGCGAAATTCGCGCCAGGAAGCCCCGTTGGGTATCCGGGAGGTAAAACTCTACCCGGAGACCCCAAAGCACCCCTGCAGACCCCCTGCAAAACGCAAATTGAGGCAAAATAATCGAATCATGTCAACAATCACACCGTACAAAGAGGCAAATGCGCCGAGGGCTCCCTGGAAAATAGGGGGAGTGCCGCGGGCGGGATGGTGCTGCATCGAGACCGTATTTAACCACCCCACGCCGAGCGCAAAGAGCGTAGCGAGGGTATTTGGACTGACGGAGGGGGAGGCAGGCAAGCTGAGGGAAGTGGCGACGGAGGAGACGCTGGAGAAGATAGCGGAGGCGTTTGCGCGGCAGGAAGCGCAGGGGCGAGGGCTGCCGGTGACGCGGGACCACGCGAGCATGAACGCGCAGCCGGAGACGCGGGCGGCGGGGTGGATAAGGGCGCTGGAGGCGGATGGAGGGGAGCTGTGGGCCTGGGTGGAGTGGACGCCATGGGGGCACGAGATGGTGAACGGGGGAGAATTTGTGCATTTTTCGACGGAGTATGACTATGCGGAATTTGAGAGAGAGGGGGGAGAAATCTACCCCACGCGGCTCACGGGCTGCACGCTGACCAACGAGCCGCGGCACGTGAAGCAGATACCTTGCACCAACAGCAAAACCAAAAACACCATGACAGAAGAAGACACCAAGAAGAGCTGCGCTGAGGCACCCGAGGAGCAGCCCGTGAAGCCGGAGATCACCACCGGCGCCAACAGCGAGGAGCCGCAAGAGCCCACCGCTGCCAACAGCGAGCCGGCCGCCGGGGAAGAACAGCCCGAGCAGCAGGCCGAGAACTGCGGGGAGCCGCAAGAGCCCACCGCCGCCAACAGTGAGCCGCAAGAAGGAGGCATGGACCTCACCGCCGCCTGCCAGCAGGCAGCCGCGGAGCTGGACCTGCCGGAGGGCGCCACGCCCGCGGACTTGCTGGAGGCCATCCTCAACCTTAAAAAGAGCAACGAGGAGCTCAGCGAAGCCCTGGCGGAGGCGAACCGCGACAGCGCCGCCAACAGCCGGACGCTCTACCCGCACCTCGTGGCCGCCAACGCCACGCGCACGCCCCTCACCGGGGGCTGCCCGAACAGCGCGGTAGCCGTGCGCACGGGGAACGTGGCGCGCAGCATCGACACGCAAGCCAAGAGCAAGGCAGACTACTGCCTCAACTCCGTAGCGAACGCGGAGAAAGCGCTGGGGCGCAGCTTCACGCCGAGGGAGTACTCCGAGCAGTACGCGCGCGCGATGAAGGACTACGAGCTTGGCATCGGGCGCTGACGCGCTATGTACGATTTAGAAATTCCCGCGCCTCCGGCGCGCTAGCTTTCAATTCGTAATTCGTAACTCGTAATTCAAAGAAAATCTCTGATTTTTCACAACCAACACACACCATCGATTATGGCAATCATTAACACAATCCCGCGCGTACGCGCGAACTACGCGGTGACCCTGCAGGGCTCGCCGCACATGCACGAGGGCAAATTCGCCAAGCTGGACGCCAGCGGCTGCATCGTCCTCGCCACCGGAGCCGAGGACGCCCTCGGCGTGATCACGGAGCCGGATTCCCTGCTGCAAGCCCAGGCGGGCAATGTGACGGGGGCGAGCCTGCTCTACAAGAGCTTCGGAGGCATCGTGGAGGTGCAGCTGAGCGGGGACACGGAGGCCATCGCCGCCGGGGACCTGCTGGAGCTCACCGAGACGGGCACCGTGAAGCACACCTCGAGCACCAAGGCGGATAAAGCCGTGGCCATAGCCGTGGAGCCAGCGAGCGCCACGACAGCCGGGCAGCTCATCCGCGCCGTGCTCATCCCCGTAACCCCAACCCAAGCATCAGAAGCCGTATGAGTACACAAAACACATTCGCCTATCCGCTCTACACGTATGCGGTAGGCTGGTTCAACCGACAGACCGAAAGCCCGCTGGACTTCCTCGCCCCGGCGCTCGCCGTGGAGGGCAAGATCGGCACCTACAAGCGCTACCCGAAGGGGTATGCCTTCCGCGCCGTGGACACGCGCCGCGCCCTGCTGACGCCGGCACACGCCATCTCCGTGGAGGCGGAGGATGTGCCCTTCCAGCTGGAGGACCACTCCCTGCGCATCGGGGTGGACGACAGCGAGCTCAAGCCGGGAGCGGGAGCCAAGGCGGAAGCCGCGGACCAGCTCGCGCAGAGCCGCATCAACAGCCTGCTGGCCACCTGGCGCACCTCGGCCATCGCGGATGGCTTTGCCGCCTTTGGCGCGGCGA
>CANQSY010000139.1 GCA_947626635.1 uncultured Akkermansia sp.
AACGGCGAGAGTTACATCCTGCGCGGGGCAGATCCGAACAAGGACCAATCCTATTTTTTGGCGCTCATGCGCGGGGAACAAATAGCTCGGGCTCTCTTCCCCATAGGACATCTCACCAAACCCCAAGTGCGTGAGCTGGCGCAGGAGTACGATCTACCGAATGCCGCAAAGAAGGATTCTCAAGGCATCTGCTTCATCGGCAAGGTGAAAATGAGCGATTTCCTGCGTCACTACATCCCGGATTCGCCGGGGGACATCGTGGATGTGCATGGCAAGGTGTTGGGTCGTCATCCGGGCCTGCACCTTTTCACCATCGGACAACGCAAGGGGCACCATGTCGCCTCCCCCATCGAAGGCATCGCGTACGTCGTCGTCGGCAAGGATCTCGCGCACAACCGACTCATCATCGGTTACGAGTCGCCGGACACACCCGGCCTGTACTCTACCGGCGCCACGGTCGGCAGCATCACCAACACGCGCGCTCCTCTGCCGGAACGCGTACTCGTGCAACCCCGCTACCGCACCCCCGTCGTGCCTGCCGGCTGTCAATACCTCGCACCCGATCGCGTGCAACTCACGTTTGATTCGCCTGTTCGGGCTCTTTCTCCGGGTCAGGTATGCGCGTTCTATGATAGGGAATCTCCGGGAGGAGCAAGGCTTCTGGGGGGCGGGTTCTTTGAGGAATGCGTGACGCGTTGAGCTCGGAAAACCGTCCCGGCATCCGACGTCTCCCACCTCCGCATTCTCGGAACGCATCAGGACAAGCGTGAATTTCGTTTTGCAATCCCCTGAGGCGTGTGGTATAGTGAGCGCACGATGACACAGGAAGCATTACTCAGCGTACTGGAGAGAGATGCACGACTCAGCGACCGACAGATAGCCGAGTTGCTGGGAGCCACGGAAAAGGAGGTGAGTTCTGCCCGCGCCGAGTTGGAAAAGGTCGGGAAAATTGTCGGTTACCGCACCATTCTGAATGAGGACAGCGAAGGTGTCTCCGCTTTTATCGAGGTGCGCTGCACACCGGAACGCGGCGGCGGTTTCAATCGACTCGCCCAGCGCATCGCCCGTTTCAGCGAGGTAAAGAGCTGCTACCTGATGTCCGGCGGGTATGACCTGCTGGTGATGGTGGAGGCAAGCGACCTGATGGAGGTGGCACGTTTTGTGAGCGACAAGCTCTCCAGTCTCGAGGGCGTGCTCTCTACGTCCACACACTTCCGCTTGAAAACGTACAAGATGCACGGTCTCCTCTTTGAAGAACCCGTGAGTCCGGAACGCATCAGCATAGCCCCCTAACCTTCTACCATGATGGATTGGAACAACTCTCTCTCTCGCCAGGTCGCCGGGCTCCCCCGCTCCGGCATCCGCGAATTCTTCGATCTCGTCATTGGCAGCAAGGGAATCATCTCCCTCGGCGTCGGCGAACCGGACTTCGTCACCCCATGGAACATCCGCGAAGCCGCCATCTTCTCCCTCGAAAAAGGCCACACGACCTACACGAGCAACTACGGACTGGAGAGTTTACGCCGTGCCATCGCTGTCTATGTCCGGGATTTTTTCCACGTGGAGTATGATCCGCTCTGCGAGATTCTACCGACGGTCGGAGTGAGCCAAGCGATCGACTTGGCGCTGCGCTGCTTACTGAACCCGGGCGACGAAGTGCTCTACCATGAGCCGGGTTACGTGAGCTATGCGCCGACAGTGGCGCTCACCTACGCTGTGGCGCGACCGGTGGAGACGAGTATCGATGACCTCTTTGCTCTTTCCCCGGAGAAACTGGAAGCAGCCATTACCCCCAAGACCAAGGTGCTCATGCTGAATTTCCCGACCAATCCGACCGGGTCTATCGCGCCGCGCGAGACACTGGAAAAAATTGCCGAAATTTGCAAGAAGCACGACATCTTCGTACTCACGGACGAAATTTACTCGGAGCTGCGCTACGATGGAGTACCTCACACCAGCATTGCTTCGTTACCCGGCATGAAGGAGCGTACGCTCCTGCTGCACGGCTTCTCCAAGGCCTTTGCCATGACCGGTATGCGCCTTGGCTATGCCTGTGGTCCGCGCGAGCTCATCGACATGATGGTCAAGATCCATTCCTACACCATGATCTGCCCCTCCATCACCAGCCAGGAGGCAGGTATCGAGGCCCTGCAGCACGGTCGCCAGGCGATGGAGGAGATGCGCGATAGCTATCATGTACGCCGCGACTATATCGTCGGTCGCTTCAACGACATGGGGATGGACTGCCACCTGCCCGGCGGCGCCTTCTACACCTTTCCCAGCGTAAAACGGTTCGGACTGAGTTCCCGAGAGTTCTCGCTCCGCCTGCTCAAGGAGGAAAAGGTCGCTGCCGTCCCGGGGACAGCATTCGGAGCGTGTGGAGAGGGCTACTTGCGCTGCTGCTACGCGACGAGTTACGATCTTCTGGAGCAAGCCTGTGACAAAATGGCTCGTTTCTGCGATCATCTCTCTGCCCCATAATTTTTCAACGCAAACTTCATCTTTCTCTTCAGCCATGGATTGGATCACTCTTGTCATCGCCTTGTGTACAGGTATTTCGCTGTCAGCCGCTTGCGGTTTTCGCGTTTTTGTGCCGCTGCTCGTGGTGTCGGCAGCAGTGCGGTACCTCAACGTGCCGGTCAATGACACCCTTGCGTGGGTGGGCTCCGATGCGGCATTTGTCTGCCTCCTAGCAGCCACAGTTGTCGAAACCCTCGCTTATTACATCCCCTTCGTGGACCATCTTCTGGATACGGTGAGCGCGCCGCTTGCCCTCGCTGCAGGCGCGATCATCACCGCCGGAATTCTCCCGGAAATGCCGGACTACGCTCAGTGGGGCATCGGTATCGTCGCCGGAGCTGGGGCGGCCGGTGCCGTGCAAGCCGGCACCACGGCTCTCCGCGCCACCAGCACCGTGAGCACCGGCGGCTTCGGTAACTGGATCGTCACTACGGTCGAGAACATCCTCTCCCTGCTCGGCTCCATCCTGGCTATCTTGCTCCCCGTGGTAGCCATCCTCGGGGTGGTGTTACTGGCCCTCATGGTGGGATTCATTATCCGACGAGTTCGGCGTCATCGACACGCCACGAGCACTCCCGCGCCTTAACCCCCTTTCGCTGAATCATGCAGGCTTTCATCCTCGGCGCCGGTCTCGGTACTCGCTTGGCTCCTCTCTCTTCCATCGTACCTAAGCCCCTTCTTCCCGTTTTCCAAAAGCCGTTGATCCAGCACATGATGGATCATTTTATCCGCGCCGGTGTTCAGGAATTCATTGTCAACACCTCCCACCTGGAGCTCATGTGGGAACGCGCTTTTCCCTTCCCCGATCCACAATACCGCGGGGTCCCGGTAACTCTCAGCCACGAGGAAGAGCCTCTGGATTCCGGCGGCGGTCTGCGCAAGATCATGCCGCTTGTCCACCC
>CANQSY010000140.1 GCA_947626635.1 uncultured Akkermansia sp.
TGAAAATGCTATGCTCTTGGGTGACCGTTTATTTTGAGGCATCGGGCTTCGGTGACTTTTTCTTTTGAGGCATTACGGGCAAACGAAACGCATTTTCTCATGCAATGGTCAAGCATGTTACTTGTCAGGGGCGGACGTTTTTGCTAGAATGAAGGGGATGAAACCGCTGGTCAAACTTGAGGAGATGCGCGCCGCCGATGGCAGCCTGTGGGAGCTCTGGGAACGCGATGGGGCACTCAGCCTGCTGCAGGATGGCGTTGCCGTGGCGGATACGCTCAGCCGCGGCAGTGAGGAGCAAATGGCGCGATTGGCCGTGGAGCCGATCGTACGGGCAGGAAAGCCCTGTGTCCTTATCGCCGGCATCGGGCTGGGTTACGCAGCGGCAGCGACACTCAATTCTCTGCCGCGCGCAAAGGCGCGGTTCATTATCGCCGAGCCCATCCACGAACTCATCGACTGGCTTTCCACCCACTCACCCAACGCCGATATTCTCCGAGACGAGCGGGTCAGCGTGGAGGACGAGTCTGCTGCCGACATCTGTCGAAAGCGCATCGGTTCTCTGCACGCCATCATCATGCGCAACACCCACGGCAACCTCCGGCTCTCGCTTGCGGATGCACAGGCCTTCTTCCAAGCGCTCAAGGGGGGGAGTCTGTTGTCCATCCTCCTCGAACGACCGGACAAGAAACTGCAGGCTACTCTGAAGCGAGCCGGCTTTGAGATCAGCTGCAGCGGCGTACCGGTTTCAAGCAAGGGGAAACAGACGAGAATGCACACGCTCCTCCTTGCCCGCCGGGGAAGATTTGTACCCTTTGCTGAACGCTAAGAACCATGTTTAAGTTGCTTTTCGGAAGACGTCGTCGCTCCATCAGCGAACTCGAAACCATCCAGCAGGAACGCTCCTCCGCCGTGCGCCGTGTGCTCTGCATCATGGGGCTCATCTTCCTGGCACTGGTCGCCTTCCTTGGCTCCATGCTTGTCCTGCCGGCCTGGCTTGAACTCCAAAGCCTCCGCCAGCAGAAGGATTCCATGCAAAGGCGTCTCTTACGCGCCGAAGATGAGGAGGAAGCCGCTCACAGCCGCTACATCTGGATGATGGATCCCGAATATTTCGAACAAATCGCCCGCGATCGCGCTAACCAAGCCAAGGCCGGAGAAACGGTCATCCGTCGTCCCACGCCTGCTCACCGCATTCTCTCCTCTCCGGCTTCCCGAGACAACTCGTCGGGAAATTAGCGAGCGACGGCTGCACGACGCCGCCGAGTTGCATCCGTCCCCGGCCACCACCCAACCCTCATCGCCTCCCGTACCGTCTGTGTCGCGTGGCGTACTCTGCCAAGGCTTCCTCAAAATTCGCCTCACCGAAATCAGGCCACAGCACGGGAGTCACCCACAACTCGGCATAACTTACCTGCCAGAGCAAGTAGTTGGACAGCCTCATCTCGCCGGATGTGCGAATCAGCAGATCCGGGTCCGGCATATCGGCGGTGTAGAGATGAGCCGCAAGCAGGTCGGGAGTGATATCCCGGGGAGAGAGTTTGCCGCTAGCTACGAGCGAGGCAAGTTTTCTCGCCGCAGCGGTTATCTCCTGGCGCGAGCCGTAGGAGAGAGCAAGAGTGAGTTGAAGAGCATGATTGTCCTGCGTCTCGCTGATGGCTTTGGTGAGAATCGTCCGACACTTTTCCGGGAGCAGTTCCAACTCTCCGATGGCGCGTAAACGGACCCCTTTCTCTTGCATCTTCGGCAAACTTTGTTTCAAAAAGCGCTTCAGCATCTCCATCAGCCCATTCACCTCCGTTTTCGGTCTTCCCCAGTTTTCCGTGGAAAAAGCGTAGAGCGTGAGCCAGGGGATGCCATGTGCAAGGCATAGATCAACAACGCGTTCCACGGCACGTCCGCCCTGCTCGTGACCCTTGGCGCGCGGGAGCTTGTGTTGCTTAGCCCAGCGACCATTGCCATCCATGATGATGGCGATGTGCTGAGGTTGATCTGTTACGGCGGATGGCATGGTGCTGCATCAACTCAAGTCGTATTCGCCGTATTCCTTAAGAATTTCCTCGACGCGCTGCACATCCTCCGGAGAGTCCACACCCGCCGTCGTTTTGCGTCCCCGATAATCGGTCTCTACCATCTTGACTCGGAGCCCATTGTACAAGAATCGCATCTGTTCCAATCCCTCCACCGCCCCCACCTCGTAGGGCGACTCGGGCAACTCGAAATACCGCTGCAGCGCCGAACTTGTATAGGCATACAGCCCCACATGACGCCGCACCGGACTCTTCTCCATCGCTGCCCGCGCCTTTTCCGGCTTACGAACGGCCGGAATGATGTTCTTGGAAAAAGCCATCGCGTATCCCTTGTGATCCACCAGCACCGTCGTCCCGCTGTACGGTGTGCTCTTTTTGGACTCCACCAGCCGGTCGTACTCCTCCCAACTCAAGTGGATGCACGGTGTGAACACGTCGCCGGGCTCCGTGCGCCAGGTGTCGATGAGCTGCTGAATGACCCACGGCGGGCAGAGCGGGTTGTCCCCCTGCAAGTTGATGACCAACGCCGGCTTCACCTGTCGCCGACAGACCGCATCCCAGCACCGCTCTGTCCCACTGCGACACGTCTCCGCCGTCATCACTGTCGGTATCCCGTGTTCCGTGCAAAAGCTGCTGATGCGCTCATCATCCGTCGCCACCACATACTCACACCCCTCATTGTGCCGACAGATGCACGACGCTATGTCCGCTACACGGCGTATCATTTCCACCCCGCCTATCTTCACAAGCGGCTTGCCCGGCAATCGCGTGGAGGCATATCGCGCCGGGATCACAAGCAATATTGAGGTTGTGTCCATACTTCACCGCTATACTAGCCCATTTGCTCTCTTTGTCAAGCAGAGAGCCGGGGCAAACGCATTGGAAAATGCGTTTGCTATTTACGATGGACGAATTACGATTTACGATTGGAAAATAATGCGCGTTACGCGCGGGATATGCACTGCACAAAGCGACCGACGGCTGTAAGGCCGATTAACCAGCCCACAAGACTGCCCCATAGGGGCGAAAGCTCGGGCGGCGAGCTTGAGGCAAGCATTGGTGGTGGGGAAAGTTCGTGGGTTGTTTTTGGGAGGAAAGCAACCGGATCTACGCGATGCCATTTTGCAGGCTTTGCAACATTGACGCTTCGGCACCACCTTGACTCAGCACTGAGCCTTTCGGGCAAAAGCTGCGCTTTTGTCCAATCGCCCTAATTAAAAGATCTGTTAAAATGGGCGTGAGGTGATAGAATCA
>CANQSY010000141.1 GCA_947626635.1 uncultured Akkermansia sp.
ATGCTCGATATCGTGAATGAAGAACTCGTCCACGAAGGCAAGGAGCCCATCCATTTTGACCACGACTGCCGCGAGGGTATCTGCGGTATGTGCTCGCTCACTATCAACGGCGTGCCTCACGGCGGCAAGAAGGTGACGACCTGCCAGCTGCACATGCGCCAGTTCAAGGACGGCGACACGATCTGGATCGAACCCTTCCGCGCCAAGGCTTTCCCGCTGCTGCGCGACCTCATCGTCGATCGCTCGGCGCTGGACAAGATCATCGCCGCCGGCGGCTTTGTGGACATCCGTACCGGTGCTGCGCCGAATGCCAACAACATGCCCGTGCGCAAGAAGACGGCGGACGCCGCTTTCGACGCCGCCGCGTGCATCGGTTGCGGCGCTTGCGTGGCCAGCTGCAAGAACAGCTCCGCCATGCTCTTCACCTCCGCCAAGGCAGCGCACCTCAACCTGCTGCCCCAGGGCTACCCGGAGAAGAACAAGCGCGTGCTCGCCATGGTGCGTCAGATGGATGCCCTCGGCTTCGGCAACTGCACCAACCAGTACGAGTGCGAGGCCGCCTGCCCGAAGGGCGTCTCCGTGGACAACATCGCCAAGCTCAACCGCGACTACATGATCGCCTGCGCCTCCGAGGCCGTCGGCGTGTTCTCCTGATGCTGTCCGACAGTAATCTTTCTCAAGGGGAGGGCGTAATGCCCTCCCTTTTTTATCGCTGGGCGCTGTTCCTTGTTGTTTTCTCTCGACAGATGCTCGAAAATAGCTAGAATAGGCTTAACTGTTATCGATCACGGTATGGAAGCAAAGAAAAGAAAGAACATAAAATCGGCGCTTCCCGTGCGGAGCCTTGGGGTACTGGCGTTGGCGGTCGGTATGCTGGTGGGCATGGCGCACGGACAGGAGGAGAAGAAGAAAGAGAATTCCCTGCCGTGGGAGCTGCAGGCGGTACGCCTGATACGCAAGGAAAAACCGGAGTCCGAAAAAGAACTGCAAGAGCTGCTCAAGGCGGAGCATGAAAAGGGCAATAAGAAGGCGGGCTTGGTGTTGGCGCTTCGGTTGGCCGGAGGTTTCAGCGGAGAGCAGAATCACGATGAGGCGCGCAAAATCATAGAGCCTCTGGCAGCGGAGGGAGATGCGGATGCGCAGTGGTTGCTGGCGTATAATAAGATGGCGAAGCTCTCTTTTAAAGAAATAGTAACTGAAGAGGAGCTCGAACCGATCGGATCGCTTATCAAGAAGGCGGCGGATCAGGGACACCACGGCGCGCAGGCTGCTTATGCTCACCGTTTGTGGTGGATTTCAGGACCCAAGGCGAGCGGGAAGATCGAGGAAAGGCGCAATTCGATAGAATATGCCGAAAAATCCGCCGCAAAGGGAAACTCATTTGGAATGTATGTTCAGTTGACGCAAAAGGAATCTTCAATGAGAAGGACAGGGTTCGATGAATTAAACAATGAGGCTCTTGCCGTGTGGAAAGCCGGGTGTGTGCAGGCGGCGTGGGCGTATCGCGGTCCGTCGGGGCATGAGAAGGACTTCGCGGAATCGGGTTGTCCTTTTGATATGTTATCGAAAGGGAAGACGATGATGAGTGAAAAGACGGTGGCTGGTGGTCTGAAAAAGGAGGATCAGTTAAATAGGGCCAAGTGGTTCACTCAGGCTTTTGAATGCGGTACGAGCGTGGAGGAGCTTTTGAGGATGGTCGTCACGGAGACTGATAGAGATTACTGTGACGCCCTTGCATTCGATCGTGAGGGTCAGAATTTGTTCGAGGCAGTGAAAATGTACACCAAGGCGGCGGAAGACGGGCATGTTCTCGCTATGTATAGATTGGCGAACTGCTACGAGCTCGGTCGCGGCACGGAGCGCGATGAGAAAAAAGCGGAGGAGCTGTATCGCAAGGCAGCGAAACAGAAGCTGGACTTAGCCGCATTGCGTTTGGGACAGATGCTCCTGCGGCGTGGTGGAAAAGACGCTAAGGAGGCCGGTAAGTGGCTTGCTCAAGCTGCAAAGCAGGGGAATGTCGTGGCGAAGTACACGCTCGGTCTTTGCTACCTGAAGGGGAAAGGCGGCGTCAAGGGAAATCCGCTGCGCGCTCAGGCTCTTTTCAAGGAAGCGGCGGCATTGTGTGACATTTGCAGCAAGTACGAGCTGGGCTTTGCCACATACTTTGCCAAAGACGTCAGCGAGGAAAAGAAGAAAGCTGCCTTGGAAATCCTCAACCACGCGGGGATTGATTGCGGCCCTCTCTGCATGGCTACCCCGAAGGTCGAGAGCCTGGTAGGGTTGTTTTTGTGGTGGTCTTCCCGCTATATCATCGGTGACGGAAAATCGAAGACGGACCACCTGGAAGCCGACTTCATGCGCGTGATGCAGGGGAACACCAACGCCCTCTGCCTCTACTACCTGCTGCGCGACCTGGAACTTCCCAAAAAAGGTTCGTGAAACGGGACATTCAAATCGTAAATCGTAAATAGCAAACGCATTTCCTAATGCGTTTGCCTTGGCCTCAATGGCACACGTGTGTCGCAGTAAAATCTTCTCTGGGCACATTAACCTATACCCCATGCTTTTTGCCATGGACGATGAATAAAACTGCCGGCGGCTGCGAGGCAGGTCGGGCAAAAGCGCAGCATTTGCCCGCAGGGCGCTGAGGCAGGGTGGTGCCGAAGCGTCAAAGCCGCAAAGCCGGGAGACGGCGTGGCGTAAACACCAACCTTTCTAACTACACAAGGCTCATGATTTTTCCCACCACCGCAGCTTCTGCATCGCATATCCAGTGCCGAAGGCGAGCTAGCATTCAAATCGTAAATCGTAAATCGTAAATAGACACCTCCGGTGCCTCCGCCCACCGATGACTGCCTGTTGGAAGCGCGTTTTTCTTGGGGCGGATGTGCAATACTCCCCTCGATCACAAGAATGAGAAGCATTTTGTTCTGTATCTGAGCAAAAACTCTTGCTTTTTACTCAGATATGAGACATAATCATGCATCATGAACGAGAGATGGCCACTCTATCCGCAAGCTGTAAAAGCCCTGAAAAAGATGGGAAATGATTTGCGGGATGCCCGGCGTCGCCGGCGTATATCAACGACGACGCTGGCGGAGCGTGCGCGTCTATCGCGAGCAACGCTGTACCGCATTGAAAAGGGAGATTCCGGGGTGTCCATGAGTAGCTACGCCGCGGTTATCTTTGCGCTGGGCCTTATTGATCGCCTGAGCGATGCTTTTGATGCGCGTCACGATGCCGTAGGATTAGGTCTGGAAGCAGAACAAATGCCAAAG
>CANQSY010000142.1 GCA_947626635.1 uncultured Akkermansia sp.
CAGAGCAAAAACCCGAGGATGGCGGCGCTGGCAGCATTAGACGCCACCGTGGCGATGGCCACTCCGTCCACTGAACGTTCCATAATCAACACAAAAAATAAGTTGAGCCATACATTCAACACCCCGGAGCAGGCGAGTACGATAAGCGGCGTTCGAGTGTCGCCCATGCTGCGAAAAATGGCCTCTTCAAAGTTGTAGAGCAGGATAATCGGGAGACCGCAGAGGTAGATGCGCAGGTAGAGCTCCGCCGGTTCCAACACATCCGGCGGCACCTGCATCATGTCCAAAATCGGTTCCACGATGAGTTGCCCAACCAGAGCCATTCCCACGCCGCCTAGCACACCCAACACCACCCCGGTGTGCGCTGCCTTGCGGATGCCATCTCGATCTTGGCGTCCGATGCATTGAGCGATGAGGACCGTAGCTCCGAGAGCCGTGCCTACAAAAAAGCACACAAGAAGGTTAATGATCGGAGTGTTGCTGCCTACGGCCGCCATGGCTGCCTGAGCCTGTTCAGCGCCTTTTACAAAACGTCCCACGACAGCAACATCCGCTGCATTGAAGAGCTGCTGCAACACGGCAGATGCCGCGAGAGGAAGCGCCAGCACAAGCAGTTTGTTCCAGATATGCCCGTGCAGCAGATCCGGCATACGGCGCGCGCCGGAAAGGCTGGCATGGTCAACGCCGGGAGCAGCTTGTTCTCGCGCGGGCATGGCTGTCCGTACCTCCTTCCCTCGCTCGTCGTGCTGGAGAGTCACTTGTCATGAGCCGTGCCGCATTGTAGCGACGAATGCGCCGTTGTCAAGGGAAATTCCCCCTTACTCCCCATCGTCCACCCCCTCCTATCTAGCTACTCTTACCGTTGACCCCGAAAATTCCGCTTCATTCAGGCTTGGCCTCACGAGCTTTGCTTCGGAGTCGCCTCACGACTCCTTACCCCTTTGGGGCAAAAGCGGTGGCTTTTGGCGCAACCTGTCTTTCGCCGAAGCGCGAAGCAAGTGCCGCACTGAGTCAGCTTTCGGGGTTAAAGCGGTGATCCTCCCCGTACCCGAAGTGTTCCGCCACGTAATCAACATCCTTATCCCCGCGTCCGGAACAATTCACCAGGATAGCTCCCGTCCCAAGTTCGCGCGCCTTGCGCATGGCAAAAGCTATCGCGTGCGAACTCTCCAATGCCGGGATAATCCCTTCATAGCGTGATAACTTAAAGAAGGCATCAATCGCTTCCTCGTCCGTGGCGCTCTCGTACTTCACCCGCCCCAAATCGCGCAAGTAGGCATGTTCCGGACCAACAGACGGATAATCCAACCCACTGGCAATGGAATAGACGGGAGCGGGATTGCCTTGGTCGTCTTTGAGCATAATGCTGTTAAAACCGTGCATCACTCCTTCCGTCCCATAAGTCATCGAGGCGGCATGATCACCTAGTTTTTCCCCGCGCCCAAGCGGTTCCACACCGTATAAATCCACCGGGTCGTCCAAAAATGCCGGAAACATACCCATGGAGTTCGACCCTCCTCCCACGCAGGCGCACACCGCGTCCGGCAAGATACCCGTCATCTCAATAAACTGCTCCCTCGCTTCCTGTCCCACCACCATCTGAAAATCCCGGACCATCATCGGGAAAGGATGCGGTCCGACCACCGACCCGATGCAATAGATCGCCGTCTTATAATCCCGGAGATACGCCTCAAAGGCGCTGTCCACCGCCTCCTTGAGCGTCCGTAACCCGTGCTTCACGCACACGACGTTCGCCCCGAGCATCTTCATTCGCGTTACGTTCGGCGCCTGCTTCGCAATATCCACCTCACCCATGTGCACCTCGCACTCCAGTCCAAAATAGGCCGCTGCCGTTGCGAGAGCGACGCCGTGCTGTCCTGCCCCGGTCTCTGCAATGATTTTCGTCTTGCCCATGTATTTCGCCAACAAACCTTCCCCCATGCAGTGATTCAGCTTGTGAGCCCCCGTGTGATTCAAGTCCTCACGCTTCAGGTATATCTGCGCTCCTCCATTCAGTCGCGACAGCCTCTCGCAATGGTACACGGGTGTCGGTCTCCCCTGAAATTGCTTGCGAATACGCCGCAGCTCGTTGATAAATTGCGCCGAGTGGCAGATGCTCCGGTAGGCCTCCGTTATCTCCCTAAAAGCCGGCTCCAACTCCGGTGGCAAATAGGCCCCGCCGTATTTCCCAAAGTACCCTTGCGCATCCGGGTGCTTCCGCAGATAGGTCCTGTAATCCATAGGTCCCCATTCTACCATATACCCTTGCTTTGTCAATTTTTCACCCGGGTGAACCATGGGCAACCGCATTGGGAAATACGGTTGTCTATTGACGATTTACGAATTACGATTTGTTGATAATGTGCACGTTGCGCAGATTTTTTTTGAATCATCAACGTATATAAGCAAGGTCTTGAAAACTATCATCATGATGACCGCTTGTTGTCATGATTTTGATGCGTCTCAACGATCCTATCAGCCAACAAGATCATTCTCTCCGTTGATGGACTCCCCTCCAGGGTAAACGCATTGGAAAATGTTGGGGGCTCCGGCAAATTCGTTGAGACAGACACTAAAGGGATAAGATAAAAAAATCGGCACTTCAGCCTTGCATTCCCTGCAACACTCGTTGCAGAATAGTGTTATTATGATCAAGACACTTTATGAATGCGATGGTTGGAGTGCCGATGAGCCTATTTTGTGCGATGAGGGTGTACTTGTCAAGCTGCACGTTAATTCAGAGCTGTCTTTTGATTGTCCGCACTGCGGGAGTCTCCTCTGTTTGCATACCAAGAAAGTCATTAACGTTTTGGATTTGCCGACCTACGGTCGAACGACCATTTTTGAAACGGAAGTTCCTCAAGGATACTGTGTCGATGTAAAAAACATCACACCTTGCGTCCCAGTACATTTCATCCCAGAATGGTCTACACGCTGCGCCTCATGCGCGAGATATCAGATTGCATGATTCACTCTTCCGCTTCGGTTCTTGCGAAGAAATACGCTATCTCTGAGAAGACAATTCGCCGTATTGATCGTGGTGTATTAGAGATGGATACGCCTCCGAGTACAAAAGATAATCTGGACGTTATCCTCATTGATGAGAAAAACTTTGGAAGTAAGCAGGGATTCATTTCTACCATTCTCGAAGCTTCCACAGGAGAGCCTCTCTATATG
>CANQSY010000143.1 GCA_947626635.1 uncultured Akkermansia sp.
TATGGCTACGATGAGAAGAGAGGATTGCTTATACAGGAGAGCTTCAGCGATAGGGAGCTTATGTTGCAATTTTCCTACAACATCCTGGCGCAATACACACAGGTCGCGGATGCCGCAGGCACCCACACGTTCTCCTACGACAAGTACGGTACACAGTCCGGTGAGGAATATCCGGTTGAGGACATACTTTACCACCTCAACGAGCAAACCGACGAGTTTGGACGCAATATCGGGCACACACTCGTGCGCGGGGATGAGGCATCTCCCTTGCTCACCGCCACCACAGGCTATGCGCCGGATGGTCGCATCGGCTCGGCGGGGTTGCTTGACCGAGGCGTGATGCGCGAGTTCGGCTACACGTACCTGAAGGGAGCCAATTTATTGGCAGATCTTGCCATGCCCTGCGGGCTGCACCTGCTGCAGGAGTACGAGCAGAAACGCGACCTGCTCACCAAGATGAGCTACATCCGCAACACGGACGGAGGTCTCGTGGTGCAGCGCAGTTACACGTACGACAAACTCGGACGTCCTCTCACGCGGCAGACGCTCCGCAGTGGCGGCGCCATGAATGAGACGTTTGATTACAACGATCGCTCAGAAATCATCCACGCCACGCGCACGGTGGGTGATTCCTTCGACTACGCCTACGACAACATTGGTAACCGCGTTACCGCGCAAGAGGTCAATTCCGGCGCGACCTCAGATGTCGCTTACGTCACTAATGACCTCAACCAGTACACGCAGATTGACACGAACGGCAGCGACTTCACGCCGGTGTACGATAAGGACGGCAACCAGACGCTTATCCAAACTGAGACGGGCATCTGGCACGTCACTTACAACGCCCAGAACCGAGCCATTAAATTTGAGAGCAAGGACGGTCATACCGTCATCACCTGCGACTACGATTACATGGGACGGCGCGTCTTTAAGAAGGTGGAGAAGGACGGTGTCGTCACCGCCCACGAGCGTTACCTCTACCGAGGCTACCTGCAAATCGCGAGCCTCAACATGATGGAGGGACAGAGTCAGGCGTTGATTAACGCGTACGTGTGGGATCCGACGCAGCCCGTCGCGACGCGTCCGCTAGCTATCTTCTACAAAGGCGTCGCCTACTACTACGGCTGGGACCTGACAAAAAACATCACGGAAATCTTTTCGCTGTCCGCACGTCTGCAAATCGACTACGTTTACACGCCCTTTGGACAGGTCCGCGAGAATGGGATTATCCAGCAGTCTATTCAATGGAGCAGCGAGTATCACGACGCTGAGACGGGGTTGGTTTATTACAACTTCCGCTACTATAACCCGCGCGATGGTCGGTGGACGCGGAGAGAGCCGGTGATGGTGAATGGAGGATATGTTTTTTGCGATAATAACTCGATCAAAATCATAGATAGATATGGGTTGTTTGCAGAAACTGCATTGGCGGGCGGAGCCGCCGTAGCAGGTGGTTCAATAGCAGCATCTGCAGCAATTGTCGTGGTGGGTGTTGGACTTGTCGCCCTGACAATATGGGGAATATCCACGCTTGTGGACAATGTTGCGGATGATGCTACTGCTGATGAAACTGAATCGATTGAGAATACGAGAGATAATTTTAGCTATGATCGATGTGCAGAATGGTGTATGTCGGCTTATAATCGATGTATGGGAGTTGAATATTACGATAAACGTTGCCGCCCCTCTGCTAAGAAGAAATGCTCTGACCTCTATGCTGCTTGCATACGTGGATGTAGAGGAGGCAAATGGCCCACGGAAACTCCAGGTGTTAGATTATATTGAGAGCTTGATTGTATGTTAGATTACATATTTGATACGAATCTGTATTACTATGCGGAAGGAACAGGCGAGCTGTGTACCGCGAGAATTGCATTGACCTATCCGTGGAAAAGTCCTCATACTCGTGATGACTTACGATGGATATGCTTCGACCATACGTGCTTTCCTCCGTTCTTTGGAATACATCCCCTAACCCTTTTAAGACAGGCGTGTACCATATTAAGCATGGAACTCAGCGAAAGAGCATACTTTTTTAAATATGAGGATGCTGTCTCTCGTGATATGAGCAAATCTTTTCACAGTGAAAGATACATTTCCGTATACAAGCAAATAAAGATCGCAGTAAGAGAACGAATCAGGAGCTTGGAAAAGAAGCAAAAACAGATGGGAACTGCTCCGACTGTTCATCAAACAGAAGAAAAATGTGAAAAACTATTAAAACGAGAGGAATACCAAAATCATTTACAGAAGTATCCGAATGCACAGAGCAGAGAGATGGAGTTTTATTACTATACGTCCAAAAAGGGAATATGTACGTTGAGCGCACGCGAGTGGGCTCCTATAGAACTTAAAGCAGGACTATGGGCGTACAAGCCTTGTGTCATAGAGGGAAGTGCCTCCTCACATTTAGAAGGAGGAGAAACGACAGATCCGCTTCACGCGTTGATCAATTCCTTACAGAGCATTACTCAATATTTAGTGACCTATGCAGAGGAACACGGTATTCTCCGGTATTTTGTTGTGAAGGAGGGGGGCGTTGCAACTGAAGGGAATTCTTTAGATGTATCCTTCCTCAAATATACATTGAAAGATCCCGTATTATGGGGACTAGCTCTCAGAATGGAACCTTCAGGAGATCTAATTATGGATTGACTTAGGATATGAACAAGCCATTATTGGGAGAGTTCGAGCATGTGAATTGCAAGGACAAATGCGACGGGTGATTGTGCATTGCAAAACCAGATGCGTCAGGGGAAAATGAACAGGTATCTACATATTATTCTAGGGATTCTGGCATTCGTTCATGCTAGCTGCCAAACGATGCAGCAAAGGCATCCTGTGATCAAAAATAAGTATCCTCCGAGTCAATATATCCAAAAGGGGGTGTACCCCAAAGATTATAATGGTGCCAGAATTTAAGACAGAGGGTTAAGCCCCCTTTTGCTTGTGCAACATAACAGGCGTGTGTATAATTC
>CANQSY010000144.1 GCA_947626635.1 uncultured Akkermansia sp.
CTCTATTTTTGAGGTAACCGATCGTAACTCATTGTACCATTCCTTCTTTTCGGCGTCCTGAATTATGAGGTAACGCGCATGCGTTTGCCCCGTGGAATTCGGGCTTGAGTAGGAGCAAGGACGTGGTATGATGAAGGGAGTACAGCCGACCATGAAGAAGATAGGAGCCATCGTGATATGTTTGGTATTGGGGGGCTGTGTGGTGTACAAACCGAAACCTTTGGATTTGCAGAGGGACACGGAAGTATGGCGGAAGGCATCGCAGGTTTTGCTTCCGTTGTGGAACCGGAGCAGCATGGAAAAGAAGGCGCGGATAGGCTTGTTGCTCAACCCGGAGTTGAACAAGGCGAGGTTGACGTGGATGAGATCGAAGAGGTCGGCGAAATATGCGGGGATGTGGGACGATCCCACGTTGGACTTGGGTGGTGAGCGCGACCTGACGGAGCACATCTACAATTTCTCGGTAACTCCTACGCTTTCACTGCCGGTGACGGGGACAAAACGATTGGCGAGGCGGGTGGCAGAGCTGTACAGTGCGGCGGATTATGCGGAGTTGAGGGCTCAGGAAAATGATTATCTGATGAACTTACGCACGCTGTTCGTGAAGATTCAGGTTGTGCATGAAAAGGGGCGGCTCATTCGCGAGCGGGCGGCGCAGACGGCCGCGGAGTTGAAGGACCATGAAAAGTTGCAACAACTCGGAGAAATATCTACGGCGGATCTCTACGATGCCACACAACGTAACAGCTCCACCTCCAAAGAACTTCAGGAGCTCGAAAAAGAACACCTTACATTACACATGGAACTTGTCTCCATGATAGGTCTGCATCCCGTGGTGGGTGAGCTGGAGATCCAGGATACCCTACCGCGCGAGATACCGGCGGAGGTGAGCGCGCCGACGCCGCAGCAGCTCATGCAGCACCCGAAGCTCCTGGCGGCGATGGCGGCGTACCGCACGAGTGAGGCGGAGCTGAAGCTGGAGATTCACAAGCAGTATCCTACCTTTGAACTCGGGCTCGGTTACATCCGCGAGGACGAGCACAATAAACTGCCGCTGAGCCGAGGGATGAGTCTGCCGCTGTGGAACCGCAACCGCGAGGCCATCGAACGGGCGACCGGTAGTCGCAGCATTGCTCATCTCACGGCTGTGCAGCAGTGGCACGAGCTCGTCCTGCTCGCGTATTCCCTCCGGCAGCAGCAAAAGCTTCTCCTGCAGCACTGCCGCGCCGAATTTGAGCAACTCCGCATCCTGCGCGATACGGCTCAGAGGCAAGAAGAGCTCTACCGACTGGGAGAAATCGCGCTTCCCGCTCTGGCCGCTACTCGGCATGAAATGTACAACTGTCGACTCGCTTTCCTCGACTGTCTGGACGAATTGCTCAAGGTCCAGATAGCCCTGCAATACCTTCAACCATCCGCAATGCCATGACCCGACTGATTCTGATACGCCGCACGTTGGTGCTTACCGTCTGTGCGCTGATACCACCGCTCCTTGCTCACGAGCCCTCCGACGAGTCTCACCCTACTCACGAGCATGATGCGGTCATCGTGCAGGCCGACGCCCACTCGCGGCATATCCTCAACCTGCAGGTACAAACCATCCCGGAGACGACGCTCGCTCTCAGCCAGTCGCTCTACGGTCACCTCGTTACGCCGGGGCATGCGCTGGAGACCTATGCCCTGCCGTGCAGCGGACGCATCAGGTTGCACGTGAAAACCGCCCAGACGGTGCGCAAAGGCGACACCCTCTACACTCTTTCTTCGCCGGATTACGCGGACCAGGCGGTGGCCGTGCAATCCGCCGCGGCGAATCTGGAGCGCTGTAAACGGGAAGTGCAGGCGTTGCGGTCACGCATCGCCAACCTGGCTCAGGCAGGCGCGCGCAACAGTGAGTTGGAATCGCAGCTCACCTTCAAGTTCGCCGAGGAAACTCAGCTGCAGCGCGATTGTCAGATTGCTCAGACCCGGCTCCGGTCCCTCGCGATGGATGCCGAGCAGGCGGAGGAGAATGGTCTCCCGGTGCTCATTGTGCGAGCGCATGCGGACGGCGTGGTGCACAACGTGGGTATTGCGCAGAACAGCTGGGCGGAGCAGGGCGCGCCCGTCATCACCATGAGCGACTCAACCGCGCTGGAGGTAGTGGGCACCCTGTATGCGGCGGAGGTGCCGCACATCAGCGAAGTGAGGGTTTACCTGCCGGTGGGACGGGAAAACGTTGAGTTGTCGGGGACCTGGCGCGTGGCGGAACAGGTGAACGCCGCTACCCAGACGCGTAACATCTTCTTCACCCCACAGAGCCTCCCTGCCGGCGCACGTGCCGGACAGCTCTGCCGCATGGATATTTACGACGCCCCCTCGGAGGCGGGAATCGTCTCCATCCCGGACTCGGCCATTGTCCGAATAGGGACGGACGACGTGGTGTTCGTTGAGCTCAACGAGGGGAAGTACGCGATGTTGAAGGTCCACGCAGGGGAGAGCAAGAGGGGAATGACGCCGGTGGCGGGACTGCATCCCGGACAGAAAATCGTGGTGAAAGGAGGCTACGAGTTAAAGTACAACCTGCCTCAGACGGAGGGGTTGAAGAAGGCCGGACATTTCCACGCCGATGGAAAATTCCACGAGGGTGATCACGACGAGGAGGAACCGGGGGCTCATCACCACAGCTCAACTCAGGAGCATGACCACGAGCACGAGGAGGAAGGTGCAGAACACGACCACGAGCCATGAGTTCTCTCGTATCATTTTGCCTGCGCAACCGCGCGACAGTTATCATCCTCACGCTGGTGCTGGCCCTGTTGAGTTTAGTCAGCGTTCTGCAGCTTCCCGTGGATGTTTTCCCGGAGCTGAAGATACCGCGAGTCACCATCCAGACGGAGGCGAGCGGATTGAGCGCGGAGGAGGTGGAGCAGTACATCACGATCCCGCTGGAATCAGCGGTTCGCGGTGCGACCGG
>CANQSY010000145.1 GCA_947626635.1 uncultured Akkermansia sp.
GAGTATCATGTGATGGCTGCCGGAAGTTTGCTTGGTGTGGCGATGAGGCATGAGCACATGAGCTATCCTGTGGGAAACGTGGAGGCTGTGCAGCTCCATCCGCTGAGTTTCTACGAGTTTATGGGAGCCATGGGGAGGGAGGACGATGTTCAGGTTCTGCGAGAGGGAGACGAGAGGATGGTGAACTTGCTGCACGACGGTCTACGCTCTTTGCTGGAAGAATATATGATGGTGGGTGGCATGCCTGAGGTGGTGCAGGCTTATGCGGACCAGCGGTCGGGGCAGACAGTCCGGGATCTGCAGCTGCAAATTTTGAATGCCTACTCAAGGGATTTTTCCAAGTATGCTTCTGCGACGCAAGTAGTGCGTATTGCAGAAGTGTGGCGGAGCATACCCGGTCAACTCGCCTACCAAAACGGTAAATTCTCGTACGGCAAAGTCAAACCTGGTGCACGTGGTCGCGATTACGAGAGCGCTATCACTTGGCTCGAACTCTGTGGACTTGTGCGCCGCGTGAGTCGGGTCAGCAAACCGGAGTATCCACTGCCGCACTACGCGCAAACGGATGCTTTCAAACTCTTTTTATGCGACACGGGGTTGATGAATGCCATGGTTGACCCGGAGTTGACCGATTCTTTTCTCGCTCGCTCGCGGTACGCAGAGTTCAAGGGAGCCATCACCGAGCAATATGTTTGCCAAACGCTCACGGCAGCGTTGCCGAATGCTCCACTTGCCTATTGGATGAACCCGACGGGAAGCGCTGAGGTGGATTTTTTGATCCAACACGCCGGCCGCATCATTCCCATCGAGGTGAAAGCCGCTACCAATACGCAATCCAAAAGTTTGCGCGTGTACTGCGAGAAATATGCGCCACAATTGGCCATTCGCGCTTCTCTTGCGCGGTACGGCACGCAGGGGAAGCTGCTCAGCTTGCCGCTCTACATGGTGGAAAGTCTGCCTGCGATATTTGGTCGAACAGGGTCGGAATGAGTACAGAGTCCCTTGGTTTGTACCTGAAATAGAGGGCGGCGGGGGTGCTCATTGCGACGAATCGCCTGTAAGAATTAGGAAACGCGAGTTCCTGATCAAGTCTGATAACTGCAGCGACACCCCCAGGAGAGACTTTCCATTTAGAACTCCGCGATGGGTTGTTAATTCCTCATGTTTTGTTTTTGTTACTTCCTTTAGAGTTGCATGAGGAGGGTGCAGCATGTTAGAGTAAATTCATGAAACGTAAGAATAAGACAGCATTAGTACCAAAAAAACTTTTGGAACAAGTACCGCCGGAAGAATTAAGAAAGTTTGTGCAGAAGCAGGCGCAGCGCAATACGGATTATGCCTGCGAATTGAACGACTGGTTGTGCGAGAATTTTGTCCAATTCCCGTCTTTGGAAGAGAAGTTTGCAAATAGGGTGGAAAGGCTGTTCACTCGCATGGAGAAGAAGATGGGATGGAATGGTAAATATAATGAGTATGGTATCAATTGGACGGCTGTGACAAGAGGGATGGGAGATGTGCTGGACACCTTGAAGCCGGAGTTGGAGAAAGGTAACGGACGGTTGGTAGCTCGAACCATACTGAAGTTCATCCACACGCTCCAGGAAAAAGCTGATAGCACCATCGATGAAGATGAGTATCTGGAACTCTCTGACCTTCACGAAGAATTCGCCGAAATCCTGGAGGAAAGTGCCTCGAGCGAATCATGGTCGCTTAAAGAGAAACTCGATGTGCTTAGGGAGCTGCGTCAGGCGTCTCACTACAGCATTTACAAGAAGTATAATTTCTACCCCATAAAATCGTTATGCGTTGATTTTATGCTCACTGCGCTGCCGCCGGAGCAGGCATACATGGAACTGATAAGACTGGAGCCGTGCGCGGGAGGGGATCTTCTGAGACACAGGGTGAACATACTGCGCAAGCTCGGCCGGGAGGAAGAGCTTCAGAAAACGATTCTTTCTAACCTCAGGTGCGATGAGATCGTTTTCCCGGAAATAGAGCGCCTGCGCGATGCAGGGAAGCTCTCCGAAGCCAGAGACCTGGTGAATAAGCAGATGTCGGCTGGGGGGAGATCCGAACAATCTCTCAAACTCTTGCTCGACATTGTAAAGCGGCAAGACGATCAGTCTGCGGTCATAGAAACTCTTTATCAACTCGCACTCAAAATCCAGCGAAGCCTTTATTATTACAAAAAATTAAAGGGGGCTGTTCCTTCGGCTGACTGGGCAAGTATGTACGACCGCCTCACCGGGCAACTCGACCGGCGAAAAAATGAGGCTTATCTGGCGTCCATCTACGCTGCAGAAAACGACCTTGATCGCCTCTATCAGCTCATTATTCAAAGCCACGATAATCGATTTTCTCTCACCATGGAATATCTGCCGATCCTGCCGGAAAAATACCATCCGGAACTTTTCCAATATGGTATTGCAGTCATGAGGGATTGGGTTTCAAAGGTGAATAAGAGCAAGGAATATGCCAAATTTGCAAAAACGTTGATTCAATTCTCCCGATTACCCGGTGGCGCTCCCTACGTTACGGAGCTTCTCGCCCATATTCGTACGACATACAAACGGCGTCCATCCTTGTTAGAGGCACTTCGGGATTTCCATTAACTTTCCCAATCGCTGCTTTCCCGGCTCACGAGACTTCCGCCGTGTGGCGCGACTGTGCGATGATTCGGACTTGTAAAGACCGGCAAAGCATGGTAGGATTGATAACAGAAATGAAGACCTTGTATCGAATGACTTTACCCGCAGCTCTCATATTGGCGATGACTCCCGTCATTGCGGCTGCCGACGGCACAAACACTCAACAACCGCAGGAGCAGATGGTGGATGCTTCCGCTCCACTCATTGCTGAAATAGAGGCTCTGAAAGCCGCAGCGCAGAAAGTGGATGGGAAAAATGCCG
>CANQSY010000146.1 GCA_947626635.1 uncultured Akkermansia sp.
GGATGCTTCCGCTCCACTCATTGCTGAAATAGAGGCTCTGAAAGCCGCAGCGCAGAAAGTGGATGGGAAAAATGCCGAGAACACGGCATGTTTTATTCAGGCTGCGCAGGCATTGAGGGAAAGGCTTGTAACCTTCATCGGGATAAGCGACGTGCGGAGTGATGAAGAATTGCAACAAGTTGAGAAGCGGTTGGTGACAATTATTCAACCGCAAGGAAAACTTCGCTCTCTTTTCGGTGAGGTGCGTGAACTTATGGAACGCATGCAGGTCGCACAATACTACGGGAACGATGAAATTGTGCGCGAAGTTGCCTTTCTGAATTGCACCCCAATGGGTGTGAAAGTTCGTTGGCGGGAAGCCGAGGCAATCCTAGATCTTGTTGAACCTTTTTTTCACAGTTACCTGCATACCATTGATCTGGCAGAAAAGACGGACGGCACGAATCCGGTCGTAACGAAAGAATTTTGCAAGTCTGCACGGGAAACAGGTGATCACTTCACATGGTTGCTCGCGGTACTTACCCAAGATGAGCTTGATGATGATTGCTTATGCCAAGAAGAAGTAGAGGCTTTTAACAAGATCATCCACGTAAAAATGGTTCCCTTGGTGCACAGCGTCGAAAAGAAGGTGAAACGGGTGAGGAATATCCTGCGCAAAATGAAGGAGCACGATTACTATGGCGATGATGACATCAAGCAGGCCGTCGGCATTATTGTTACCGTCACCCCGCTGGAAGAGCAGCCGGAACCGGAAGAGGCAACCCCGGATCAGATCCAAGAGCTTGAGACAAGGTTTGCAGAACGCGCCGCAGCCGTGAGAGCAAACCAGGAGCTGAATGTACAGGGAGGTCCGGGCTTCACCAAGGAAACCGCTTGGGTGATGAAGGACACCACCCCCGATGCCGCTTATGACTTGGAGCGCGATATTCTCGCTCAGAAACGCGTTATTCGCGCTCTCGGTCTTCCCGACTCCCACAGTCAGGAGCTTGGGCATAGCGGGACAGACGACAAGGCTTATGCCGTGCACACCATCGATGAGGGGAGAATTAGGTACCGACTATACTTCGATATTACCGAATACCGGAAAAAACAGATCGAGGAACAAAAGAACGAGAAGAAACAGCACAAGGGTATGTAGCCCGAATGTTCGAAGATTTCGGCAGGAATGCAAAGGAAAAAATCGACTACCGTTTTGTTACAAAGTAAATCCATGAAGCGTAAGAATAAGACAACATTAGCACCGGAGAAACTTTTAGAAAAAGTACCTGCGGACGAATTAAGAAAGTTTGTGCAGAAGCAGGCTAAGTGCAATGGCGACTTTGCCTGCGAATTGAACGACTGGCTGTGCGAGAGGTTTGCCAAGTTTCCGTCTTTGGAAGAGAAGCTTGCAAATAGGGTGGAAAGGTTATTTGATCACGTGGAGGAGAAAAGGGGGTGGTATGGTCATTACGACGACTATGGTATCAATTGGACGGTTGTGACGGAGGGGATGAGAGATGTGCTGGATGCCCTGGAGAAGGAATTGGAAAAGGGTAATGCACGATTAGTAGTCCGGATCATAATGAAGTTCATCCATACGCTCCAGGAGCGAAACGATGAAACCATGTGTGATGATGATTATGTGGAGCTTGCTGACCTTCACGAAGAATTTGCGGAAATGCTGGAAGCATGTGCCAAGCTTGAATCATGGCCGCTTATAGAGAAACGCGCGCTGCTTGAGGAGCTGCGCCAGGCGTCCAACTACAGCGTTTACAAGGAGTATGATTTCTACTCCATGGACTCGTTATACGTTGATGTCATGCTCACCGCGCTGCCTCTGGAGGAGGCATACACTGAACTGATGAAACAGGAATCGAGTATGGGGGAGCGGCTCCTGAGTCACAAGGTGAAATTGCTGCGCAGACTCGGTCGGGAGGAGGAGGCTCAGCGAACGATTCGTACTAACCTCAAGTGCGATGAGATCGTTTTCCCGGAAATAGAGCGTCTGCGCGATGCCGGGAAACTCCCTGAAGCCAGAGACTTAGTGGAGAAACGAATGTCGGTTAGGGGGAAGTCTGTGCAATCTCTCAAAATCTTGCTCGACATTGTAAAGCGGCAAGGTGACACACCGGCAGTCATTGAGACCCTTTATCAGCTGGTGCTCTCCGTTCGGTACGATCTTTCCTACTATCGAAAATTAAAAAAAGTGGTTCCTCCCGCTGACTGGGCAAAGATGTACGACCGCATCCTTAGGCAACTCAATAAGGAAAATGAGAAGGGTCATCTGGCGTCCATTTATGCCGAAGAAAAAGACGGCGATCGCCTCTATTGCCTCATTATGCAAAACCATTATAATCGGTTTCCTCTCATCATGGAATACCTGCCGATTCTGCCGGAAAAATACCATCCGGAACTCCTCCAGTATGGTATCCGTCATCTGAGGAAATGGCTTTCAACTGCAGCGCCGCGTAAGGAATACGTCAGATTTGCGAGAACATTGAAGGAATTCTCCCGATTACCCGGTGGCGCTCCCTACGTTACGGAGCTTCTCGCTCACATTCGCACCACCTACACGCGACGACCCGCTCTGATCGAAGAACTTCGGGATCTCCATTAACTTTTTCAATCGCTGCTTTCCCGGCTCACGAGACTTCCGCCGTGTAGCGCGACTGTGCGATGATTTGGACTTGTAAAGACCGGCAATGCATAGCATGCCTGCGCCCATCTGTACTCGTCTCGCAGAAGCCGAGGCTCACTTCGTCATTCGTGAGGGAGAGCGTGAGTTCGTAAAACAAATCAGGTCATGCCGCAGCGTGTTGGCATACGACATGACCTGATATCAGGATTGACGTTAGCTTGTTTAGGCCAATTCCTTGGGGTTCGGTCCCCATTGGTTGGAGCCCGGTTTGCTGTCGAGACAG
>CANQSY010000147.1 GCA_947626635.1 uncultured Akkermansia sp.
CGGAACGTGATCGCCTGAGCCGACGTAAGGACGATTTCGCCGCCCGCGTTCACGATCTGGTGGTCGGCGGACTGTATCAGCACATCCTTGGCGGAGTACACGTTCACCCCTTCAAAATGGGGACGCGTGACGGGGGCATTGAGATTCTGCTGAATGTCGTTAGCCACCATCTCCATGATATAGCCGGAAGACATATTGGCCTCGGAGAAAACTCCTGCAGCCGTTTCGATGACATCGCTGGAGATGTAGGTGTTGGTGATATCCTTGTTTTGCTGCACGGGACGCACGCCGTTGTCGCGCGTGACCATCTGGATCTGGTGGAAGGGATATTTACCCTCGGCCAATTCATCCACGGAGAGCGGACGTGTCACTCCGGCGGGTTCGGAGTTCTTTTCGGTATCGGTGAGGTCCGCATCCTGCGCCGGAGATTCCTCGGTGTCTCCCTGGTACTTGCGCGGCGGGAGCTGCACACGGTTGCGCAGGGTGACTGCCGAGTAATCAGCGACGTCATCCTGTTCCTTGAGCGTATGACGCTCCATGGTCTTGAGCTCGACAAAGGGGGACGCATTTTGGTCGCGATACAGGGAGCTGATGGCAACGGGCAGACTGAAATCACCCCGGTCGAGACACACCAGCACATTCCCGACCCTCGGGCGTGCGAGCAACCCGCTGTTTTTATCCGCGAAGGGGGAACCGAGTTCCACCACAATTTCATTGGCAAACGAGATGGACTCTTGTCCTGTCCCCGTGTACTTCAACGGAGCAATTTCCCGCACCTTGCAGGTGTTCTCGGTGACACGCTTTTTATCTTCCTCGTACGAAAAGGGAGCGGTATCCACCACCTGCGCTACAAACAGACGCATCTTAGGCAACGGTCCATTTTCCCCGGCTGTCAGCATATCCGCCGTTCCGGGTGCGTGATGATTGACAATCACCGGACGCGGCAGCAAGCAGAGGCACTTGGGCTGTCGGGCTTCATCGATATGCGTTCCCTCCACCTCAGCCTGCCACGTGTTCTGCGTCACCTGAATTTTCATCTTGGTGAGCATATAGCGGGTGGATGGGCTGCACTGCAAGCCGCCATCCTTCCTCGCGGCCACCTTAAAATGCACTTCCCTGCCGATCACGGGGAGGTCGGAATCACTGTTTCCATGGTAATAGAGGCCCAAGCAACCGCCGCGATTGTCGTGAATCGCGCGCAAAACAGCCTCGCGATGTGCCATGTCATCGTCCGTGAGCTTTTTCATCAGGATGTTCCCCAGCTCATAGGAACTGAACTTCACGGAATTCGACACTTCTTTCCCATCGCCGTACAGTTGCAGTTTGAGCTCATCTTTCGCGAATTCCTGCGTCCCGTAGTGCTTGCTCCAGAAGCGCGTTTTCGCCGCGCTGATGCCAATTTGAACGGGGGTCTCTTCCTGCAATCGCGAGTCCGACTCGCTGAGGGCATCAAAGACAATCATCCGCTCCTTCTTGGCATCCTTCGGAACTTCCCACACATAAGCCAGCCCCCACGTGGAGGCTAACCGACTCATGAAATCGTAGTCGCTTTCATCATTTTGCACCCACTGAATTCGTGCATCCGTCGCAAGCCGCTTCTGAGCCTCTTCCGATACCTGCACATCCGTATCCCAGCATTCACCGAGGCGCCGGAAGAATGCAAGGACGGGGGATTGGTCCTTATTGTTCGAGTCTAATTCGAGCGACTCCCTCGTGTACACGAGGCGGTTCTTCGAGTAGCACGCGCATGCCAGCGCGGGACGTATCGTCCACTTATACCAGGCGGCGTTCTCGGACAACGTCGTGGCTTCTG
This sequence comes from uncultured Akkermansia sp., assembly GCA_947626635.1. Lineage (GTDB taxonomy): Bacteria > Verrucomicrobiota > Verrucomicrobiia > Verrucomicrobiales > Akkermansiaceae > Akkermansia. Next base: position 1,814 of record CANQSY010000147.1, read on the forward strand.
TCGTCGATTCGATCGACATCACAACGCCGGCCACGCGCTGAATTTCCCGAACGGATGCTTTGTCGATTTTGTCCTTGGCGGACGACACGACCAGCAAGACTCTCTTGCCCAAGTATTCCCGCATCTTAGCCTCACTGTCGTCTCCCATCGAGGTATCCCGGATGAGCACCTCATAGCGATACAGCGAAGACATCTCCTCACAGCCCTCAATGATGCGCAAGGCGGCAAGGGTTGCCTCCGGGGCTTTCCCATCAATCTCTCTGATCTCTATCGTGTATATCATGGTTCTCTCTTGGTGTTTCGGTCACGCCGGGCACCTGAACCGGTGGGGAGCGTGTTTCCCACCGGTACGGGGATTAAGACGGCTGCACCTCTATCGCGTTGTCTTTGATCGTGAGGGTAACTTTCGAATAATTGTTCTGTTCCAGGACGGAACGGAGCATGAGCGAGCTGAGGCGGGGAAGGATCGAATGCGTGATAATGTTGTCGATGATGCGAGCACCGGCATCCGCCCGCTTTGCCTGCTCCATGACGTAGCGCGTGAGGTCCTCTCCCCACACGAGTTCCGCCCCGTAGCCGGACTTCAACCGGCGGGCCACCTTGCCGAGTTTCAGCCCGATGATCTTGCTCATCACCTCCTGAGAGAGCGGGTAGTACGGAATGGTGACGATACGTCCGAGCAGAGCCGGCGGGAACACCTTGAGCATCGCCTCGTGCATGGCCTGCTCCACGGCTTCGGCACTCGGCATCAGCTCCGGATCCGCACATAGGCTCATCATCTCATCGGTACCGACATTGGTGGTCAGCAGGATGATCGTGTTGCGGAAATCGATCAGGCGTCCTTCTCCATCCTCCATACGCCCCTTAATTAAAAGATCTGTTAAAATGGGCGTGAGGTGATAGAATCACCTTGCCGGAGCGGGAGTTCGCCCAAGATATC
>CANQSY010000148.1 GCA_947626635.1 uncultured Akkermansia sp.
ATAAATCGTAAATCGTAAATCGTAAATCGTAAATAGCAAACGCATTTCCTAATGCGTTTGCCCTGCCCTCTCCCTCATGAAAGATGCGGGGAGGGGTAACAGGGGGGAGGGAGGGGTTAAGAGGGGTGAAATGAGGGGGTTAGGGTGGATGGGGGGTGGGTTAGCAATTTGGGGCGAAAAGAGGGGGGAAAAGGGGGAATTTGCAGGATAGATTAGCAAATTAAACGGGGCAAAAAAAACCGCGCATTGCTGCGCGGGTTGTTGGTTAAATTGAGGAGCCGAAATAGTCTTTTAGTCTGCCGGGAGGGAGGGTGGAGGGGGAGGAATGGAACTCGGAGGTTTTGGGGAGGGAGAGGGAATGCTCGAGTTTGCGGAGTTTGGAGCGGCCGCGGTTGATGATGGTGTAGGTCACCTGCTGCACTACGCGGGGGCCGGCGGAGGAGGCGAGGGTGTCGAGGTCCGGGCCGATGGCGCCGCGGTCGCGGAGGATGGCGGCGGCGTAGGCATCGGAGAGTTCGAAGCGGTGGAGGGCGTCGCGGAGGCACCAGAGGGCGCGGGAGAGGTCATCCTGGGGGGTGTGGTCGGCGAGGGGGCGGATGCCGAGGATGGCGGCGAAGTGGTTGTAGAGGGGTATGTAGTCTTGTTGGGAGCAGGCCGTGAGGCCCGCCACGCCGCGCAGGGATTGGCAGACGGCGTGGCGGTATTCGGAGGCAGAGGCAAAACCCATTGCGGCTCCGCAGAGTTTGAAGGCTTTGGCAGCCATCTGGGAGAGGACTGCCTTTTGTCGTTTGCTCAACGGCGTGTTCATGGGTCAGGCTTCGGTGCGGTCTTTGGCTTTGATGTAGTAGGCGTCCGTCTGCTCGATGCGGCAGCCGAGCTCGGCGAGCTCGGTTTCCGAGAGGCCGGCTTTCATGGCGTCCTTGTTGGGTTTGGGGTCGGGTTGGGTGATGTATTTTTCGACCCAGGCGGAGCCTTTGGCGATGATGGCGGCGCAGACGGTTTTCCACGTATGCTTGCGGTTGAGCAGCACGAGGGTGGGGTTGCCGAGGTTGAAGCCGTAGGTGGCGAGGGCTGTTTCGCCGCTGCGAAGGCCGGGCTTGAGGACTTCGTCGCGGTGCATGGAGGCGTAGAGCGAGCAGGCGTTGAGGAGGGCGTCGCGGCGGTTGGTGAGGGAGCCGATGCGGGAGTCGTACTCATCGCGGACGGCCTGGATGCGGGAGTCCATCTCGGCGGTGATGGCGCGAAGCTGGACTTCGAGATCGGCGCATGCGTTTACTTTGGATTCGTAGTCAGCTTTGGAGCTGATACCGGAGTTGCGTGTGGTTATTTTTGTGGTCATTGTTGTATATTTGGTTGGTTGAAAAAATCAGTCGCGGAGCGTCCAGTCCACCATGGGCGGCAGCTCCTCCTTCTTCCAGAGCATCCCCTGCTGCGGCGGGGCGGGACGGACGGGCTTGCGGTCGAGTATCTCCTTGAGCTCGTGGAGCATGAAGCGCGGGCGCGTGGCGCGCGGGCGCATCCAGGCAACGAGCTTGCGCGGCTCCGCCATCACCTGGCGGGTTTCTCCCAGCTCTTCGCTGCGGTACTGGATGATGATGCGGTCCTCCACCTCTGTTCCATAAGCCTTCATGAGCCACGGGCCGATGCCTAATTGGCTGAGCACGTCGTTGATATTGCGTGCCGCGATATATGATTTTGCGTTGATCATTGTTGTGGTTGGTTTGTAGTTGAGGTTATTTTTTGAGTGAAGTCGGGAGACCAGAACAAGTCCGCTTGCTCCTGGCTGATGCCGCGCATGTTCAGATAGCGCGTGCGCAGCAGCGCGAGCGTGGAATGCCCCATCTCGCGCTGCAACTGGGCGAGGTTCCGGAAGTGTTTGAGGTGGTAGCTGGCGAAGGTATGCCGCAGCACGTCATGCTGCCACTCCCCGATGTCAGCCTCCCGCCGCAGCCTCATCCACCTGGCACGCCAGCACGGCGGTCTTATCGCGCCGCTCCTCTCCGCCCCGGCGCACCCCAGCAGCCACTCGCGCAGCACCGGTTGGAGCGTGATGCACCTCGCACCGCCCGTCTTGCTGTGCTGCGCCGGCAGGAGGATGGCTCCCTCCTCCCAGTTGATGTCCTCCCAGCTCAGCCTCTGCGCCTCCGTCGGCCTCACCCCCGCCCAGAGCATGAGCCCCAGCACGGCCGCGCACTCTCGGTGCTCCGGCATCTGCGCCGCCCTCAGCAGCTTCCCGATTTTCTCCAGCGTCAGCGCGGTGATCTCCGCCTCCTGCACGCGCGGTTTGAGCACCCCGTCCACCGGGTTGCTGCTGCACCACCCGTGCCGTATGCCGCAGGCGAAGACCGAGTGCAGCACGATGCGCCCCTTGAGGAATTGCGGAGCCGTCTTGAAGAGCTTCTCCAGCGCCTCCTTGCAGTGGCTTGCGCGGATGTTGCGCAGCTTCATCCCGGCAAAGCCGGCAGCTCCTTTCCGGAAGCGCTCAAGCACCCACCGCAGCTCCTGCACCGTTCTCTGCCGCCTCCCCTCCCTCTCTTGCAGCGATACCTCCATCGCCTTGCGCAGAGTCACCGAGCATCTCGCCTCATCGAGCTCCCTGCTCCCCGCAACGATGATATTGCGGCACCAGTTGAGCCGCGCCACCCCCTTCTTCGCCCGTGGGCTGCGCTCCAGCAACTCCCGCGCGATCCTCATCGCATCCTCCTCGGATACCCCCA
>CANQSY010000149.1 GCA_947626635.1 uncultured Akkermansia sp.
CGTCACTATTTTACCCCTCTCTTCGCATGACCTCAACTATTTCTGTCATATGTCGCATTTGTTCTTGCAATTCACATACTCATTAAAATTTTGCGATCCGCAAGTGCGCGTTTTGTTAATTCTTTTGGATTGACATCACGGCTGGTTATGGTAGAGTACGCTCAAATAAAGAACAGCCCTCCGAACAATGAAATTAGCGCTTGATGCAATGGGTGGCGATGACGCCCCTCAGATCAATATTGACGGAGCAAAACTCGCGCTGGAGCGCTTGGAACGTCTGGATGCTCTCTACTTGGTCGGCGACGAAACCGTGCTGCGCAAAGCAAGCGATGCCGCAGGGATAGGAGGAGATAGCAGACTGCATATCGTGCACGCCCCGGAGGTTGTTTCCATGGACGAAAGTGGACTCACTGCTGTCCGGCAAAAAAAAGACTCCTCGATGAGTCGTGCCGTGGATCTCGTCAAGGGAGGGGATTGCGATGCCGTTGTTTCCGCCGGCAACACGGGAGCTGCGGTTGCTGCGAGTACCATTAAGCTGCGGCTTCTGGAAGGAGTGGAGCGTGCGGGAATCGTCTCACCCATGCCGAGTGTACATGGCTACGTACTGGTGAGTGATACCGGCGCCAACCCGGATGCCAAGCCAAGTCATTTAGTGGGTTATGCCGTGATGTCCGCCATGATGGCCCGCTGCATATACGACCGCCCCATGCCAAATGTCGCCGTCATGAGCAACGGCACGGAAGACTGCAAGGGCAGCGAGTTCTCTAAGGAGGCTCATCACCTGCTCCAGATCCTCGACGAACAACAGCTGCTTCCCTTCCGCTTCACCGGCAACTGCGAAGGTCACGATCTCTTCGAATCAGACCTCGACGTGGCGCTCACCGACGGTTTCACCGGCAACATTCTTCTCAAAAGCGTCGAGGCCACAGCCAAAGCTTTCACCCACTGGCTCAAAGCAGGCATCAAACGCAGTCCCATTGCTATGATGGGAGCGTTTGCAATGCGTCACGTCTTCCGTGACATAGCCAACCGCATGAGCGCCGACAGCGTAGGAGGCTGCCCCCTCATGGGCGTGAACGGTGTCTCCATCATTGCTCACGGCTCAGCCAATGCGCGTGCTATACTCAACGCCTGCCGTATGGCGGATGGGATGCTCCGGCACAGCGTGAATGATCGCATTGTGGAAGCTCTGGCCAAGATCAACCCCGTGCTGCACGAACAGCGCTGATTGCTGCACCACCGTTTGGCTTCCCGTTATCTCATGAGCACCTTCTCCGTCCAAGCCCTCAGCGGGCGGCAGCTCCGGTGGCCCGCCGAATGGGAACCCCAAAAAGCCGTTTGGCTCTCATGGCCGCACCGCGCCGACCTCTGGGACGGAGAACTCCGTGAACTTGAAGACCGCTTCGTTGCTCTCGCGCATGTTCTTTCGCCCCATGCAGACGTCTTCATTAACGCAAGCGCGGAATTACACCCGCATATCGACGGTCTGCTCGACGGGGTGTCATACCGCCTCTTTGACCATCCGACGGATGACGTGTGGTGCCGGGATCACGGTGGAATTTTCGTACGCCGAGAGGACGGCACCCTGCAATTGGCAGATTGGCAATTCAACGCATGGGGGGGACAATTCCCGCCTTGGGATAAGGACAATGAGATACCCCGTCTCATGGCTGAAAGTCTTTCTCTACCCCGCCTGACGAGTCGCATGGTCCTGGAAGGAGGAGCCATCGAGGGCAACGGCGAAGGTTTGGTTCTCACGACGGAAGCCGTCCTGCTCAACCCGAACCGCAATCCCGGCGTCACCAAGCAAGATGTGGAAGCGGAGCTGCTGCGCATGATGGGTATCACGCATGTGTTCTGGCTGGGTTCCGGCATTGAAGGAGACGACACAGGCGGCCACATCGATGACATGGTGCGCTTCGTCCGCCCGGACGTCGTTGTCGCCGTTTCAGAAGACAATCCGCACAGCCCGCACTACAAAGCTCTAGCGGAAAATGCCGAGAGACTGCAAGATCTCCGCACACAGACGGGCAGTCGCGTGGAGGTGATCCCGCTCCCCATGCCGACGCCTCTTACTCGACCCGACTGGCGCCTTGCGCAGCTTCCCGCCAGCTACGCCAATTTCCTCATTTGCAACGGCTGCCTTGTCGTGCCCACCTTCGCTCAACACTGCAATGACGATCGAGCTCTCGGCATCTTGCGCGAATGTTTTCCCCAACACGACGTGCAGGGTTTTGATGCAAGGTCTCTCCTCATAGAAGGCGGCGCCATTCACTGCATCACTCAGCAGCAGCCATGCTCTTCCCCAAGCTGGATTCCGCAAAATTCTTGATCTTTCCCTCAAATTTTACTGGACAAACGTCCGCAGCGCGGCTATACTGCCGCCCGCAGCACGGCAGGGTAGCTCAGTGGTAGAGCAGAGGACTCATAAGCCTTTGGTCGGGTGTTCAAATCACCTCCCTGCTAGCAAAAAACAAGTATTTTAGCGTCTGCCAGAAGTTGTAAGCGACTGACAGACGCATTTTTTATCATGGCAAGGGGTCGGGGCGTATGGTAAAGAGGGGGCACATTTAGGGGCACATAGTGGGGGCACAAAAAAAAAATCCGGGTCAAGCCAAATTTTTGTGGAAAGTTGAATTTTTGTTAAAAAGGTGGGAGCATTCAAGCAGGACGCGTAGACGA
>CANQSY010000150.1 GCA_947626635.1 uncultured Akkermansia sp.
GACGCGGCGGAGCCGGGCAACTACGAGGCAGCGATACGTCCGAACACGAAGCTGCTCTACGTGGAGAGTCTGGGCAACCCGAACAGCGACGTGGCGGACATTGAAGCCATTGCCGCCATCGCGCACAAGCACGGGATTCCGCTGGTGGTGGACAACACCTTCGCCACGCCCTACCTGCTGCGTCCGATTGAGCACGGCGCGGATGTGGTGGTCCACAGCGCGACGAAATTCATCGGCGGTCACGGGACGGTGATGGGCGGTCTCATCATCGACGGCGGGAAATTTGACTGGACGCAGAACGACAAGTTCCCCGGTCTCTCCAAGCCGAATCCCAGTTACCACGGTCTCGTGTTCACGGAGGCTGCCGGTGCAGCGGCGTACATCACGAAGATACGCACCACCCTGCTGCGCGACCAAGGGGCGGCCATCAGTCCGTTCAATTCCTTCCTCCTGCTTCAGGGACTGGAGACGCTCTCGCTGCGCGTCGAGCGGCACGTGCAGAATGCGCTCGCCGTCGTGGACTACCTGAGCCGCCATCCGCAAGTGGAGAAGGTGAATCATCCCGTCCTGCCCAGCCACCGCAACCATGAGCTCTACAAGAAATACTATCCCAACGGCGGCGCCAGCATCTTCACCTTCGAAATCAAGGGCGGCAAGCAAAAGGCGCAGCAGTTCTGCGAGAGTCTCAAACTCTTCTCCCTGCTGGCGAATGTGGCGGATGCGAAGAGCCTCGTGATTCACCCGGCCTCGACGACGCATTCTCAGCTCAGCGAGGAGGAGCTGCGCGCCGGTGGCATCACGCCCTCCACCGTCCGTCTCTCCATCGGCATCGAGAATGCGCAGGACATCATCGATGACCTTGAACAAGCCTTCTCAACCATTCAATAAGACCATGAAAATTTACCAATCTGCAACGGAACTCGTGGGGCACACCCCCCTGCTGGAACCGGTTCACTACAACCAAGCGCACGGTCTCAAGGCGCGCCTCCTCGTGAAGCTGGAGTACTTCAACCCCGCCGGCAGCGTGAAGGATCGCATCGCCAAGGCGATCATTGAGGACGCCGAAAAATCCGGCCGACTCCGGCCCGGGGGTATCATCATCGAACCCACCAGCGGCAACACCGGCATCGGTCTCGCCGCCATCGCTGCCGCCAAAGGTTACCGCACGATTCTCACCATGCCTGAAACCATGAGCGTGGAACGCCGCAATATCCTCAAGGCCTACGGCGCGGAGATCGTGCTCACCGACGGCGCCAAGGGCATGAAGGGCGCCATCGCCAAGGCGCAGGAGCTGCATGAACAGACCCCCGGCTCCATCATCGCCGGACAATTCGACAACCCCGTTAACCCCGCCACCCACTACGCCACCACCGGTCCCGAGATCTGGGACGACACGGAGGGTACCGTGGATGTGCTCGTGTCCGGCGTGGGCACGGGAGGCACCCTCTCCGGTGCGGGCAAGTTTCTCAAGGAGAAGAAACCCGACGTGCGTGTCGTGGCGGTGGAGCCCTCCACCTCGGCTGTGCTTTCAACCGGTGTCCCCGGCAGTCACAAGATCCAGGGCATCGGCGCCGGCTTCGTCCCCGCCACGTTGGATACGTCGGTGTACGACGAGATCATCCCCGTGGACAATGAGGTTCCTTTCGCCACGGCGAAGGAGCTCGGCAAGCGGGACGGCATCCTCGTGGGCATCTCGGCAGGCGCCGCCCTCTGGGCCGCCACTCAGGTCGCCCTGCGTCCGGAATCCGCCGGCAAGACGATCGTCGCCATCCTCCCGGACTCCGCCGATCGCTATTACTCCACCCCTCTCTTCGCGTGAGACGTTTCGCATCACTCCCCCTGCATCTCTACCTCGTCACGGATGAGGCCGAGAAGTGCGCCACCGGCCTGCTCCACACCGTTCAGCAGGCGGTGGAGGGAGGAGTGACCATCGTGCAGTACCGCAGCACCTGTCCCGATAAACGCACGGTGCTCCGTGAAGCGGAGGCTCTTCATTCCTACCTCCGCTCCGTCGGGGTCCCCCTCATCATCAACAATCGCGTTGAACTCGCCTGCCGCATCGATGCAGAGGGCGCCCATATCGGTCAATCCGATATGGCGCCCGCAAAGGCTCGCGATCTTCTCGGACCCGACAAAATTCTCGGACTCTCGGTCTCCACGGAACAGCAGATGCTTGCCGTGGACCCCATGCTCGTGGATTACGTCGGTTGCGGACCGGTTTTTCCCACCATCTCCAAGAAAAATGCACCGAAAGATTTGGGCATCGACGGCTGGACTCGTCTGGCTGTCCGATCTCCCGTGCCGGTGGTAGCTATCGGTGGCATCGACGCCGAACGGGCAAGAGCCCTTCGCGCCACGGGCATCGGAGATGGTATCGCGGTTGTCTCTGCCATCTGCTCCTCTCCCTGCCCGCGTCAAGCGGCCCAAGCTCTTCTCTGAGACGACGGACGTCAGCAGTTTTGTCTCAAAGCTCGCCTCACAAGCTCTCGCTCCTCTCCCCCGCGCGTCAGCGCGCATTATTCCCACATCGTAAATCGTATGTCGCAAATTGACGCTTCGGTACCGCACTACCTCAGCGCCCTGCGGGCAAAAGCTGCGCTTTTGTCCAACCGC
>CANQSY010000151.1 GCA_947626635.1 uncultured Akkermansia sp.
TTGCGGAACACTTCGGTACACTAATTATGTCCGAACGCTTTTCTTTTTTCGGTACACTATTTTTGTCCGATCACGCGGACTCCCTGCACATCCGTCCCAAGAAAAACACCCTCAATGAGTGGTTAACGGCGCATCATGCAGCATAAGCCATTGGTTATTTACGAATTCCGTTGACTCGTAGGCACCCCATTGCCTCAAGCTCGCCTCACGAGCTTTTGCCCCTCCGGGGCAGCCCTGCGGGCTGGCTAATCGGTCTTACAGCCGTCGACCGCCTTGCCTGCTCGCCCTACGGGCAACGCTTACGCGTTGTCCAATCCCCTTACATGCCTTCAGGGGCTTTTTCAGGTAATTCGCGCGTCAATGGCGCGGGGAAGCAGAGCAGTAGCATAGCGGAATTTTCAGGGTCAACGAAGATAGTAGCAAGAAGGGTTCATGGTTACTCCATGCCTCCTTGCTTCGGAGTCGCCCCTCGACTCCTTACCCCTTTGGGGCAAAAGCTGTTGCTTTTGGCTAATCCGCCTCCGATCCCTCGTGGGCTTTGACGTCCTACTTCCTTCGTTCATGGGAAGCGCATGGGAAATGGGTTGAATAAGCCCGGAGAAGATTTTATTGGGACACGTGTGGCCTTTGGCGTGTGATCATGAGGGGGATTACTTGAAATGGGAGGGAAAATCTGATAAGGTAGGAAGCATGAGAAGATGGGGAGCAGTGATGGCTGTGGTCGCAGCAGGGTGTATCGCGCTTACGGGGTGCGATAGAGGAGGAGCGGGACACGCCACGGAGCAGGCGGCGGCGGAACTGGCGCAGATCAGGGATCGCGACCTGCCGGAGCTGGCTGCTCAGGATGTGGTCGAGCCCGAGTTTATCGAAATGTTCCAGCGGACGCTGGATGAATTTGAGCGCACCGGATCCATGCAGCCGAAGGAGAGCGACGCCGGTCCGGGGATGCTGCAGCTCGCCTGTTTCTTTAAGAAGTCGGAACTGGCACGCTGTTTGCTTCTGGATGGGGCGGACGCGAACGCGCACAGTGGAGAAGGAGACTCGCCGCTCCTGCTCGCCGTCGATACGTCCATCCTGCCGGACACACCGAAAGAAACACTCATCCGACTCGTGGATACACTCCTTGCGGGAGGAGCTGAATTCGCGCGCTCCGGCAGCCGAGAAGATGATTTCCTGACGGAAGCGGCCTACGCCTGCGAGAATGAGGACGTCATTCTCTACCTCATGGAAAAAGGAGCCAAGCCGAATGAAGAAAGCGGCAAGCCGCCGGCGTTGCATGGCTGGCCTCGCGTGCTCAGCAGACTACTGGAAAATCCCGAGGTGAGCACGGAGGGACTGCTGCATATCGCAGCCGAAGGTAGTGGCCTCTTTCCCGGGGACCACGTGGCTTGCTTGAACATCCTCCTCCGACACGGTGCCAAGATAGCTGACGTCAGGGACGACATACCCGGCAACACTGCCCTCTTCTCTCTCGCCAAGGAGCTGACGATAACCGGACCCGACTCACCCCTCATCCCTCAAGCTTTAGACGCCCTCGAGTTTCTCCTGCACAACGGAGCCGACCCCTACTCGCGCGTCGAAGACGATGAGGATTTCCCTGGATTCTGTCCGTGCGATTTGCTCGCGATGCAGCCTCAACTGATGGAGAAGTTGCGCAAGCGGGGGATAGAACTTCAGCCGCCTCCGCTGCAGTTCGGCGAGGGGGTGGCTCTGCTGCCGGATATCTGCCGAGCTGCGATCTTGCCGTACAGCGCGGAAGAACTCGCAGCTTCCTTCGACGCCATCTGCGCCATTTTCACCCCGACGCCGGAGATGCGCGCCCACGAGACGGAGATGCGCGCCCACAAGATGTACCCGCAGGCCTTGGAGGCGGCTATCGCGCTGCTCGCCCGCATCGACCCGACACGCGCCTCGCAAAAGCTGCTCGCCATTCCCCTCTGGCAGCAATCCGGTTTTAGCGAGAAGGACAGCCAGGACATCCTGCGCCCCATCCTCTCAGCCGTGCGGGACTCCACAGCGCTCTCCTTCCCGGCTCCTTTCCTTGCTCAGCAAGCAGAAAAAGCCCTGCAAAGCGGGTTGCGCGAAGAGGCGGCTGAACTCATCGAACTTATCGCGCGAAGCGATGACTCACACGACATCCTCCTCCGCTACTCCGAGCACCCACAACTTCCCTTGAGAGCGGGCGCCTACGCCGCACAACTCGCCAAAGCCGGTCTTCCGGAGCCACGAAACAACTCCGTGGAGGCATGGCTGCTCACCCACGGGAGAGAAGCCGACACACCGTTCCTGCGGGATGCCGTGCTCATCACCTCGCTGGAAAAACTTTGGTTCGGGAGGATGCCCGCCGAGGAACAGACGCGCTTCATCGCGCTCATGCGACGTCTGGGCGCTCCCCACGCCGCCGATGCCTACGAGAATATCGCCAAAAATCTCGACAACCCGGAACAGCTCGAACTCCTCATGGACGACGACGACTGGAAATTCGAACTTGAAATAGCTACGGCTCGCTTCTTCCTGGAGCACATCCACGACTTCCGGTACAGTCTCATGACATAGGTAACAGAAAAGTTTCAAAACATAGGTTACACATTTGATAGCAAAAATGGCATG
>CANQSY010000152.1 GCA_947626635.1 uncultured Akkermansia sp.
CGGGCAGTAGTGGAGGTGGAAGCGGTCATACGAGGCCGAAAATTTCGCGGATTTTTTGCTCGCGCTCTTCGGGGGTGAGGTCATCTTGCCTGAGGGCCTCCTGGGCTTCGTCGGCGGCTTTGGCCTTGGCCTCCAGCAGGGCGAGCTTGCGCTCGTCCACGGCTTGCCTTTGCCCGGCAAGCATCAGCTTGTAGAACTCGGAGAGCAGCTTGGGATCGGCATGCGGATCGGTCGAGAGCTCGAAGACTTTTTGCGCCACGGCGCGGTGCGCGGCATCGGATGCAGGCGCATCGTCCACCTTATTGAGCGCGGTGGCGACGCGGTTCATCCGGCGCCATTTGGTGGGCAGCACGTGGTTGCGGTAGTACTCGCTGATGGATTGCAGACTCACCACCACGCCGTGCTTGGCAAGCCAGGCTTGGACATCGTCGAGACCTGCCTTGCCGGAGAGCATGAGCTCTGCAAGCTCATCGCGAAGGGCATCGGAGAGCAAGCCAAACTTGGAGTCTTTGCGCAGCTTCTTCATCGCTCGTTGAGGGCAGCGCGGCCGATACCGGTGATGCACCACTTGAGGGTGCCCAAGGCGTCCACCTCGCAATGCACCATGGCCTCAGCCTCCAGGCGTCGCAAGGCGTCGGTGGTCTCGGCATCGGTGGGAGGCGGGCAGACGGAGAGCCGGAGGGAGGCGCGCAGGGCGCGGTCCGGCTGGAGGTAGGAGCGCGGCGTGTTATCGAGCTCCTCGAGGATAGCGTGACGCAGGGAGATATCGCGGTCAGTCATGTTGGATTTGGGCTTTGAGGATTTGCTGCTGGGTGATGGCGATCTGGTCGATCTTGCCTTCGATCCGAGCGGAAGAGGTGGTGACAAGGTCGATACGCTGGGAGAGCTTGTTGACTTCTTCGCGCATCTCCTGTCGAGTGACGAATTCCTTGGTGGCGGTCACCTCCAGCGGCTGCGGCTGGATGTGCACAGCCTTTGCCTTGCCGGTCATGTAGGCGCCTGCCCCGATGCAACCACCGGTGACAAGCGTGACGATGATCTGCCCAACGTCCTGGGCTGAGATATCGGCGAGCAGTGGTAGGAGAGCGATCATGCGAGTGTTGCGTTGTAGTCGGCGATGCCCTTGGCTATCGCTCGGGCGATGGCGTCCGGCTGGTCGCGGAGGATGGCGGCGTCTTGCGGCGAGGTGCCAAATCCGCATTCGCAGAGGATGGCGGGCGGCACAGTGTGCTTGAGGATGTAGAGCCCGGGGCGGTGAACGATGGAGTCCGCCCTGCCGGGGAGCAGCGCGCAGAGGTGCGCTGCCACGCATTGCGCCACCGCCTTGCCGCGCTCCGAGATGTAGCACACGTGGCCGCCGTGCGGGCCGGGCGTCGCGGCCCAGTCAAAGTGGATGGAGATTGAGAGGTCGTAATACCCCTCGTTGATGGCCTTGGCCACGCGCACGAGCTCCTCGTCATTGCCGAGCGTGGGGATGTCGAAGAGGTTGGCGATGTGACCGGCCTTGCGCAGCAGGCGCTGCAATTCCTCGGCGATGACTTGTGCGCGCTCGTGCTCCTCCAGGCCGTAGAGCCCGCGCGAGCCGCTGCGGTTTACGTGTCCTATGTCGATGGCGATTTTCATGTGTCGTTTTTTTGGGGGGGATGTTGGGCGGCGCGGCTGTTGGCGCCGCGCCGCCCGCTCTCTGTCTGCTACTACCTATGAAACCCATCCCTGCGGATGGAAACGCAGCGCGGCGGGGCTTGCACCCGCTGCCCGGCGGCGCCGGACCGCCTGCAAAGCACGCGCTCTGTGCGCCTCCCTTGTAGCACGATTTTGAGCCCGGGCAAGGGGAGTCTCCCCCAAATCCCCCTCTTCACCGCTTTCACCGGTTTGGGTGAGTTGGGCAAAACAGGTGAAAAGAGAGAAGGCAGTGAAAACGGGGAGGCTCACCTTGCCAAGCGAAAAAAGCGTGATAAAAAGCCCGCATGGCAAGGGCCGCATCTCCCCACCGAGGGCGCTCTTGAAAATTCGGGCCCAGAAAGCCCGTTGCCTCGCCGGGAGGTAAAACTACCCCGCAAGACCCTAATCCCCCCTTGCAGACCCCCTGCAAAACGCAAATAGACCCCAAAAACGCAAAACATGGCAAACGTTAAACCCTACGCAGACCCCTCCTCCCCACGGGCGCCCTGGAAAATCGGGAGCGTGCCTCGGTCGGGCTGGTGCTGTATCGAGACCGTGTTTGACCACCTCACGCCGTGCCCGAAAAGCGTGGCGCGCGTTTTTGGGCTGACGGAGGGGGACGCCGCCCAACTGCACGAGCTGGCCACGGAGGAGACTCTGCAAAAACTCGCCGACGCCTTTGCGCGGCAGGAGGGCGCAGGGCGTGGGCTGCTCATCACGCGAGACCACGCCAGCATGAACGCCGCGCCGGAGACGCGCGCCGCCGGCTGGATACGGGCGCTGCACCGGGAGGGGCCGGCCCTCTGGGCCTGGGTGGAGTGGACGCCCTGGGGCCACGCGATGGTGAACGGCGGCGAATTCGTGCATTTTTCCACCGAGTACGACTATGCGGAGTTTGTGCGCACGCCGGGCGGCATCTCCCCCACGCGGCTCAC
>CANQSY010000153.1 GCA_947626635.1 uncultured Akkermansia sp.
CACCCCCTTCTTCGCCCGTGGGCTGCGCTCCAGCAACTCCCGCGCGATCCTCATCGCATCCTCCTCGGATACCCCCATCTCCATGAGCCATGGATTATTCATATTTACTCCTTTCGTTCATGGTTTCATGAGAGACGGCTGATGGCGCGGAGCTTGCGCAGCAGCTTTTCCTTTTGTCGGTCGGTCGCCCAGGGCATGGCGCGCAGCGATTGCTGCGCCTGCTCCAGGCGCTCCCACGGGTAGGCCAGGAAATTTTCCATCGATGCCGTCTCGGCTCGGTAAGCCTCCACGGAGGACACGATGCGCAACTCCGGCTCACCCGTCCGCTTTCTCAGCCCCATGATGATGTATTTGGTCATGGTCGTTATTCGGCTTCTTCTTCGTAGTCTCCGCCCTCCAGGGCTTCCAGCTGGCGGTGCACGGCGACGAAATGGCGCCACTCGAAGGGCTTGCCCGCGCGCGTGGCTGCGGTCTTGGCCGCCCTCATGCGCTTCACGAGCCGCCCGAGCCCGTAGTCCTCCACGATTTCCTGCACCACGGCGCGCTCCTCCTTGCTCGGCTCCGGGAGTCCGTAGCCTTCCCAGATGGCTTGCTGGTCTCGGTACCCGAGCTTGGGCGGCAGCACGACGGAGATGCCGCGCAGCATCGTCTGCCCCAGCACGCCCTGCCACTCCGGCAGCGTGTCCCCCTCCAGCACGCGCCCCCACACGTTGGTTCCCACGAGCACCATCCCGCAGTGCGAGGCATCGTAGAGTTCGCGCAGCATCTCGATGGTGTTGAGCCCGTTCTGGCGCGCCGTGGCGGCCTGGTGCACCTCATCCACGATGAGCACGTGGCGGCTTGAGAGCGTGCGCTTGAGCCCGGCGAGGCGCTCGGCGTAGATGGAGCGCTGCGGCAGCCCCAGTTCCTTGCCCAGCTGCCGAGCAACGCCGCTGGGGCTGGGCTTTACCCCGAGGCGGAGCATGATGACCGCGTCGGAGCCCGCCTCAAGCTTGCGGCGGCGGTACTCCTCGCAGGCGGTTGTCTTGCCCCACTGGGAGTTTCCGATGATGGAGACGATCTCCTGGTACTGGCTGGCGTAGTCGATGCTCTGCCACACCTTCTTGGCGATGGAGGTCTCCACGAAGATCTCATCCGCCACGGTGCGGCGCGCCTCGTAGCGTTCGCGGAAGGCCGCGATGAGCCCGAAGTTCCTCTTCCTGTCGCCGTGGTAGGTGCCGCCGATGAGGCGCGAGAGCGTGGTGCTGCTCATGCCGATATCGCCCGCCAATTTCGCGAGGCTCCAACCGCGCTCCTCTGCCAGCTCGATGAGCCAGGCGAGTTGCGCGTGCGCGTCCGGGTTGTAATCCGCCGCGGCCAGCTTGGCGCGCTGCGCGGCATAGTCGGTGTTGCTTATGGTTGTTGTTTTCATAGTTGTGTAGGGTAAAAAGTGATTACATGAAATCGATCGGGTCTTCAGGGTAGCTCAGCGGCGATGACGGAGAGTCCGGGGCATCTGTCCTTGCCGGCAGCTCGCCCATCCCCGCGAAGGCGTCCACATCATCCGCCCTGCGCGGCAGAGGCTTGGCAGCGGTCTTGCGCGCCTCCGGCAGAGGCTTTGCAGCGCGCTTGCCGTCCGGGGTGAGCACGCCTCCCTCGACGAAGAGCGCGGCGTTCGCCTCGTGCTTGGCCAGCTCGCGGGCGGTGTCGCCTGCCCAGCGTGCGCGTTGGTCGGCGAGCAGCGCGGCTTTCATGGCGGCCACCTTGCCGGTCTGGTGGTGGATAGCGTCTTCGTCCGCCACGCTGGCTCTCGTGAGCTGCGGGCACATGCCGAGGATGCGGCCGGCATTGTCCACAATGACGAGGTGCGCCAAGTCAAACGGGTTCGCCACGCAGTGGTACTCCTCCCCCTCCAGCAGGTACTCCATGCGCGCATCCGGCGTGTAGCAGACGGCGCGGTAGATGAGCGGATCCGCGCAGATGAGCTTGTCCTGCATTTGCAGCTGCTGGTGGCGCACGCGAAGCTTGTGCCCGCAGATTTTTTCGTCCTTGATCATGTCGATGTAGAGCCCCATGGGAATCTTGCGCACCTTGCCCCGCTCGGTCTCCCATACCTCGGCCGGCGACATGCGGCGCAGCCTCATCCTCTCCGGCTGCGCGGCGATGAGCGCCAGCACCGGCGCAGGCAACTCCCGGTAGCCGCTGCCGTCGGTGTCGGTGAGGTATTTCTCCCGGCTCTCCCACACGCCGTCCGCCAGCGAGATCTCCTTCGTGTAGCGGTCATTCCAGCCCTCGAGCTTGTGGTCGGTTCGCGCATTCCACGCGGTGTAGTTGAGCGTCAGCAAATCGGCGAATTCGCGCAGGGTGATGAAGGGCATCTGCACCGCCTCCGCGAGGTCGCCTCTCCCCGCCGCGCGCAGGGCTTGCGTGTAGCGTATCGCCCACTCCGCCTCCTTAATGCGTCCCAGGGTGCTCTCCTGCTGGTGCTGCCGGTCCTTCCCGGTCTGCCCCGGGATGAAGGCGTTGATCTTGTGCAGGGCGGCGTGCGAGGCCTCCAGGTGCGTCTTGCCGCG
>CANQSY010000154.1 GCA_947626635.1 uncultured Akkermansia sp.
ATAAGATCACAACCCATATCGTCGGCTTTCTCGAGGGCGGAATAGCGACCAACTTGAATGGAAACATCGGCGCCGGCGGCAATCAGCATACGTACAACGTTTATGTGATTTTGCTCCGTTGCTGCAAGAAGAGCTGTATAGTGCGAAGTCTTTGTGTTCACATGGGCGCCGTTTTCCAAGAGACACCTCACGGTATCTTCATGTCCGCCCAGCGCTGCTGCTATAAGCGGCGTATAATACGTCGTGTGTTCATTTGGAGAAAGCTTGTATTCCTGGTGTTGCTCATTGTCCTCAACAGTAATTCTCAGCAGGTACTTTACCACATCTGTTCGCTCGTGTCTCGCAGCGTAGATCAACGGCGTGTATGTACTTGTCCTTAATCCGGTAAAAAGAGCGAGATCCAACCCCTTAGCAACCATAGCTTTCACCTCCTTCATAGCGTAGCGCCCCGTGTGGATCGCCTCCGTAAATTCGAGAAAGCTGTTTTCGAGGCGCATACGCCCCCAAGTATAATGGTCAATTTCTGTCTCTTTGTTCGTTCCCATGATGATGCATTGGTACGTCTTTGTCTGCCGACCATCATAGCAAATCCATTGCTTATCATTCAAGATAACAAGTGCGGTGGAATTGACATCGTATGGGGGTAGTATTTGGTCGAATTTTCTACAAAACATAAAATTAAAATCACACAAAATGCAAAATAGATATTGCAACTTCTTGTGCATGAACACGCAACAAATTCGATACATGGAGGCGATATCAAGTACATGCCACAAGCAGGGGATGAAAGCCAGCAGACTCGTTTCTCGAGCTGTTGAGCTTGCCCAAGCCGTGCAAAAGGCAATCATGTCTCTCCCGAATTGAATAAACAGGGAGAGGGAAGTCGGTCAATCTGCACCGTCGGCGCAGTAGGCTTTGCGGGCGCAGTTCCGGCAGGGCGCACCCATCCATAGGGTGTCAAATTGCTCCACGGCAGCCTGCACAAGTGCGGGGTCGGACGTGAGAACGCCGGCTTCAAAGTTCCGTCGCTTCGCTCCTTTCGCACCCAGCCCCGCCCCTGTGAAGTTCGCTGAACCGATGTATGCGGCCGTCAGATCGTAGATGATGAGCTTGAAGTGCACGCGCGGACACAGCATGCGCTCAAGCGATTTGATGAGGATGGGGTAGCGGTCGAAATCTTCCCGGAAGTTCTCCCCTGGTTCCTTCGCGTGGATGAGACGCACATTCACCCCACGCTTCAGCAACTTTGCCAGCAACCCCAGCAGCGGCGTGCCATTCTGCATATACACGTCCTTCAAATCCGCCGTCCCGATCCACAGCTCCCTCTTCACACGCTCCATCCGCCGCAGCACCTCCGAGTAGTGCTCCTCATTGCTGATATAGCGGGTCATTTCTTTCGGTATTTGAATATCAAATCACTCACTCTTCTCCGTTTTATTGTTCATTAAGAATCCTTCAAGATCTTTCTCAAATTTTTCCCTAGCTATTCCAATATTTTCTTCCTCTTCCTCGTCCCCTTCATACTTTAGCTCCCCAACCTCCTTAATTTCGCCAACTTTGGAAATACTATCATTAAAGTGCCATATGTAATTCACCCCATTATATGTAAATTTTATATCCCATCCCCATAAATAGCGGGAGAGCTTCCCATTCTTTGTCCCTCGTTTAGCCTCAGAGCTAATGATAATCTTGCCTTTTTTTTCAAGACCCCGCAACACATCAGAACGTATGGCTCCTATCGGTCCCAAAATGAGTCCATCTCGTGCATGGGGTTTATATAGACATAACTTACCGCGCCATTTCAATCGCGCGGCGGGTTCTTCTTGAACAATAAAATCCAATAACTCCTTATCGTTGATAGTACCACTGTATCTGCGAAAATGCCCCTTTCTCCATCCTTTACAATCATCTGGATTTACCTTCGGTGATTCTGAAATTGTCGCATATATAGCACAAAGCAAATGGGTTTCTGTCAGAATTTCTTTTTCATTATTATAATCAAATATCTGCTTGTCACGTAAGAATTTGTCACCATCACTATCGATTTTGTCAGGGGGGCATGAGAGTTGGAAAAGGAAATTAGCCCACCTTATCCTCTTTTCTTCCTCATTATTCTTGATATCATTCGGAGGCTGCTTTCCTAATAGTTGTTTTGCCTTTTTAAGCATCCCTTCAAAGGTATCTTTTCCTCCCCAACACAGATTATTACGAAAACCGTTAGTTTCATCATACTCCTTCGCAAAGAGGAAAAAGATCGCGCCCTTGAAACGAGCCTCTGCCGCAAGGATGGTTTCTTCGTAATCACCAAAGACCTTTGCTTTTTCGATTTCTTCGCGGAGAACGCGTTTTTGTACCGAGCCTAATCGTTCAATATTATCCTCATTAAAGGCCCCTAAAGATTCATAAACATCTTTGCCAGTTAAAATGTGTTCAGATAATCTCCTTAGTAACCCGATGCAATTGTACATTCCTTCATAACTATCCGTATTCGTGTTTTCCGTAATATTCCAGCAGATTCGCAT
>CANQSY010000155.1 GCA_947626635.1 uncultured Akkermansia sp.
TATTGTTGGGCGGGCATGACGCTTTGCCAGGCGGCGTAAGCGAGAGCGAGGCGCAGAGCGAGGGCGAAGAACATACCCCAGGTGATGCAGATGGTAGCCTTGCCGCGGGCGGTTAACGTACGGCTGCGCGTTATGCAGAAAAAGGCTCCGCCTTGAAGGAGGGCGGAGAGACAGAGTGAGAGCAGGGGGTGGAATCCGCCGAGCGAGATGAGCCAGGCGAGAGGCCAGAGGAAGGCCAGCGCGCAGTTCACCACATCGTGAATGCCCCCCAACCAGGCCACGATTCCCGATGGCGCCATGACACAAAGAAAGAGCGTCAATCGTGCGATTTTGCTGTACCTTACTTCTTGTGGGGGTATATACATAGAGTGACGGCATTCATGATGCCCGAAAGTTTCCAACCTGTCAACGCTCATTTCTGAATCATGTCGCTCTTCCGACTAGTGACGGACTACAAGCCTTCCGGCGACCAGGAGCAGGCCATAGCCAAGCTCCTGCGTTCCATTCGCGCCGGGAACCGTCATCAGTGTTTGTTGGGCGTGACGGGCAGCGGCAAGACGTTCACCATGGCGAACATTATTGCGCAGCAGGAGCGTCCCGTGCTGGTGCTTTCCCACAACAAGACTCTCGCCGCACAACTCTATTCTGAGCTCAAGGCTTTCTTCCCGCACAATGCCGTGGAGTATTTTGTATCGTACTTCGACTACTACCAACCGGAGGCGTACATTGCCAGCACGGACACGTATATCGAAAAGGACAGCGCCATCAACGAGGAAATTGACCGACTCTGCCTGAATGCGATGCGGTCGCTGCTCCTGAGACGGGACGTGATCGTGGTTGCCAGCGTGTCGTGCATATACGGACTCGGTTCGCCGGAGGATTACAAGCAGCTGACGTTGTCTCTGCGAACCGGTGAGGTGTTGGAACGTGACCTGTTTCTGATGAGGCTCACGGAGTTGCTCTACGAGCGCAGTGATTTTGATTTCCGGCGCGGCACTTTTCGGGTACGTGGCGATGTGGTGGAGGTTTACCCCGGTCAGAGCGACGGTGAGGCCATACGGGTTGAATTTTTCGGGGATGAGGTAGAGCGGATATCCATGATCGACGTCGGCACAGGACGCACGCGCGAGAAGCTCGAGAGTTACCTCTTCTTCCCCGTGAAGCAATACGTCTCTGCCCCCGAAAGGCGCGCTGCAGCCATGCAGAGCATCCGTGAGGAGCTGGCGGACCGCGTGTCCTGGTTTGAAAAGCAAAACAAGCTCATTGAGGCGCAGCGCCTTAAAATGCGCACGGATTACGATCTGGAACTCATCAACGAGATCGGTTACTGCAAGGGTATCGAAAACTATTCGCGGCACCTCGCCGGAAGAGCCCCCGGCAGCACGCCATCCACCCTGCAGGATTATTTCCCGCCCGATCACCTCACGATTATCGACGAATCGCACGCCACGGTTCCGCAGATCGGCGGGATGTACGAGGGCGACCGCTCCCGCAAACAAGTGCTTATCGACCACGGTTTCCGCCTCCCCTCCGCGCTGGACAACCGTCCCCTGCGCTTCGATGAGTTTATGGCGCGGCAGCCGCAGATTCTCTACATGAGCGCGACGCCGGGTCCGTTTGAATATGTGAATTGCGTGCCGGGCAACAGGAGCTTCATCCCCGTGCTCAAGGCGAAGCGCGGAAACACGCACGCTCGGAGTGCGAAAGCTAGTCAGGCCATTACCTCAGCTCCGGCGGATTTCCATGGCGTGTTCCTGCACAACATCTCCGAGGTGCGGGTACGTCCGCACCCCTCCGATGCCCCGGTGGACTCCTTTGACCCCACCCGCATCGGCCAGCCGCTCATCGTGGAGCAGCTCATTCGTCCCACCGGCTTGCCGGAACCTAAAATCACCCTCCTGCCGCTCGAGGGTCAGATCGACAAGACGATTGAACTCTGCCACCGGCGTGTGGAGGCCCACGAGCGCGTGCTCATCACGACTCTCACAAAACGCACCGCCGAGGACCTGACCGATTACCTGCGCAAGGTGGACCTGCGGGTGGAGTACATTCACGCGGATGTCGATGCCATCGAGCGCGTGGAAATCCTTCGCAAACTGCGATCCGGTAAGGTGGACATCCTCGTCGGCATCAACCTCCTGCGCGAGGGCTTGGATCTCCCCGAGGTCTCTCTCGTCTGTATCCTCGATGCAGATAAAGAGGGCTTCCTTCGTAATGAGACGAGTCTTGTGCAGACGGCCGGACGAGCGGCGCGCCACGTGCATGGCGAGTGTGTGCTCTTCTGCGATGTGGTCACGGATTCCATCAAAAACCTTATCGAGGAAACCAACCGCCGTCGCACGATTCAACTCGCCTACAACGAGCAGCACGGCATTGTGCCGCACAGCGTGGCGCGTGCCGATCAAAGCGCTCTGCGTCTCTACACGCCCGATGAAGAGGAGGAGAGTGATCTCATGGCAGCCGAGAACGAGGACGAGTCCCTGGCGGAGACGGTTCGACGCCTCGAGAAGGAGATGCG